>JAQBVM010000110.1 GCA_027623095.1 Verrucomicrobiota bacterium
TGGTGTTCCTCTCGATATCTACGCATTTCACTGCTACACCGAGAATTCCAGTCTCCCATCCGATCCTCAAGCAGAATAGTATTCAATGCAATTTCCGAGTTGAGCTCGGAGATTTCACATCGAACTTACCCCGCCACCTACGCACCCTTTACGCCCAGTGAATCCGAACAACGCTCGGGACCTCTGTATTACCGCGGCTGCTGGCACAGAGTTAGCCGTCCCTTCCTCTTTCGCTACTATCAGCTTCACGCCTATTTAACATGAAGGTTTGTTCACGAATGACAGGGGTTTACGGACCGAAGCCCTTCATCCCCCACGCGGCGTCGCTCCATCAGGCTTTCGCCCATTGTGAAAGATTCTCGACTGCTGCCACCCGTAGGTGTCTGGACCGTGTCTCAGTTCCAGTGTGGCTGGTCGTCCTCTCAGACCAGCTACCCGTCTTAGCCTTGGTGAGCCGTTACCTCACCAACTAGCTGATAGGTCGCGGGCTTATCGTGAAGCGTCAGGCCTTACGGTCCCCAACTTTAAACTTCAAAGGATTCCCTTCGAAGGTCACATTCGGTATTAATTCCGATTTCTCGGAGTTATCCCCAACTTCACGGCAAATTACCCACGTGTTACGCACCCTTTCGCCACTCCGACTGAAGAATATTGCTACCCTCCAATCAGCGTTCGACTTGCATGTCTTATCCACGCCGCCAGCGTTCGTTCTGAGCCAGAATCAAACTCTCCGTATAAAACGTTAGCTTGTTCTGTTAGGGCTTAAAACCCTAACGCTAATTCAACTTTAAACTCAAAGCCCATTCGACTAACACGAATGAATCTTGAGGGCTCTAACTTATCGCACAATTCAATTGTCAATGAACAATGAGGTGCTGACACCTCTAAATTATTTCCCTCTCAAGGGACAAAAAACCTGAGTGCCGCTCTTTTACGACATCTCAGATGCTCACTTTGAACGCGGATACTTTAGTTAAACTCTGAGCTCTGTCAAATTGCTTTTAACAGGCTCTCGGTGCTACCGTTCGTCCAAAAGCGGACTAGAACCTAGTCATCTTTGCGATAAGCGCAAGAGTTTTCTTGAATCTTTTTGCATTTATTTTTACCGCCTCGATCAAGACCGCTTTCGGGCCAAGAAACGGGATCTGAAATAGCTTCGCGGGTGCTATTAGATTCCGCAAAACGCGCGCGTTTGTCCTGGTCGCGAGAGACGCCGATTTACAGTTCATCATCACGACTCGACAATCTGCAACCCCCGTGACACGGAGGCTCTCAATAGACAATAGTGTGTGGTTAATTGCGCCCAGCCTATTCCGCGCGACCAAGGCGACCGAACATTTTAACGCTCCGATCAAATCTCGAATCATCCAGTTGTTACTAACTGGAACCATCACCCCTCCGCACCCTTCGACGATCAGCAGATCGCACTCCGATTGAATACTACGGATTTCGCTGACGATCTTTTCCATGGAAATCCTTGTACGGGGATTTCGAGGCATTGCAACAGGTGCCACGGGTTCGCGACAATGGAACAGATTCATTCGCTCTCTGGAAAGCTCTCCGTCCTGAAGATGAGACAGCAATCGGACGTCCGAAAGGGAACCGGAGCAGATTGGTTTCATCGCAAATACACGAACTCCGCGGGACCGGAAATGCGCCAATAACATCGCTGTCAAAAGGGTTTTTCCAACCCCTGTATCTGTTCCTGTAACAAAGAGAATAGAACCCATGTGTTTCAGTCTAGACCGGCATCAGGACTTACAGCTCCTGGATCGGAGCGTCTGCGAATCACGGCATCATTCCCAGTGAAAAAGAAGTGTTTGAACGTCCCTTGGATTTGAGGCATTCCGCCGCACGACTGCAGAGTATCGACGCGTGTATTGATCGATTCTCGCTTCCACATGCACTTCGTATGTGAGACTCCGTGTTCTCAGCAAGCCTTGCAGTTGTTGAACAAATTGAGGAACCATACCCGGCACATTAATTAATTCGCCAACCGATTTATACGGTACGTCGTCCTCCGTCCCGTCCACCCCATCCCAGCCGGCCCGCAGCATAATGATCCCCTGGGCGAGATTCGCATCAATGCCCGGAAACAACTGAAGCACCTGCGTGGGGGCAGTGTTGATATTGATTGCTCCGGAAGACATCGTGGTAAAAAGATCGAATAGTCCAAACCCCGCCCCCGATCCGCTGAAAGTGTGATCCCGTCCAGATGACGATGATTCAGAACCTGTTCTTCGACACATTTCCGGAGTTACACCGCGCACAAACAGCAACTCCCCCAAATCGTCGATCAGCCCGTTCTTCGCCACATAAGGCGGAAAACCAGTATTTGGCGCGCTCAAATAATCGTCAGTCTCCGCTCCGTAGAAATGAGGTTCATCGTTTCGATCAATCCAGTCGAGAAGTGAATCTTTGATGATGGCCGATTCCGCCGGATCGACGCCGATCAAACTCAGTCCCTTTTCAAAAATATAGGCGTTTCCATCATTGATTCCGTTGATGTTAAACTTACGCTCCAAATCGATGATTTTAACCGAGAAATACCCAGCACCGAGTCTATTGTTATCGAGAGACAAGAGCTCCAACACATCGTTGGTTCCGAGCGGTCCGCCCGCCCATTTTTGGTTCAGCGAATCCCAGGGTTCATTTACGACGTTCATGTGCTCGACAAGGAGGTAACGCGCAAACTCGACACCGGATCTTCCAATCCATTCGAGCTCATTTTCGAAGCTGGTGTTACGCGCCAGTTTCGTTTCAATTCGCATTGCCGATGCAAAACCTCCAGCGAGAATTCCCAGGACAGTGATGACGATCATCACAATGATCAGGGCGATGCCGCGCGGTTCACGTCGTAAGGCAAATCTCATTGCTCCGCAGACTGTGGCGCCAACGTCTGCTGGGTTGGCGCAGGTGGGGCTTGGAGTGGGTTCGGGACAAACCCGGGGTTCCCACGGATAGCAGGGATCTGAAGTTGGGGCGGAATTGCTGAAGAAGCCAGAAACACAGTTTTCCTCGCGACGTCCTCCGGTCTCGACACACGCTTTTGGGAATCACCAAAACCAAGAGAGACCCTCACAATTTTTGGAAGCTGATTCGTGGAGAGCCACTCCTCCACCCATTCGAACTTGTTTGTGTCAAAGAATTCCAATCCGAACAAATTGACGTTCGGGGCGAGAACAATTGTGTACGGTTTGACTTTTGCCTCGTTCGCTTCCAGCAAAGGCGTTTGCTGGAGCAAGAGCTGCCTCTCATCGGAATCCACAAAGAATCTTACACGCCGCACAACCTGCTCTCCGAAGAGACCGCTGCCCGGGAAGGAAGAGGGTAACCGCGCGACAAAACTCAGATCTGCGAAGTCACCGCTCGTGTCAGCCAAGAACCAGTAATACGCAATATTCGCACCAAACAACTGCGCGGAACCAAGCGCCTCGTCAATCGCCCGCAGAGACATGCGTGTGCGTTGGGTCTCGGCCGCTGAGGCCAAGCCCACCTTCGAGCTTCTCAAAATTGCTGTCCAGCTCGAGTATATTCCTAAGAGCACCATCCCGAATATCGTGATCGCGAGCATGATCTCGATCAATGTGAACGCAAAAATCTCGGAATGTCCTATTGTTCGGTATCCGGCGAAAGTTCTCTTTCGCAAACTCCCCGAACCGCCGATGCATTGACTCGCTTTCATCGTCGAATACCGCTTCGGAATCTCCCCGCTCCTTCAGGGCGGAAAATCAGCATGCTCAGCGTGGTCCCGGCAACCTTCTTTCCCTTGACGCTATAAATCTGAAAATCGACTTGAAACAACCCATTCGATGAAACTTCAAAAATGTTTCCACGGCATGCGTAACCGGGATTCGCCTCCTCGAACGGTGTGATGATCTCACGGGGAACCTCTCCTTCCTCAACCCGATTCGTCAACGACATCATTGCTCCCAGACTGCTTACATCGAGATGCGACGTCTGAAGATACCGAGCCGAACCCACCGTCTGTGTCGTCAAATCGAGAATCGCAAAGATCGCGACAAAGAATATCGCGACCGCAACGAGCACTTCCAAGAGAGTAAAAGCAGCCGCTCCCCTATGAAGATTCACCGAATCACCTCCAGGTCTGACAATCCGGTCACCACGTCCAGACTAATTTTCCTCTCGCCCTCGCCCGAATACAGAATAATCGTGAACTCGTCACAGGTTCCATTTGGATAGAACCGAACCCTTGCTTCCGGAAGTTCCATCTTATCCTTCAGATTCACATACAGCAGCTTTACCGCGACACCATCCGGAAATTGGCTTGAAAAGCGGGCTCCCGCTGGGGTTCCCGACTCTGCACCGCCTACGCCGGGACCAGGCAGCCTCGGGGAAAACCATCCGTCGTTATTGCGCGGAGCAGACTGAACGGAGAGACTCATATCTTCAGCGCGGATTACAAGCTCCATTGGGTTGCCTTTCAGAATTGATTGAGTGCGCGCATTGCTGCACGCCTCAACCATATCGCTAACCGCCCTGCGCAATCCTTCCTTTTTCATCGAACGAACAAACGCAGGAATCCCGATCGCCATCATGATCATGGCGATGCTCATCGCAATCATGATTTCGATCAGCGTGAATCCACACTTGCCTTTGGAGCCTCCATTATGGGGAGCCTCCCAAACACGCCCAGATTCACACGGGAGGGTCAAACAATCGTTTTCGATCACACCCTTCGAAGCGCGCGATTTTGACCAAGTCTCTCTTGCAAATTGCATTATCGGGCGATGTTGGAAGTAATCGCAAACATTGCGGAGAGGACGCTGAAGAGAAGGAATCCTACTCCCAGAGCCATTACGATGATCATCGCCGGCTCGATTAAGCTTGTCGTCACTCTCAATGCAATGCTCAACTCGTTTTCGTATGTGTTGGCGACATTCTCCAATGCGCCCGGCACGTCGCCCGTTTCCTCTCCGATCTTCAGTAGATCAATCATTAGTTGTGGAAAGATTTTGCTTCGAGTCAAAGGCTGGGCGATCGTTTTTCCGTCCGTCACATCTTCTCGCGTTTTGCCGATTGCGTCCTTAAATATACGATTCGGAATGATCTGTTCCGTAATCTTGAGAGCTGTCAGCACGGGCACGCCGTTCTTAAGAAGTGTCGCCAAAGTGCGCGCAAACTGGCCATAAAGATTCAATTTGACCACCTTCCCCAAAATTGGCGCACGCAGTTTCCACCGATCGATGGCCCGCTTCCCGTTTTCAGTAGATTGAAATCTTTTGAACACGACTCCCACCGTAAGCGCGACTAGGCACATCAACCACCAATAGCCACTGAAAAGGTTGCTGATTCCGATCAAGAATCGTGTTGCCGCCGGCAGTTCAACGTTCATTCCGTCAAAAATCTCCATGAACTTGGGCAGCATATAAGTCATGAAAAAGAACATGATCAATATGCCGACACTCGCGACAATCGACGGATAGATCAGAGCGGAAGTGAACTTTTGCTGCACTTCGGCGAATCGCTCATAGTGCTGGGACAGCCTCTCTAATACATCCACAAGGGCTCCGCTCTGCTCTCCAGCCCGAACCATGTTCACGTATAAGTCGGAAAACACAATCGGCTGCTTCGCCATCGCGTCCGACAATCCTTTGCCCTCCATCACATCCTGCTTCAACTGCCGGCTCACCTGCGACGAAATGCCTCTCGACTCCAGATGCGTCATACTGTTCAACGCTACCGTGAGGGGCATTCCCGATTTTAACAGGTTCGCGAGTTGCTGGGTGAAGGTCGCAAGTTCTTGAAGCTTGGGCCTGCGCTGCCGGTTGATGAGTTCGCGCAAGGCCGGCGGCAACAGAACCGCCTTCGACCGATCTCGACCGGCAGATGGTTCATTTCGCAAGGCTGCCGAGATTCTTGAAGCCTCAACCGTCACCGGAAAAAGCCCCAACCTCTCAATCTGAATCACCGCATCAGAGCGATCCGCAACATCCAATACACCTGTAACCACCTCTCCCGACTTTCGCCGAGCTTTATATGAAAACTGTGCCATAGCTGCTAAACCACACTACAATAAACCGGCAATCCCCGAAAGTTGCCTCACTACCGAATGGATTGAAGCTCTTCCCTAACTCTGCGCGGTTCCCACAATTGTTTCTTGGAACCTTCGCCACCATCGAAAAGCTCAATTAACGCTTTTGATGGTATTCCGATTTCGAATACTTGTCGCGCAACAATTCACCGACTCGCCGGGAAACTTCCGGATTGAGCTTCAAACCAACCCAATCAGCCCTCCAATCGACGGGAAACGTCGATGTCATTGCTCGCCTCCACATGCTCTCCGTTATTTTGAACATTTCGGATTGAACCGAACCTTGAATCAACAACCCTGTCCGGCTCCGGCGCTGCGCTGCTCCCGCAATCTTCTTTCCCTCAAACAGCAAGTCCAACTCCTCAGGTCTGGCAAAGCATTGTCCCGCCAAACCGCTCGAAGCCCTTTCGGATAACTCCGTTTTAACACCAGTCGAAGCCAAAGCCGATTGGATCCACATGTGTATTCGGCGGTAACTGTCCCTGGCCGTGGATCTATGCCACCAGTGATCGCGAGGGAGAATAAGACTGTAGGTCCAGTCAGAGCCGTGCAGCACCAACCCGCCACCCGTAGGACGCCGAACGAGGGGTCGAACCGAGGTCCAGGCTGACACCTCCCCGTAATTTTGCGCATATCCAAACGATGCGGCAGAATGAGACCATTGGTAAAAACGAAGCACCGGGCGGCCGATCTGTGAACTTGAGTCCAGCAGCGCCTCGTCCACCGCCATATTCTCTTCGGCTCCCGCCTCCCCAGATTCCAGGAGAAACCAGTGATCGCCCTCGCCTCGCATAAGCACACCCAAGGCAGCCCGTTACTCGATCCGAGGATTCATCGTGTCTTGAAGGCATCCACGGAAGGACAATAAAGTTTTAGTTCGCAGCCTGCACAATCTGGTTTTCGCGCGATGCACCGGCGTCTCCCGTGCCAGATCAGCCAGTGACTGAACGTTGTCCAATCGGTTTTTGGCACCAGTCTTACAAGGGCTCGCTCAATTTTCTCGGGCGCCGTCTCTGTGGTGAACCTTAGACGCTGCGAAAGCCGAGCCACATGTGTGTCCACCACAATTCCGACGCTAATGCCAAACGCATTTCCCAAAACCACGTTGGCGGTCTTGCGTCCGACCCCATCCAGCAGAACCAGGGATTCCATCGAATTGGGCACCAATCCATCATGCAAGGCCACCAACTTGGCGCAGCATGCCCGAATATTCTTCGCCTTGTTCCGGAAAAGCCCAATGCGCCGAAGATTGTTTTCCAACTCGGCCGGATCGGCACTCGCATAATCGGAAGCCGTCTTATACTTCGCGAACAGGTCCGCTGTCACAATGTTGACCTGTTTGTCGGTGCACTGCGCCGATAGAATCGTTGCAATTAACAGCTCAAGCGGGTTCGAATGCGTCAATTCACACCGCACCTCGGGATACGCCTGATCTAACAGAGGGAGGATCTCTAAAAGCCGCGCGCGTTTCGAGGATTGAGATTCAGGTGGCATTAAAGAGTCCCTAAGAATGAACTCTCAGACCAACTCTGTCTCTTCAATCATCTTGGGCGGCGACGCTACCGGCAAGCCATCAGCCGCTTCTGGATACTCGAAAACTTTGCCCTCAAAATTTCGAAGAATCACACGGTCTGCATTTCTGCTCAGCACATAGTCGGGATTCACGGGAACTTTCCCCCCTCCGCCAGGAGCATCGACGACAAACTGGGGAACCGCATATCCGGTCGTGTGTCCGCGAAGTCCCTTCATGATCTCAAGCCCTTCCCGGACGCTTCCACGCAAGTGAGCCGATCCCGAAATCAGATCACACTGGTAGATGTAGTACGGCCGGACTCGGCACATGAGCAGCTTCTGCATCAGTGCTTTCATGACGGTGAGTTCGTTGTTGACGTTTCTAAGCAAGACCGACTGGTTCCCCAACGGGATTCCCGCATCCGCCAACCGGCCGAGCGCTTCCCGCACTTCCGTGGTCAATTCCCTTGGATGATTGCAGTGGATACTGATAAAAAGCGGATGAAATCGCTTTAGCATCGCGCACAATTCGACCGTAATCCGCTGCGGCAAAAAGATTGGAATTCGGGTTCCAATTCGGATAAATTCGACGTGCGGAATGGCCCGCAACTGCGTCAAAAGCATCTCGAGTTTGTGATCGCTAAACAGGAGCGGATCTCCGCCGCTCAACAGAACATCCCGAACGGCAGGAGTCTTCCGGATATAGTCAAGCTGTCTCTCAAAATCCGCGTGGAAGTCGTACCCGGTCGCGTTGCTCACTAGGCGCGAGCGCGTGCAATAGCGGCAATAGGCAGCACAACGATCGGTCACTAAGAACAAGACTCGATCCGGGTACCGATGCACGAGCCCCGGCACCGGCGAGTGTTCGTCCTCGCCGCAGGGGTCGAGCATTTCCCAGGATGCCGTGTGAGTTTCCTCAATTCGAGGAATCATCTGAGTGCGAATCGGACAATTCTCGTCCGAAGGATCGATAAGGTTAAAGAAATAAGGGGTAATCGCTAATGCAAGTTTCGTATTGGCCAATAGAACTCCTCCCCGCTCCTCCGGTGTTAGCGTGGGCAACAATGGCTCCAGCTTAGACATTGAGCTAATGCGATTCTTCAATTGCCATCGCCAATCATTCCATTCGCTCTCGGGCACGTTTGCCCAAAATCCTCGACCCGCCGACTTAAACTCTTTCAGCGAGTTCAAAGCATCAATCGAAGTCGAATCCTTGGCGGACAGGGGCAATCCATTATTCAACATGATCGGGAACTATATTTTGGAGTGGAACCGTGTCAAGCTGGCTAACACAAAATTTTGGTCATCAACAACTTATCAATCAATGACTCCGGCAAGTGGACCGGGTGCGTACTCCCGGCGCAGTGCTTCACGCCAGCGATACAGTTCATCCAATTCATTTACCGTTTCTCCCACAATCTGTTGAGTCGACGGAGCAGAATACAACTTGTTCGAAGGTGCCGTAATCAGACTTGCGCGCTTCTCCATATACCGCAAAAGGCTCGAACGGTACGCATCAACGAGAGGAAGGATCACCGATGGACAATAGGTTCTCAGGGCTGTCAATCGCCGAACCGTCTGCCACAGAACTTCCCGTTGGGGGCGGAAATCCCATTCGGACAGAACTTGTTGCAGAGTAGCATGGCCCCTGATCGGAAGCGCATTCGTGGACCAACGAAGGTGGGTTGTCGGCAAAAGAATCTCATCTAACTGTTGCAGGCAGATCGCAGGCGACCAAACCTGTGTTGGATCGCGCCCGGTAAAACTAACCATCGTAACAGCCCACCATTTCTCAACATCCAACATCGATTGAAAGTGCGCGCTGAACCCTCGCAAGAACGAGCTCTCCCAATTCCAGAAGTTCGGAAGGTTTCGGATCATGCGGACCAGGTACTCGTCACCCGCAGGCAACCTGAGAAGTTCCAATAAGAACAGTTGCGCGGCGGCCTGGTATTTCTTGAAGTTCTCTCCTTCGAGTTGTTCTGATGAAGGGTAGCTTAAGTCCGAAACGCTTGGGTTGTTACCTGGCCGCAGAATCGCGTGAGTCTCGCGCGCGGGATCGGCGCCCAAAAGTCTTCGAATGCTTCGAAGCATCGATCCCTGCTCAACCGAGCTTATCACTAGTTCCGGGCCAACAGAATTCATGAGTTGAAACGTAAGTCCTTCCTTCAGCCACCGCGGTATCTCTGCTGATTTCGGCCCATTCCCCCTATTCGCAAACTCCACAAGCACAACCTCGATTAGACCTCGGAGAAGATTCTCCCTCATCACAGACTCGGCCACTTCGACTCGATATTGCCAAGCATTCCAGTGAAAAAGAGGCACAATCTGGATTTCCGACCGAACCTTCGATCTCTCTTTCAAGATTAAATGAACCGACGACGCGCCAAAGCTAGGAACTCCAAGAAATCTAAAGACAGCGCGTCTGACTCGCTCAGCCGAAACCGCAAGAACGTCAAGCCCAAGCTCGATCCGCTCATTTTCACCTCCATCGGCAATCGAGGTCGAATTCCGGACTTCTCGAAGATCGTGAACAAAGAAGTTCTCGGTTCGCCGCGTTCGATGAAGCTCGATCCCGATGGCTGCGCTCAGCAAAGTTCCACTGGCAATGAGCAGTGCCGATCGTAGAATCAAGCGGAACATTTGTTGGGTGGCCAAAGGATTTACCGCTGTCGTACATCAGCGTTCGCCAGGCCCTAGCTCGCGGATCCGGACGCGGCGGCAGCCGGTTTTGAATCCGTCTTGGCTGCAGCCGGCTTCGATTCGGAGCCTTTGCTTTCGGTCGAAGTTGCCGCCGGGGTGGTCGAGGCCGAGTCCTTCTTCGCCGCCTCCTTGTAATTGTCGCTGCGGTAGTCAGTGATGTAAAAACCGCTTCCTTTAAAAATCAGACCGGCTCCAGCTCCAATGACTCGCTTTACCTTCCCTTTACCCCAGCGCTTCTGATTGCATCGGTCTTTTGGACAAGTCTCAAGCGCGTTGTCCTTGATCGACTGAAATAATTCGAACTTTTCGTCACATTTCGAACAAGCATACTCGTACGTCGGCATATTGCCGAGAATGAAGCATAAAACCAGCGTGGAAGCAACACCTCAGAAAGTCCTGCGGCTATTTCGGATCGTGGTGCGTGAATTGAGTCGGAACCAGCACTTCATCCAGAGAGTAAACCCTTTCGCAGCTGGATCTATTTCTTTCTGCGCCCTTTGCGCTTCTTTGCGGCCATCGAAAAGCCGCTTCTAGGATTAAATGCCTTGCCGGCGCAGTTGACTGCGGAGTTAAGCGCGAAGGCACCGAGAGCCAGAGGTGCGCAAGAGCACACCGGGTAATTCGGAGAACGTGTTCTTGGGCGCTCGAGGATTGCAAACCAGAGCGAATTCCTAAATGATTCGCGCCGTGTTGGACTCGACCATCACCCACGACAAAATCACGTCCAAGCATGGTCAAGGTGGAATGGGCGAGGTGTATCGCGCCACAGACACCAAGCTGGATCGCGAAGTGGCAATCAAGGTGTTGCCGGAGCTCTGAAGATGTTGGTCCCGTCGAAAGATACAGTTGTTCCACAAGCTTGCCCGAAGTCGGGCCAGGCTGGATAATCATCGAATGTCCTCTGACGAACCAGCGAGCGATGACCAACGGGCCGCGTTGCGACGCATGACCCCGTGGCAACGATGGCAGGCCGGGCGCCGTTTTTATTGGACCTTGCGCCGCCATAAGGCGGCATTTCTTAAATCCCAGCACGCGGACTGGTCCGACGAGCGCATTCAAACGGAAGTCCGGCGGCTCTTCCTTTATGCCCGAAGCTGATCTCATCCAGCTGTTCGTCGAGCCCTTAAACAGGCTGGAAATCCGTTATCTGATCAGCGGCAGCGTGGCGGCGATGTTGTATGGCGAACCGCGTGTAACCCACGACATCGACCTCATAGTTTATCTTCGCCATGAGCATGTGGCCCGGTTGCCGGACGTATTTCCGGCATCGGACTTTTATTTGCCACCGGCCGAAGTGATCTGCGTGGAGATGGCCCGCGAAAGACACGGCCATTTTAATGTGATTCATTCCGGAACCGCTTTGAAGGCCGACTGCTACACGGTCAACCAGGATGAATTGCACGCTTGGGCGTTTGGCCACGCCCGGCAATACACGTTGGAAGACACCCCCGTTTCCGTGGCGCCACCCGAATACGTCATCGTGCGCAAGCTGGAGTATTACCGGGAGGGTGGTTCCAAAAAGCATTTGAGGGACGTCCGGGCGATGCTGGCCATCTCACCAGAAGAAATTGATCGATCGGTGATTGAGGATTGGGTGGATCGTCGCCGCCTGACGTTCGAGTGGAAGCAAGTGTTGGAAACGCCATGATCGGAACAGACATCGCTCACCAAAAAATCAACCACTAGATTGGTCCATGCATATCCGGTTCACACACCAAGTCCAGTCGCGACCGCCACCGGCGGTGCTCGATGGGCCAGCCAAGTCACATCCGGTGGTGGTTTAGTGTTTCAACCGGATAGGCATGGATTGGTCTTTGCTTTTGGTGATGCTGTCGATTAGCAGCCGAAACCCTGAACCGGAATAACAGCGCAGAACCGATTGGAGTTGTGGATTCCTCAATTCCCGGACGGATCTTTTTTTGATTAGTTCCGGGACGATTTTTCAGACGCGACGTTCGAGGCGGAGCGAAGCGGCACCGGATGGCGCTTCTCAAATTCCACCCTGAAATTCTCCAGCAATGGCAGGTCTATTTCGTCTTTTCGCCGTCCGCTTGCGCGTTTGCTGGCAATGATGTCCCGAAGATTGGCGACTCGGAAAATCCCTTCCGTTAGACCCCGCGCCTTGGCCTCTTCGAAACTGGCGATGCCGTCGGGCGCAAAGACCAAGTCCACGTCGAATGGGCCGGTCTTGATCTGCACGAAATCTTTGCCCGCGACAATCTCACGTTCCAATTCAGAACGGATCTCAAAACCGATTTTTCGCAGCGCCGTCACGATACGCCTGCCATTCTCGGGAGACCTGGCTGGAAAAACATCCACATCCTGAGTGGTGCCCGGATAGCCCAGCAAGATCGCGCCGCTCTTGCCGATGAAAAGATAATCGACTCCTTGATCGTGAAAAGCAACGGCGATTTCCTCGGCTTGAAGCGGGTGGAACTCTCGACGTTGGATCATGTGACGCGTTTGAAGCCGAGATATTCCGGCAAGCTGGCGTCGCACCACTCGCGGTACGCGGCCATGGAATCGAACGATCGCCACGGCGCGTCGTCCAGCACCGGTTTGTAAACGCGATTGAAACCGTATTTAATGCGCAGCGCCAGGGGACGGTCCATTTGGCGGCGGCATTGCTCTCGAAAGGCTTCCTCGGTTTGCTCGTTGGTCTGTTCCATTGAACGTGGAGTCTATCGGACTTGTCGCGGGCGTCAAATCACGGATAAATCAATTGGGATCTGACCCAATCGGGCTTTTTCCAAGAGGAACGTGGCGGACGGTCATCGATCCGGTCGTAAAGCCGCAGATTGTATGTCGCGGCGTAAGACTCTACGCTGTTGCGGATGGAGCGAGCCGGGCCGTTCCGTTTGCCGGCGCGGCGTTCCCGGTACAGGGAAATCGGCGCCCTGAGCCTGATTTCAAAGAAAGCCAGCGGCTTGATCTGGCAATTGGCTCGATCCGTCCCGGCGATCATCTCGAAAACCGGTTTGAAATTGAGGAACGTATCGGTGTCGGGGGAATAAGCTTGGTAAATCGCGCGGTCGATTTGAACCGCTGCGAAGAGATTGTGATCAAGTTTCTCTGTCCGACTCTGCTTCAAGAACTGAAAGGCGTGAAGAACTTTGTCAATGAGGCGAGGATCGAATCTCTATTGAATCATCCGAACATCGGCAAAGTGTATGAAGTGCATGTGGATCCGGGCGTGCATTTCCTGCAGATGGAACTTCTCAAAGGGAAGAATCTCCGGGAATGGATGAAACGCGCCAGCGCGAAAAGCGCCAACATGACCCTCCGGCAGTCTCTCGCCATTCCCATGAATCCCTCGGTCCTTCGGACATCCGCTTCGGATGAAGAGGGGAGGGTGGGGCTCCACGGGCAACGCCCCAAGCGCTCTGGCTGATGTGCAGCGGGATTGGCTGGTTAAGTTACGGCGAGAGCGCGGTATTCAGGCGGCCGTGAGCTTGTCCGGGCCGTTCACTCTCAGTTCACAAGGCCTGCCATGAAAGCAAGTTTTGTTCATGGATCGGCAACCACAGAGACTTCGATGGGCAATTCACTCGGTAATCCCATCGAGAGCGCCAGCCTGCGGACGACCACGATTACGGCCGTCACCTCCCGGACATCCGCCTCCCGTGCCTGAATCGAAAACCCCAAGCCTGGTTTTTTCGCAAAAGGCGGATGGCAAATTTGAGGTCGTTCAAAAAGCAAGGAAGAATTGAGAAAGAAGTATAGAAAATGGGATGCCGCGATTGCCTGACATCATCGCTAAGGAGTTCTCCATTCTTCATTCGTGCCTTAGCGCCTCCATTGGCTCAATTTTCGCCGCGTGGCGCGCGGGCAGCCAGCAGGCTATCAAGGCCACTGCAACGAGCAAAAGCGTGACCGCACACAGGGTCAACGTGTCGGTGGGCGCGACATCGTAACGCATGCTTCTCAACACGCGCGTGGTCGCCACCGTCGAGAGCACGCCGATTCCGACCCCGGCCATTGCGAGTCGCATGCCTTGGAGGATCACGAGCGAAAGGATATTTCTTTCCTGCGCGCCGAGTGCCATCCGCACACCGATTTCCCGCCGACGTTGGGTCACCGTGTAAGCCAGCACACCGTAAAGGCCGACCGCGGCGAGCAGGAGCGCCAGCGCTGCGAGCAAGCTGAGCAGTCCGGCCTGGAATCGCGGCTGAGCCACGGTATCGGAAATCAGATCGTCCATCGTGCGAATTAACGGCGGGGGCAGATTCGGAATGATGGATTGCGCCTGCGCGAGGGTCACACCCGGCTTGAGCCGTGCGATGACATTGTGCCAGTGCGCCTGCCGACGTTCGGTGAGCGAAACATCCATCCAGCCCAGGGGCAGCCACAGTTCAGTGCGACCGGGCAGCCCGAAGCCGGTCGGCATCACGCCGACGATTGTGTATTGACGGCGTCCGTAAGTATCGACGGTGAGCGTCTGACCGATGACGTTCGAGTCGCCGCCAAAGTGTCGTTGCCAGAGACCGTAGCCCAGCACGGCGGCGCGATTTCCTTCCTTCCGGTCTTCCTCCGGCAATAACGTCCGTCCCAGCAGAGGCTGTGTGCCGAGCGTCGCAAACAAGCTGGCGGACGTGTAACTTCCGGAGACCTTCGCCGTCGTGTCGCGCAACACGATGTTGAAGCTCTGACCGCCATCCCACCCGGGACTTACTGCCATTTCGGAGAAAACCGTGCTCTGCTCCCGCCAATCGAGGTAGTTGGGGCCACTCACGCGCTCCCGGTCGATTCCGCGTTCCGGGCTGCGTTCCCACAGCGTCACTAACTGGTCAGGATCCGGGTAGGGCAGCGGCTTGAGCAGCACGCCGTGGACGATGCTGAAGATCGCCGCTTTCCGGGATAAGCGGATGTTCAGCGCGCGGTGAGTTCCTCGGGCTCTTGGTCTAGTTTCCAAACTCTAAGCTCACTACCGGAGCCACAGGAGAGAATAGAGTTCGCGTCGATAGAGTAACCAGCTTGGACCACACAGTCTTTGTGTCCCTGGAGCACTTGAACACAGCATCCCGTCGCGGAGTCCCAGACCCGCACGGAGCGATCGTGGGAGGCGGAGAGAATGTGCCGTTGATCCGCACTCCACGCGACGGATCGAATCGTGTCGGTGTGACCGCGAAAGACTCTGAGGCATGCGCCCGTATGGGCATCCCAAAGGCGAATATCGCCCGCGCACGAAAGGAATCGTCGCTGATCCCTCTGCCAGGCGAGGGATTGGACTCCCGGCGTTTCAAAGACTCTCAAGCACGAGCCCGTCCTCACTTCCCAAAGACGGATCGCCTGATCCCGGCCTCCTGACAGCACCTGCGTTCCATCCTCATTGAAGACCGCGTGGTAAACCCCATCCGTGTGGCCTTCGAATACCTGAAGCAATTCACCGCTGGACATGTCCCAGAGACGCACCAAGCCATCGCCCGCCCCGGACAGTATCTGTCCGGGTGTCGGACTGAAATCCAACGAACGGACATACGCACGATGGCCGTCGAGAACCCGGAGGCACCTCCCGGAGCCGATCTCCCACAAGCGAACGCAGCGATCAAACGCTCCGGAAGCGACGAGCCGCTGATCCTGTGTCCAGGCCAAGGCAGATATCGGCTCTTCGTGACCGGTGAAGGTCCGAAGACATTGGCCCGATTTAACATCCCAAACCTGAGCCTTAGGGTGGCGCCCGTCACCTCCGGTAAGCAGTCGCGAACGATCAGGACTGAAACTTCCGTACAATTCCTCCGTCTCGACTGGGAGCTGAAGCATGTTCTGTCCTTCGGGATTCATTGTGGCGCGAGGATCGTTCGTGGTTTGGTTGTCAGTGGTCAATCGTCTGTCATTCCGTGCGCAACGCGATCATCGGATCAGTCCTCGCGGCCCGGCGTACGGGCAAGGCGCTGGCGGCCAGTGACGCGCCCAGCACCAGCAGGCTGACACCGCCCAGCAGCCACGGATCGTGCGGGGAGAGTTCGAAGAGCTGGCTGGCCAGCAGCCGGCCGGTCCCCAGCGAAATCAGGAGTCCGATCAGCACGCCTGCCGCGACTAAGCGGATCGCTTGCTGCAACACGAGGCGCATCAGGCCAGCAGGACTGGATCCCAGCGCGAGCCGGATGCCGAACTCGTTCGTCCTGTGCGCAACCTGATACGCCACCACGCCAAAGATGCCGACCACCGCGATGCCCAAGGCCACGGCCGCGTAAGTGGTGAGCATCGTCATGAGAAAGCGCCGTTCCGCCACCGTGTTCGAAATGATCTCCGCCATTGGCCGGATTTCACTTCCGACGATCCGTGAATCAGTCTCCCGTGCGACCCGGTGCAGAACCGGAATGATCGCCTTGGCCGGCGTCGAACTGCGGACGACCACCTGCGCACCACCAAAGGCATACTGCCAATAGAAACGAGGCTGCGGCTTCTCCTCCAATCGCACGTCCCGCGTGTCCTTGACCACGCCGATCACTTCCAGCACGCGATCCGGATTTGAACCCACGGTGAACTGGCCGCCAATGGCTGACCGGCCGGGAAACAGGACCGCTGCCGCGGCCTCGTTCAGGATCACGATCTGGCCGTAGCCATCGTCGCTCAGTTCGGAATCGCGAAAGAAACGTCCTTCCAGCAACGGAGTGCCCATCGCTTGGAAATAGTCGAAGGCGACGAACCTCGCTCCCACGATCGGGCGATCCGCCTCCGGCAGCGGTCGCCCGACCACCCGTGGCTTCTCGTTGAAGGTCCATTTCCCGGTCAAAGGCGCGGAGGAAACGGTGCCGACCGCCTCGACGCCCGGCAACGCGGCCAGTCGCTCGCGCAGCACCCGATACATGCGACACATGTCGCCGTTCGTCTCGAACGTCCCGAAGGTGTTGAGATCCATCGCCACGACGGATTTCGCCTGATAACCCAGATCTTGCGCCAGCAACCGGCGGAAGCTTTCCAGCAGCAGCCCGGCGGAGGCGAGTAGCACGAGCACGATGGCGATCTGGCCCACCAGCAGGCCGCGCTGCCATGCGCGGATTTGCGGTCCACCCGTCGTGCGCGCGCCGCCGCGCAGGGAATCCGTGGCCTCGATACGGGACAGCCGCAACGCGGGCAGCAGGCCGAACACGAGCGCGGTCAGCAGCGACAATCCCGCGGAAAACCCGATGGCCGTTCCGTCGAGCGTGGTCTCGTGAATGAAAGGCACGATTGAAACGGAAAGTTTCCGGATCACCTGAAGCCCGCCACTCGCGAGAGCGATTCCGGTGATTCCCCCGGCCAACGCCAACACGAAGCTCTCCGTCATGAGGGCGCGGACGAGGCGCCACCGGCCGGCACCCAGGGCGAGACGCACCGCCAGTTCCCGCTGGCGGGTGACGCCGCGCGCCAGGAAAAGGTTGGCCAGATTGACACAGCAGATCAGCAACACCGCCGCCACGGCCGCGCCCAGCAGTGAATGGGTCAGTTCTTATGATCGGCTACTTCTCTTGGGCGCGCCGCCAGTGAAACAGCAGCGTGTTCACGTTGGCCACACTTCCCATGCGCAACCGCCTCGCGATCCACGCCACCGTCACCAGCGTCTCCCGCCTCAGTCGCACCGCAATTCTCACCTTCTCCTCATCTCCCTTGGCCTTTTCCTCCAGCGTCGGCTTCGTCCATCGCCGCCGCTTCATTTCCTCAGCCACCACCTGCTCGGCCTTCTCCTCCTGACTCTCCTGCCGCTCCTCCCCATAATGTTCAGGCCCCATCCGTTCGCTCATCTGTTTCAGCAAGTCCTTCTTGAACGCCTTCTCGCCAAAGAACCACCCACGCCGGATGAGCCGGTAATCGTCCTGCTTTTCCGCCGCTCGACGCGACTCCATGCGCCGCTCCAACTCCCGCCGGCCCGCCGCACTGTCTTTGGGGATCCCCGCCTCGCCCATCACCCGATCCACCCGCAGCCACACCGGGCGTTTGCTTGGAGACTTGAGATATTCGGGCCAACTGCTCCATCGATACTCCCGCAACCGTTGCTCAGGCTGCAGGAGCTTGGCTCGCGCCGGATTCAAATGCACGTAATCGCACACCTTCCGCAGATACCCGTTGCCGCTGCCGTCCACGATCAACGCCTTGTACCGACCGCTGAACAAGTGCCCAACCACTTGGTGCCGTCGATTGAACCGGCCTGTGTAGGTGCCCAAGAACCACTTCATTCCAGCCACCAGGGTCGGTTGCGGTGTCTCCACCACCAGGTGAAAATGGTTGGGCATCAAACAATATGCATGCACCTGCCAACCGCTCCGCTGACACACTTCCCCCAGCGTTTCGACGAAACGCCCCTGGTCACCCTCGTCCCGGAAGATCGGTTCTCGCCGGTCTCCCCGATTCATCACATGATAGATCGCTCCGGGATACTCGACTCTCAGCTTGCGCGCCATGCCGATAGCGTAAGAACCGGCAGCGACTTGTCAATCATAAGAACTGACCCGTTTATTGATAAGCGGCTCATCACTGCCGCTGCGGAACGGCTTC
The DNA here is from genome assembly GCA_027623095.1 of Verrucomicrobiota bacterium. Lineage (GTDB taxonomy): Bacteria > Verrucomicrobiota > Verrucomicrobiia > Limisphaerales > SIBE01 > JAIPJX01. The sequence continues at coordinate 18,746 of JAQBVM010000110.1, forward strand.
GAGAAATGCTCCTCTTATCGAAACACATTCGCAACGCATTGGATTCTGAGTCTTAAGACTGGCTCTTGAAAATCCTGTGGATAACACCGGATTTTCATGCCGCAGTGTTGGGTGTGCAACGAGTCGCTCTTCAGAACCGTATCAATGATCTGCTCCGAATGTTCCGGCGATCGGAAAGTAGCCGAAGTGTTGCCGACGTTGGGGCTTTAGGCGTGTCCATCCACGCCGATTCGAGCCAACCGAATATTGACGCGGAGGTTAACATGCGCATATTTATGCCATGCGTACGACCATCGATCTTCCCGATCAACTGTTTCATCGTGCTAAACTGATTGCGGCACAACGCCATACAACTCTGAAAGAGCTGATTTCCAATTCCCTGCAAAGGGCTCTCGATGCCGATAATGTCGTTCAGGAGAGGATGGTCAGCCCTCCGATTCGTATGAACCTAAGCACACCGGTTCCCGCGCTCTCGAAGGCTGAATTGGAAGATCTGGTTGTTAACGATGACATGGCAAAATCCCAGGCGCGGTGACCACGATTGCAGACATTAATGTCCTGCTCCCAATCCTTTTTGGCGATCATTCGCTCCATAGTGTCGCGTGGAACTGGTGGGCTCGGCAAACGGATCGTTCGGTGGGTTTGTGCGTATTGACCAAGCTGGGAACGCTGCGGATGCTGACCAATGCCAAGGTAATGGGTGGCCATCCAGTGGAGCCGGCGCTGGCACTCGCCGCATGGGACACCTTGGAGGCCGATCCACGGTGTCTTTGGATTGACCCGGATTCCGGCCTGGATGCCTTCTTCCGTCAATACGTCAAACAACGCAAGCCCTCCCCGAACCTGTGGGCGGACGCGTGGCTGGCGTCGCTCGCCGTTTCGCGCGGCCTCGGTCTCACTTCTTTCGATGATGATTTCCATGCCTTTGGGATTCCCGCTTTTGAACACCTGAAGCCCTAACCGCATCGCCTTCGAACACCTCAGCCCGAGCGTTTGTTTCCATACTCGCTATTTTTTGGCGCATTCCTATGCTTTCACCATGCCCGGCGACGTCACTCACCTGCTCAGCGCCATTGATTGCGGCGACCCCAAGGCCGCCGAGGAATTGTTGCCGCTCGTCTATGAGGAACTGCGGCGGTTGGCCGCGCACAAGATGGCCACTGAACGACCGGGGCAGACCCTGCAGGCGACCGCGTTGGTGCATGAGGCGTGGCTGCGCCTGGGGCGCGATGGAGACCGGCAGTGGCCCGGTCGAAATTACTTCTTTGCCGCCGCCGGGGAAGCGATGCGGCGCATTCTGATCGAACGAGCCAGACGGAAAATCAACGCCCGCAAAGCTGGACTGGACCAACGCGAAGAATTGGCCGAGTCGAAGATTGTTGTGCAGACTCCAGCCGACGAGTTGATGGCTGTACATGAGGCGCTCGGGGAACTTGAAAAGGAAGACGCCCAGGTCGCCGAACTGGTCAAACTCCGCTACTTCGTCGGCATGACCATGCCCCAAGCTGCCGAGGCGATGCGGCTGCCCTTGCGCTCAGCCGAACGTCTGTGGTCTTTTGGCAAGGTCTTTCTCAAGTCGCGAATGAAGGCGCAATAGCCCTCAGAGCCTGTTTTAAAAATGGAGAGGGGCTGTATCGAAGATCAGATGCCGCAGCACGCAAAACGAGCGCGCCGCGCAGGAAAATCGAAGCGCGCCGCGGCTGGTCGAGGACGACGCGCTCCGGCATTTTAAAGCGGGCCCTCAACGCAGCCGTCGGATTAATTTTGAGAAAAGTTGGCGGGGTTTCCTCGAATGACTCGCAGGTAACAGAAATGCAATACCATGAACACCGACGACCCATCCGATAAGATATCCCTGCGTGAGATCTACCTCCGCGCTGTTGAACGGAAGACTCCTATCGAGCGGTCGGCCTTTCTGGACGGCGCCTGCGGCGACAACCTTGCGCTGCGTAGCAAGGTGGAGGCGCTGCTCAAGGAGAATGCCGAAGACAGTTTTCTCGAAGAGCCGGCAGTGGAAGGCATCACCACTCTGAAGGAAAAACCTCTGTCCGAGGGTCTAGGGACAGTGATCGGCCGCTACAAGTTGCTTCAGCAGATTGGCGAGGGTGGCATGGGCGTCGTCTATATG
>JAQBVM010000517.1 GCA_027623095.1 Verrucomicrobiota bacterium
GCCGGTGGTGGTGAAGCGACGTCGCCGGGATGATGGGCAGTGAAGGTGCCGATGAATTGTTTCGCCGCCGCCAGCTTGAGCAAATCGGCGCGCGACCAGGCCGATGGGGAAGCATTCACCGATACGAAACGTTCGGAGCTCGCATCGTAGTCGAGTTCCACGGTCGCCGGTTTCGTGCCCGGCTTCAGCAAAGTTCCATAGCCCGTGAGCACGATGGCTCCCTCCATCGCCGCTCGCTCCAAAGCGGACAGCAGGTCGAGGGTGAGCGGCGCGCCGGCGGTCTGCTGGTCCAGAGTCACCTGGCGGCCCAAGGCACCGGAAAAGCCCATGCTGCTTTCCTTGAACATGTCGAGCACGGGTTCGAGTCGTCCCGGTTCACCGCCGTGCAGCATCCGCCGCCACGATTCGTCGGCGGGCCAGCCCTTTTCGGCAAGCTCCTTGTATCCGGGCCGGCTGATGATGTTCTGCCTTCCCTGCGCCTGCTGAATGAAGCGGTCGAGCGCGCCGCGAAAGCTCGGCGGGTTCATGGAGCCTTGATCGGTCGTCAGATAGGGCATCGCGTGGCAACTGCCGCAGACCATCGTATTCTTGTTCTTGCGATCGCGATTGCCGGTGATGTGAAAGCGCTCCGCACCGGTCAACGCGTCGTCCGACAACTGATCCGTGTAGGCCCGGCCGCGCGGCGGAACGTGGGGCAGGTCGAGGAGAAACGCCGCCATAGCATCGCGTTCCTTAGCGCTGAGGTAGCCCTTTTTGCCTTCGTCGTTCACTTGGTCGCTGCCGGTTTCCAGCATCGTCGAGGCCATGCCGCCGTTAATCACATCGCGAACGCAGCTTGCGGGATCGTTGATGTCGCAGTTGGGGGGAAGTCGCTTGCGCGTGGAGGCGTTCCCGCCGCCGTAGGGATCGCCGGGCACACCGTCCCAATGATAGGGAGCCGTCCCGCGAAGGCCGCGTAGCGTTTGTGAAAGGCGGGGTTCGATCTGGTCCGCGCCGACGAGGTGAGGCGTGTTCAGCACCCAGAGCAACTGGTCGGTGTGGCCGTCCGAATGGCAGCTCGCGCAGGAGAACGTCCCACTGGAGGAAGCGCGCGCGGTGTTGAATGCAATCAGCCCCGCCTTGGTGCGGGCCGGCGTGGGATCGTCGAGGGAAATCGTGGCCAGAACCGCGGGTGATTTCACAGAAGCCACCGCGACCTGGGTGACGGAGTTGTCCGCGGCGTTAAAGACCCACGCGGTCTGCGAACCCGGGTCCACCAGCACCCCTCGCGGCACGGCTCCGACTTTCACCCGGGACAACACCTTGCCGCTGCCGGCATCCACCAACGCCAGATGATCGGATCCGGCGGCAACGACATAGGCGACACCGCCTTCGACGTGGAGGTCGAAGGGCGTGGCGATAGCGGACGTGCGATCGGGTTGCTCCGGAGGCAGCGGGTTCAGCGGAATGATCGTCGCTTTTCCATCAGGCGAAACTTTGGCAATGCGGTTCAGGTAGGGACGATTCTCCAGCTCCGCGAGGCCGTGCTTCATCGTTCCGGCCCGACCGTTGACGTGGTTGCGGGCATCGGTGTGGGCGATCCAAACGGCTCCGTCCGGATCCACGTCCAAACCGTATTGCAGGGTGCCCAGCGAGTTGACGGTCTGCACCAATTTGTCGGTTGCGGTGTCGAAGACGTAGAGATCGCGGTCCGGGATTTCCGGATGCTTCACGATGTCCACGGTGAAGCCCGCGGAGTCGAATGCGGCAGCGAGCTTCTCGTCGTCGAAAGTCACCTGCTTGCCGTCGATATCCGCAGGCCGGCCGCCGGAAAGTTGGGTCTGGTTGTTGGATTCGAACGGAATGACATAAAGCCGGCCGTTGCGCACCTGGATGGCTCGCGGTTCGCGCGAAGGAATCGCCAGATGCTTCGTGATGCGGCGCGACGCGACGTCGATGACCGCGATGCGGCTGCTGGAGGAAAGCGCGACATACGCCTTGTCGTTGCCGGTGAAAGCGACGCCCACGGGTTCGTCGAAGCGCGTTGATTTCCTGTCGAAGTCGATGTCCTGGATGGTGGCGACGACGGTGAGATAGGTCGGACTTTGCGGATGGTTGTCCACGACGCTGACCGAGTCCGAGATGTGATTGGCCACCCACACTTCCCGGCCATCGGGACGCACCTTCACGCAGACCGGATCGAGGCCGACCGGCACTCGCGAGACCACGCGCTTCGTGCCGGTATCGATGATGTCGAGCGTTGCGGCCGGCGTATTGACGACGAACAGGCGTCCGGCGTGCAGCGCGATGGGATCCGACTGCGGGCTCAGGAACATGGGGTGTCCAGGTTCCCTGCGAACCCCGGCGGGGAGCGGGGCCTTGACGATGGGTTGACCGCTGGCGTCGGGCTGGCGAAACCAAGCCTTCTTCGGCGTCTCGGCCCTGGCCGTTGGGTCATCGGATTTCTCCTCATCCGCGACGAACATCAGGATGCGGACAAACGACGCGCCACGATTCGGCATGTCGGGATTGGCCTGCTCCTTCTCCTTCCACAACTGGCCCACCCGCGCGCGCTGCTCGGGTTTGATCATCTCCATCACGCCGTCCACGAATTCCTGATGCCGCGAGCCGTGATAGCCCTCAGGCAGCGGCCGGGCTTCGATCGCGTCCCAAAAGGTCTTCGGCTGCGCGACCGGCGGCTTCGCGACGACTTGGGCGTTCCCTTCGCTGGGCTGCACAATGACATTGGGCCGTTCGGCCGCGTGGAGAAGACCGCACGAGGCCGACAAAAGTGCCACCAAGGCGACAACACACAGAACACCTGATGCCGTGTTCTTCATCAGTGATTGCGGGATTTTAGACTCATAGAACATGGTTCCGAGTAGAACGCTTCAGAGGGACTTCTCCTGACATCAAAGTTCCGGCTCCGAGTCCGTTAGGGATAGGAATTTGCTTTCTGGACGCTTTGCGGTTCAGGGAGAATTGGTTTTCCACTGCATTCATTTACTGATGGTCTTACGCCTTCTTCGGCGCAGAGCAAAGCTTTTACTGGGTTTTTGCCGGACCGGCCCAGCGCCGCACGGTTTCTCCGCTGGGCGGACCTGCAGGGCAGGTTTTCCGGGCAAAACCGGGTCGGCGGGGGCCAGGACGGGGGCGGCGCCAGTCGATGGCCACAGGGCGGGAGTTGCGCTCCAAGCTAAGAGCGTTACTGATAACAATTCCCTGAGAAGCGTGATGGGGAGCAGAATTCTCGGCTCCCGCAGACAGAACGGGGGT
>JAQBVM010000518.1 GCA_027623095.1 Verrucomicrobiota bacterium
TCGATCAAGCTCAGTCTCGGCAACTACGTTCTGTTGATCGCCGACGACCTCTATTGGCGAGCCTACCTCAACAGCCTAAAGATCGCCGCGATATCGACGGCTCTCGCGCTCCTGATCGGCTTTCCAGTCGCATATGCGATGGCGCGCGCGCCGAGACGCTGGCGCGGGCCGCTGGTCATGATGATGATCCTGCCGTTCTGGACGTCGTTCCTGATCCGCGTCTACGCCTGGATTGGCATCTTAAAAAATGAAGGCCTGTTGAACGAACTACTTCGTTGGCTCGGCATGATCGATCAGCCGCTCGCCATCCTCAATACCGATATCGCGGTTTACATAGGCATCGTCTATTCCTATCTCCCGTTCATGGTGTTGCCGCTCTACGCCACGCTCGAGAAGATGGACGTGAGTCTGCTTGAGGCGGCGGCTGATCTCGGCTGCCGACCGATCAAGGCATTCTGGCGCGTCACCGTGCCACTGGCCAAGCCAGGCCTCGTCGCCGGCTCGTTTCTCGTATTCATCCCAGTTGTCGGCGAGGTGGTGTAAAGGGCGGAGACAAAATGTGCCGGATGGCGGCGTGATTGTGTACCAGTCGGGTTACGAGAAAAGGGCATAGCAGCCCCGATTTGGTGTTGTGCTATCGCGGGCTGTGAGGCGCGCGTAGCGTAGCGAAGCGCGGGTCACAGCCCGCGGAGCCGATCTAGGTTTTGATGTCGGCATCTCCTTCGGTTGGCGTTTTTTGGCTAGCGTTCGTGGCCTGGGCTGGCCGACGTTGCGCCTTCTTGCTGGCCGTGAGGCGGAAGCTTTCGCCGTTCATTTCCAGGATATGGACATGATGGGTGAGCCGGTCGAGGAGCGCGCCGGTGAGCCGTTCCGAGCCGAAGACCGACGTCCATTCATCGAACGGCAGATTGCTGGTGACGAGCGTGGCGCCGCGTTCATAGCGCTGGCTGAAGACCTCGAAGAGCAGCTCCGAGCCGACCGCCGTGAATGGCACGTATCCCAGTTCGTCGACGATCAGAAGTTTGACCGTGTTGAGATGTTTTTGCAGCGCCCGCAGGCGGCGTTCGTCGCGCGCTTCCATGAGTTCATGCACGAGAGCGGCTGCGGTCGTGAAGGCGACGCTGTAGCCCTTCTGGCAAGCGGCAAGTCCCAATGCCAGAGCGGTGTGGGTTTTGCCGGTGCCCGATGGCCCGAGCGCAATGCAGTTATGGCGCTTCTCGATCCATTCGCAGCGCGCCAGTTCCAGTACGAGCGCCTTGTTGAGCGAAGGCTGGGCGGTGAAGTCGAAGGTGTCGAGGCTCTTGGTCTGGGGAAAGCGCGCCATCCTGATACGGCGCTCGACGTTGCGCCGGTCGCGGTCGATGCGTTCCAGCTCGCACAGCCGCAGCAGATAGCGCGGATAATCGGCGCGATCCTGTGCCGATTCCATTGCCACCTTCTCATACTCGCGCCAGAACGTGGGAAGCTTCAGAGCCTTGAGGTGATTGCCGAGCAGGACCTGGGGCGCGACGGCCGTCGCCGTTGGAGAAATGGTCATGCCACGGCTCCTGCCATCATTGGGAGGGAGGCCGAGCCGGTGATGAGCCCAAGATAGGCGCGCGGATCGGTTGTTCCGACCGTGGCCGATGGCAGGTAAGGATAGAATGTCAGATCGAGACGGGCGGGCCGGTTCTCCAATCTGGCGAGCAGCAGCATCTTCACGGCATCGAAGCTGATGGCGCCCAGCCGCAAGGCTTCCGAGACGGCCTGTTCGACCTGATGCTGATGGAAATTCTCCATCAATCGAAGCACCTGAATGAACTCGCGCCGTCCGGCATTGCCCATGCGGGCTTCCATCAGCCGCCGCAGACGGTGGATGCATTCGGCGAGTTCCCAGTTGTCCAGAGGCGCCGCCTGGTCGAGTGCTTTGCTCTTGTGCTCCAGCAACGCCAGATAATGCAAAGGATTGTAGACAAAATCGGCCGTGTCGTAGCTGCGGGCATGAACCGCGATCGTCTCGCCGCGACAGGTGATCTCGACCCGGTCGACATATCCCTTCGCCAGAACCTCATGATGGCCGTAGCGCGTTGGCACCGAGTAGTCGTTGTTCCGGTAACGCACGAGCGACAACGAGGAGACGCTGGTGGCGACCTTGTGACAGGCGTCATAAGGCGCCGGGGGCAACCGCATGAACACCGCCTTGTCCCCCTGCATACGCTCGGCGATCGTGGCGGTCTGGCCGCGCAGGATCGCTTGGCCCCGCTTGGTGCAGGCATCGAGGAGCTTGGCATTGAGGCCGTCATAGCTGGCAGCGACCGGCAGTGGCGTCATGTGGTTGCGCCGGACATAGCCGACCAACCCTTCCACCTTGCCCTTGTCGTTGCCTTTGCCGGGGCGGCCAAAACGGTCATCGAAAAGATAATGGCTCTGCAGTTCCGCGAACATCTGCGAGCGCAAACGCCGTCCGCCCTTCACGATCTTGGCCACCGCGAGGCGGGTGTTGTCATACAGAATCGATTGCGGCACGCCGCCGAAAAAATCAAAAGCCGCCACATGACCGTCGCAGAAGGCTTCCGCCGTCTCGGCCGGATACGCCTTGACGAAGCAGCCGTCCGAGTGCGGCAGATCCATGCAAAAATAATGGAACCGGACCTTCTTGCCATCGATGTAGGCATCCGCTTCGCCAAAATCCGCCTGGGCGTGGCCCGGACGATGGCTCAACGGCACGAACATCTCGCGACCGCGCAGCATTGCCTGCGCCACGTACTCGCGCACAATCGTATAGCGGCCGGAAAATCCCCGTTCATCCCGCAGCCGATCGAAAATCCGCTGCGCCGTGTGCCGCTGCTTCTTGTGAACGCTGCGGTCGCCTTCAAGGATCGCGTCGATCCACGCCATGTGCGGCCCGAGCTTCTTGGAAACCGGCCGCTCACGCCGCCGGTAGCCCGGCGGAACCGAAAACTGAAGCATCTTCGCGATCGTGTTCCGGTGAACGCCAAACTGCTTCGCCGCATCCCGGCGGCTCAGACCGTCCGCCATAACCGCGCGTCTAATCCTGGCATAAAGTTCCACTGTGAACATCCTTCCAGCCCCTCCATGCCCTTCAAGACATAAAGATGGCCTAGCAGGACCGGTACACTTTGCCGCCGCCTTCAGCAGCCACATCAATGCCGGTTCAGTGGTACACTTTGCTCCCGCGATTTATACTTAAAGTCGACGGCTACAATATTCTTACCCGGATTACAGAGAAAATCCTCCCAAGCGTTCATTAACG
>JAQBVM010000111.1 GCA_027623095.1 Verrucomicrobiota bacterium
GGCCAGTGGCCTCCGCTCGAAGTTTTAGAATGGACCAGAACCAAACTTGCTTGTCGAAGCGCTAGTCTTCCACCGTCACCGTGATCTTTGGAGAAATCACCGGAGGATTGTGGGGAACATGCGCGTAGTCCGCGAAAATCAATTGCAGGGTGTGTTTGCCGGGAGGCAGGTCCAACATGGTTTCGGTCTGACCTTTGCCGAAGTGCAAAACATCCGTCGGCTTATCGGTTATCAACGGCATATCCATTGCCGGAAGCGCTTCTTTGTTGATGACCAGATGATGATGCCCCGTATCTGGAAACGGTGTGCCATCGGCGGCGGTTAGTCCGGCGGGACAGACGCCCATACCCGTCAGGCCGAAAACAACTTTGAATTTTCGTTTCACCGTTCTTCCGTCGGCTGGCCGCACAATATAAACTTTCGCGCCCGCGGGCGAAGAATTGAGTTTCGGCTTCTCTTCCTGAGCGAAATTCGGCGAAGGCAGTAACAGTCCGAGGAGGACCATCCAAGGAATTGATCGCATGTTTTTCATGTGTCGAATTGGGTTTTGTGAATTAATTGTTTTTTCCCGTGATTTGCTGTGATTGTGCCAATATTCGATCGGATCGCAATGGTTTTCTGATCCGGCGAGTTCCGCGTCATTTCTACTGTTGTCTTTGTCTCGCAGCCCCCTGGATGGCTCGAATAGCGGAGCGCGCGGCGGCTTTAACAGTGTCGTCCTCATCGATCCGCAATTTTTCCAACTCGGGAATAGCGTTTGTTGCGCGCGCGCCGAGCTGGCCGAGGCGGTCCGCGGCGAACTGGCGAACTATCCACTCTTGATTCGCCAAGGCGCCCGTCAGAAGCTCCACGTTATCCGCCCGAATTCCCCGCAAGGCGCGCAATGCTTCGGACCGATCCGCGGGTGTTTCGAGCAACGCGAAGAGAAGGGGTTCGGCGGACTGCCCTCGGCGTCCGAGGCCTTCGATCGACTCTAACGCGCGATGGCGAAGGGATACGTCAGCATCGGCAAGCGAATTTGTAAGGACAGGCAGCGTCTGCCGAGAATCCTGTTCCAGGCGCAGGAATGCGTCGAGTGCCGCAAGCCGGGTTGAGGCGTTTTCATGGTTCAAGGCCCCCGTGATTGCGGGAAGTTTATCGCGAGCGACGTCTCCCAACCGTCCCAGGCTTTCCGCGACGGCCGCTTGCAGCTCTGGCGCGCCATCGGTAAGAAGCCTGATAAAATCAGGCAAGATTGGCGCGGCGGCCTCACCCATGCCTCCGAGAGCTCGCACCGCTTCAAGCCGGACTTGAGCCGTCGCGTTTCCGAGCAACTTCTGAAGAACCGGGAACGCGAGTTCGCCGGCGGTTCCCATCGAGCCAATCGCTCTCGCCGCATTGGAGGCGACAATGTCATCGTCATCTTCGAGTGCCTCGATGAGCCCCGGCAGAGCGGGCCGCGCCGCTTTTTCGATTTTCGCCAGGGCGATCGCTCCTGAGCGCCGGATCGCGACATTTTTTTCCTTCAGCGCCGCTTCGGCAATCGGCAGGAGAGTTCCGGGCGGGGTCGGGATCGAAGCGAGCGCTAGAATGGCAAGCGCGCGTTCTTCGAGATCGGCGCTTTGAGCCAAGCGAACCAAATGGGTCTCGGACGGCGCTGCTTCCGGACCGATTTCATCGAGCAAGCGAAGAGCCTCTTTTCGCGCTTCGAGCGCTCCAGAACCGAGCATGTCGATGAGAGCGGGAACGGTCTCGGCGCCGAGCGCCAGGAGACAGTTCCGAGCCCAAACGGCCGGTGTTTCGTCCTCGCGAGAGCTCTTAATGACACTTAACAATGCAGGAACAGCCGGCGCGCCGATTTGGACCAGAGCCGACTGGCAGATCTCGCCAAACGGTTCGTCGGTTGTTGCCATTCGCGCCCGGATTAATTCCCGGACAGCGGCTCCGGCGGACGGGCCGATCCTGCCGAGGAGCAACGCCGCTTGTTTTTGAACTTCCCCATCGCTATGTTCCAGCACCTTCACCAAAGGCGGTACGGAAGTCGTCTCCGGAGGTTCAAGCAGCAAAAGGGCGTTTGCAGTTTCCTGTCTGACCGGGTCGGAAGGGTCCTGAATTCGGGAGACAAGGCTCGCAACGAATTCAGGAGCGCTGCAATGGAGTTTGCTGAGCGTCCGAATAAAACTCGCTTGCGTCGCCGGATCGGATTCGGAGGCGAGGGCGCTGCTCAGAGTCGGGATAGCCGCCCTCCCGGACTCTCCCAACCATTCAAGCGCGAGCGATGCCGCCTGGCGTGTTACCGGCTCTTTGGATCCGAGTGTCTCCATTACCGGCTTAAACGCCGGGGTCCCAATACTGCCAAGCGCTTCCGCCGCTTGCTCACGAACTTCTGAGCTTTCGTCGCCAAGCTTGTCAACGAGCGCCGGCACAAACTCCTCCGCAGCGGGGCCTGCCCATGAAATCGCTTTTGCCGCTCCCGATCGCACCTGGGACCGAGTGTGTCCAAGCGCTTCTTTCAGTGAAGGATACGCGGCGGATCCGATCGATCCGAGAGCAAACGCCGCGCGGTACCACTTCTGGCCTGGGCTTCGAGAACGCGCGGATTTCTCCAATTCCAGGATCAGTACCGGGATTGCCTCCTGCGCATCCGGTCCGATGCGCGCAAGTGCTGTGATTGAATTAAACCAAACCTGATAGTCCTGATCGTCCAACCCTTTGATGAGAGCTGGCACCGCTTCCTTCGCGGGAGGAAGCATCCGGCTCAAATCGTACGAGGCGGCTCGTCGGACTGCTATGTCGCTCGCCCCAATCTCGGAAATAAGCTTTGGAACGTTCGGTCCGTCTGGCTCGGCGGCAGGGAGCCTGCATTCGGCGAACACCAGCCCGAACGCCAGGAGTGCGAGCGCGTTGAAGATCGGCCCCGGCGTTGCAAAAAAGATCCCGCAGTCTTGTGTGCCTTCGTTCTCTTCCGTCAAAGAACTTCGAAATCCATACTGAATGGCGGTTGTCATGATTTATCCCGACAAAAAAGGGTCCGCCAATCTGGACGGACCCGGTCTCGGGAAAGTTACGCAAGCTCAGGCTTCCAGCCCGCGCAGCCGTCCGGTTGAATCGCCCAGCCAGTCCGCATGAACCCCCATCCGGTCCATCATGCTAAGGAATAGATTGTTTAACGGCGTTTCTTCTGGGTAACGGATATGGCGGCCTGGTCGCAATGTGCCGCCGCCTTTTCCAGCGACGATAATCGGCAGGTTTTCATTGTTGTGCCGGTTGCCGTCGCTGATGCCGGCCCCGTAAAGGATCATGCTATTATCCAGAAGCGAAGATCCGTCCGCTTCGCGGATGCTTTTCATCTTCTTTAGGATATAGGCCACTTGGTCGGCGTGGAATCGGTTTATTCTTTTGATCTTTTCGAGCTTTACCGGGTCATTCTGGTGGTGCGAGAGCTCATGATGGCCTTCACCGACATCAATCTGGCGGTAAGAACGGTTGCTTCCTTCGTTGGCGAGCATGAACGTGCAGACGCGCGTGACGTCCGCTTGGAATGCGAGGACCATGAGATCGCCCATCATTTGGACATGCGCGCCCATGTCGTCCGGAGCGCCCGTTGGTTTTTCGATTCCGGCAATGACCATGGCGGTTGCGGCTGAATCCCGTTCCGCGCGATCGATGCGAAGCTCGATTTCGCGGACGGCTGTGAGGTATTCGTCAAGTTTCTGGCGATCGTTGCCGCTGACTCTCTGGCTGAGCCGGTTTGCGTCTTCCAGGACAAAGTCCAGAATGCTCTTCTTATATTTTTCGCGAAGAAGAATACTTTTGTTGTTTTCATCCGCAACAGCGCCGCCAAACAAGCGCTCAAACACGAGACGCGGATTCGTCTCCTTGGTCATTGGAGTCACCTCATTCCTCCAGGAGATATTGTTCGAGTAGGCGCAACTGTATCCCGAGTCGCATTTCCCCGATTGGCGGCCTTTCTCGATTCCAATTTCAAGCGAGGCGAATCGAGTCTTGTTAGCCAGGTGCTCCGCAACATATTGGTCCACCGAAATTCCGGCGCGAATCTGAGAGCCCTCGCTCTTCAACGGTTGAGCACCGGTCAAAAAGGCCGCCGCCGAACGGGCGTGATCCCCGGGTCCATCGCCATTCGCCCGGCCTTTATCCTGCGTAAGACCACTCAGAAACAGAATATCGCGTTGTATTGGCTCAAAAGGTTTTAAGATATGAGGCAGCTTGAATGTGGCGCCCTCACCTTCCGGAGTCCATTCGGGCATATTCATTCCGTTCGGGACGAATAGAAAAGCCATGCGCGTGGGCGCCTTTACGGCGGCACCGTTCGCGAACACTCGAGCCGGACCGATCGATTCCAACAGAGGCAGCGCGATTGCAGCGCCCATTCCTTTTAGAAACGTGCGGCGATGAATTGAGTTTTTTAGCTTCATGATTGGTCTCCTATAGTGCTTCGCATTTGGAATGGCCGACTATTCACAACGCCCCGGATAAGGGTCGAGAACCGGTATCCATTCGCTTTTAATTGTTCAACAATCGCGTCCACAGCACATTTATCGTAATACTCTAGCCCACGACCGAGCGCAAAAGTCAACAGTTTCTGTGCCAGCGTCTGGACAAATCGATCGTCGCCCATGAGGATTTCCTTGAGCTCCTTGGGTCCGTTGAACTTTCGTCCGTCGGGCATTGCTCCTGCCGGGTCGATCTCGAATGGACCGTCCTTTTCGCGCCAAGCGCCGGTGGCATCGAACCGTTCAAACGCAAACCCGAGTGGATCCATCTTGTCGTGGCAAGTGGCGCAATCCGGGTTCTGCCGGTGTTGTTCCATCCGTTCCCGAATCGAGGCGGTGAGATCGACGCCTTTTCCCTCGTCCAGTTGCGGCACGTTCGGCGGTGGCGGTGGCGGCGGCGCGCCCAGAATCTGTTCCAGAATCCATTTGCCGCGGTTAACCGGCGATGTCCGGCTGGGATTCGAAGTCAACGTGAGAATGCTGGCTTGTCCGAGAACTCCGCCCCGCTCTGTTTCCGGTTTTAAACTCACGCGTTGGAACGTATCTCCGCTGATTCCGGGGATCCCATAATGGCTTGCCAGCCGTTCATTCACAAACGTGAAGTCCGCATCCAGGAAATCCAGGATACTGCGGTCTTCATTCACAATCGATTTAAAGAAAAGGATCGTTTCGTTTTTCATGGCTTGGCGCAGCGAGGCGTCAAACGATGGAAATCTCTCCGGATCGGGAGTGACATCGAAGTTGCGGACCTGCAGCCATTGCCCGCCAAAGTTCTCCACCAACGCCGATGACTTGGGATCCGCCAGCATGCGCCCAACTTGCGCTTCCATGACCGCCGACCGATGCAGGCGCCCTTCTTTCGCCAAATTCAGCAGCTCATCGTCAGGCATGCTGCTCCATAGAAAGTAAGATAGGCGGGAGGCCAATTCGTAGTCCGTAAGCGGCCGTGAAGCGTCAGATTCCGCTTCGCCTGGGTCCAATTCCCACCGGAATAGGAACTGAGGCGATACCAGCGTTGCGGCTGCGGCGACCTGAATTCCAGCTTCGAAACTGTGTCCATCCGCTCGAGCCAGATCTGCCAGTCCAGCAAGGCGTTCGACCTCATTGGAGGTTGCCGGTCTTCTGAACGCGCGGGTCGCGAAGCGCTCCAAGTACTCTCGTGTCAGAGCGGCTTCCTCGCCTGGAGCCGGTTTTCTGGGAATCATTCGGGCATGCGAAACGGGGGGTTGCGGCGGCGGTCCATCCATGGGGCCGCGGATTTCGGCGAACTGCATGAATAAATTGCGGTCCCCATTCAACAGCGGATCCGCGTTGCCCGAACCGTTATAGTTGTTCAGAAACGCAAAACCGAATTTCCGAGTTCCCTCGTCAAGCTGCGCTTTGAACTCATATGCTTGAGGACTGTTCTCCTTGGCCGCAACGTCGATCACTTTCAACTCTTTTCCGTCCACGCGCACTGAAAGTTTTGGCGCTTCCGGTCCGGCTTGATCTCCGTATGCTTGGATTCGGAACAGGTATTCTCCGGAGCTCGCCAGAGTGCGTTCACCCACAGCTTCTCCCTCCCGCCAGAATCCCCAAAGTTCCTCGTCCTCCAGACGAACGTTTTCGCCGCCAAGCGAGCGAAGGGCATCTCCCGAGAGTCGAAAGCTGGGGATTAGGTCGGCTTCATCCGTGATAATGGCGTTTGACAGGATTTTCTCTGTGGCGGCGAGATACTTCTCAAAAAGCATGGGCGAGAGCGACAGGACGTCACCAATGTTGTCGAAACCGTAACCCACCTCATCAAAAGGCAAATCCGCCGCCGCGTCGATCTCGATCCCGACCAAGTCGCGAATGGTATTTCTGTATTCCGACCGGTTCAGACGGCGGATCGTCACCCGGCCGGGATCCACTTCACCGCTGCAATCGAACTTCTCGAGCTCCTGATCGACAAACTGAACCAGCATCTTTCGATCTGCCTCGGTCGGTTGAGGTTTTTTGGAGGGCGGCATCTCCCGTTTTTCGAGCATGTCCCGGACAGCGCTCCAAAACCTCCTTTGCTGATACATCTCAGGCGCGGTTTGAAAAACCTGGAGGTTCACATCCGCTTTCTGCTTCTCGTTGGAATGGCATTCGTAGCAGTAATTGCTGAAAAAAGCCTTAACGTGCTTGGAAAAATCGACTTCCGACGCGGTCGCGGGCAGCGGCTCATAGGCAAACACAGGAGCCCAGGCAACCGCAGCCGAGACACATGCGAGCAAAGCTAAAAATTTGGAGTTCCGCTGCAAGGGCATCAGGAAAATAGTAAATTCAGTTGATTAGTCTAGCCTAAGACGAATCCGCTGCAACCGGAATTCAGATCGAATTGGTCGGCTTTTGTTCCATACGCAATAAGACGTTGCGGCGAACAGTATCGAAACACGCCGGCTTGGCACCCCCGCTCCCCCCCATGAACCTCGGTGGGGCGAGACTCTGTCGAGCCCTGACTGGATTCGAGCGTAAGGGAAGGGCTCCACAGAGTGTCGCCCCACCGCCAATCGTTCAGGGGTTCTAAGTGCGAAGGTTTTCCGGGAATTCTCGCTCCGAATCTCACCGGCTTCTTGCCAACAAGGCATCGATTCTTCTTCGGACGTCCTCATCCATGCGAATCAACGGTGGCCATCGGCGTTTGAAACCCTCGCCGGAAAGTTTTTTTGTCGCGTCGATTCCAAGCTTTGTGCCCATGGCGATCTCGCTGGTGGCGTGATCGAGCACGTCGGCGGGGCCTTTGGTGAAGATACTGTCGCGTTGGGGATCGGTATTCGCGCAAAGATGGAACAGCACCTCGCTTGTGTTATGCACATCCACAGTGTGATCCACCACAACGAGGTATTTGGTGAACATCATTTGGCCCATTCCCCAGAGGCTGTGCATGATCTTATACGCCTGCATCGGGTAGGTTTTCTTAATGCTGACGAAGACGAGGTTGTGGAAAACTCCTTCCGCGGGCAGCGCAATATCGACGATCTCGGGAAAATTCATTTTAAAGATCGGCAGAAAGAGTTTCACCGACGCGCCACCGATGTAAAAGTCCTCCATCGGGGGGATGCCCACGATCGTCGCCGGATAAACGGCGTCTTTTCGATGGGTTATGGCGGTTATATGGAAGACCGGATACGGTTCGGGCAATGTGTAGTAACCCGTGTGATCGCCGAAGGGACCTTCCTCCCGCAGAGGTTCGCCGGGATCGACATAACCTTCAATCACGAAATCCGCATTGGCGGGGACTTCGAGGTCGTTGGTTTCACATTTAACCAGTTCGACGGATTTTTTTCGGAGGTAACCGGCCAGCAAGAATTCATCGAGTCCATCCGGCAATGGCGCCGTTGCCGCGAACGGGAAGACAGGATCGCCGCCAATGAAAATTGCCACAGGCATGCGGGTGCCGGTGTCGTAGTAACGGCGTCCGTGCCGCGCCCCGACCTTTTGAAGCTGCCAATGCATTCCGGCGCTGCGATCGTCGTATATTTGAATGCGGTACATTCCGACGTTGCGGTCTCCAGTGTCGGGATCTTTCGTCACGACACAGGGAAGTGTGATGAAACGTCCTCCGTCGAGAGGCCAGCATTTCAGGATCGGCAAGTCTGAAAGCGTCGGGCAAGCATGGCTTTCTGAAGTTGAATTCTGAGTGCTGTCCTCGACCGACCGTCGCTCCATCTTCGGCTCGTTGATCAGAGGCGCGGATGGCCACGGATCGGTGCGGGTCGGCGGCGCTTCAAACCGCTGGATCACGTCCTTGCAGGGGCCGCGTTTGACGATCTTCGGCTTTGCATGGCGGAGATCGAGCGCGGTCGAAAGAAGTTTCATGGCCTCGCGCATAGAAGTGGGCGGTTTGGCTTTCATGAGCGACCCGAGCTCAGCAGCCGCGTCATCCACGGAAGCGGCGCCCAGGCACATGGCCATTCGTTTCCAGGAACCCATTGTATTGATCGCGACGGGAAACGGGGAGATCACGCCGTTGACGGTCGGTTTTTCGATCAGCAGCGCCTTGCCACCGCCCTGGGATTTCATCTGGCGATCCGCAAGTTCGGTGATTTCGAGTTCGGTGGCGACCGGGTGGTTGATGCGAATCAATTCCCCGGCTTTGTCCAGTTGCTCGACAAATTCTCTGAACGAATCAAAAGCCATGTACAAACCAGGCTATAGACCCGGATTCATCGGCGCAACGTTCGGGATGACGGTTTCTGCTCTCTCCGTGAACCCGTATGAAATTCCGGCTTTAGCCGGTCGGAGCCGCCTTAAGGCGGAACGATGTGCGAATCGCTCCGGTTCATGGTCCCAATGTGTGTCAAATCTTTGGAGGTTGGGGCTCTTCACGAACTACGATTCCCGGAAGGACAAGTTTATGTCGTATGTGCGACAGAAAATTGTCCAGGCAGTTTATGGTCCCGATTCACATCTAGATTTTCGAGGTATTTCCTTCCCATGAATCCCGTTCAAAATGTTGGTGGGGACACTCTGTGGAGATCTGCTTCTCCTTAAGGTGTCCGGCCGGCCTGAAATGGGGTTGGGGAAACGGAGAGTTTCCAGCCCACATGAGATGTTCGCTTCGCGAACAGCAGTGTCGCCCCGCCATTATCTTGGAACGGCTCCGAGTCTCGATTCGCGCCGAAGGACGAGACGGCCTTCCTCCTTTTCGACAAAGATATCGCATGCCCGGTTGTCTCGCCACCTCCTGGCCGATGACGAGCCCGTCCATTGACGGCACGACGACGGTTGTTGCTCCGAGGGATCGGGCTTTATCTGCCAGTCCCGCGTCGAATCTTTCAACAATCGGCATCGTTTGACGAGCCAGCGCGCACTGAAAGAACTGGCGGCTACGGAGGCTGCTGCGAAGAATAAAATGGCCATCCAAAAGGGCGCCGGTGTCTCTAAACAACTGCAGTGCTTCCGATTCAGTCACGGCCCGCGATGAAATACGATGGCTCAGCACCTTTCAATCTCGGAATTCAGATTTTCCGCGGCGGGCGCTCCGAATGAGGGCACAACTGTGGAGAGCCCCGGCCTCCAAGGATTTGACGCACTTTGGGACCATGAACCAATGATGGTGGGGCGACACTCTGTGAAGCCCAGATTTATCCTTGAACAGATCAAACGGAAGAAGAAGGCGCAATGGAAACAACGGAGAATTCTGAAACCCCGCGTTTCCAGAAGCCCATTCTATGCAGGCCAGACAATCCAAGGGCAAGTCAGGGCTCCACAGAGTGTCGCCCCACCAATTCTTGAACGGTTCATGGAGAGGACGAAAGACGTGCCGAACCATCTGTCTTCATTCGGAAGATGCCGCCGTTCCGCGTCCAGCCGATCAAAAATCACTTTTCTTTCAGAACCGCATCGATACGCTTCCTCGGCGCTCTGGGTGCGTCGTGGGCGTATCTATCCAGTTGTTTGCTGAAAAGAGCATTGTCCGACGATGGGCCTGAAACTATTTAATACACGAACACGATCGGTAGAAGCATTTGTGCCGCGCGACCCGGAAGGGAAGAGGGTTGCCATCTATTGCTGCGGCCCGACCGTCCATAACTTCGCGCATATCGGCAATTTCCGGACGTTTGTCTTCGCTGATTTGCTGCGGCGGTATCTCGTGTTCAAGGGGTACGAGGTCCGGCACGTCATGAATATTACCGATGTGGAGGACAAGATAATTCTCGCCGCGCGCACGTCCGGGATCAGCGCGCAAGAGCATACGGCACGATTTGAAAAAGCGTTTTTCGAGGATTTCGAAGTTTTGAAATGCGCTCCACCCCACGAGACACCGCGCGCCACAGATTTCATTGATGCGATTATCGAACTGATTCAAAAGCTAATGGACCGAGGGCTGGCCTACCAAGCCGGTGATGGGTCGGTCTATTTTAGCATCGAAAAATACAAGAACGCCGGTTTTCGATATGGCCAGTTGGTGAATCTGAACTTCGATCAGATGCGTGTTGGCGAACGGGTCAGTGCGGACGAATACGAAAAAGAGTCCTTCGCTGACTTTGCGCTCTGGAAAGCTCGAGTGGCGGATGACGCTTCCGTCTTTTGGCCGAGCCCTTGGGGTGAGGGCCGTCCGGGATGGCACATCGAGTGCAGCGCGATGAGCATGAAACTGCTCGGCGCGAGTTTTGACATGCACTTGGGTGGCGAGGATTTGGTATTTCCACATCACGAGGACGAAATCGCGCAAAGTGAAGGCGCCGGGCTTCAAACTTCCGGGGAACCATTCGTGAAATACTGGGTGCATGCGAGCCATCTGCTTGTCGAGGGCAAGAAAATGAGCAAGTCACTGGGAAATTTCTACACCCTTCGGGATCTGCTTGCGAAGGGTTTCGATGGCCGGGAGATCCGTTATGTTCTAATTTCAGCGAACTACCGTGCTTCTTTGAATTTCACCGTGGAGAGTCTAAACGGCGCTCGAACGGCTTTGGCTCGATTGGACGAATCCCTGGGGAAACTGGCTGAAATTGCCGGAAATCAACAAGCGGATGCAGATAGTAATCTGCTTGCCGCATTCAGTTCGGCGATGGATGAGGACCTGAATATCTCAGCGGCATGGGGAGCTGTGTTTGACTGGGTTCGGGAAACAAATCGCCTGTTGAACGAGGAGAAAATCGCGCCTAATAAGGCCGCAGGTTTCCTGGCTGCTTGGGCGAGGATTGACTCGGTGCTCGGAATCGGCGCCAGGCGGGAAACTGATGTGCCGTCACAGATTGGCGCGTTGCTCGATCAGCGGCAGGCGGCTCGCAAGGCAAAGGATTTTCAACGGGCGGACGCGTTGCGCGATGAACTCAAAGCGGCTGGATGGGCGATCGAAGACACTCCAAAAGGTCCGCGGTTGAAACGCATTTGAGAAAAATGGCCAAGTATGCACCAGGCGCTAATCAAGAGAGCACGGGAAACCAAATTTTTCAGAGCTGCTCTGATCGAGCTCGCTTCCGAACTGCCGGAAGCAGACTCTGAATTGGATGCGGCGCTGGAAGAAGCGGTCGCCAAAAGAGAAAACGAAGCATTCACGCATCTTTTATTTGCCGCGCTTGGAACGGGAAGATCGGTCGCCGCCCGGCACTTGACGGACGGAGCAGCTTTGCTGCCCGATCCGGGGTGTCTTGCGGCTGTGGCGATGCATATTTCCGGTGATGTGGCTCAGGCTCTCATTGATGCGGTGATTGGCGGTAAGATGGGTGAGGAACGCGAGGCGATTGCTTTGCTGCTGGCAGGTGTGTGGTGCAAAGAAAAAGCGAACGTGCCCGCGCCTCCGGGGTTGATCGCGCAGGCACGCACACTGGCGCGGCGTATCGATGACAGAATTCTGCCGAACGTCAGTCTGCTGGCCCTGGCAAATTACCTTCCTGACGAAGGCCTATTGTCTGTTCTCCACGCCCCTCAGTCAGGGCAACCAGATCCCGGCGCTGACTATTTCCGCAGAGAAATGATTAATGCGGTTCGCGATTCGGTTCTCGGTATGGTTCCAGAAAACCCGCCGCCTTTGACACACTCCGGTTTCACGCTTCGCCGGGCGGCCGCGCGCGTTGGGCGAAATGATCCGTGCCCGTGCGGGAGCGGACAGAAATACAAGAAGTGCTGCATTGAAAAGGACCAAGAGCGGCTCCACGCTTCTTCTTCCGCTCCGGGGATGACAAAAGAGGAATTGCGGGAACACAAAGAACTGCTTTTGACAGAGGACGAGTTGATTCAAATGCGTTCTTATGAACTGGCTCGACTCGATCCGGCCAAAGTTTCCGTTTCTCTTCTGCCAATTCTCATCACCCGGCTTAATCTCTTCAGAGAGACCGAGATTGTCGTCGGATTTTTCGAGAAAACCGGTGCTCGCCACGAGCTTGAGATTTACTGGGACGACACAGTTTTTCACGCTTGCAGAGCGGGCCGGAAGGATCTTTTGGTTCGACTCCTCAAAGTGCGATCCGGCTCGGACGTGAATCTAGAGAATTTGCCTTTCATCGCACGTCTGATGCTCTTTGAGGAATCGGCAACGGCAGCGATCGAGTGCGTCGAGCGGGAGTCTCTCACCGCGTTGAAATCACCTAACGACTGTCTCGCGACTGACGTTGCATACACTCTTTTGGAAAGCCGGTATCCGGCTCTCGGAATCCTCGTCGCCCGAGGCGTTCTTGCGACGACCAACATGATAGACGTGGACACGCTTTTCGAAGTGCTCCTGGCAGCCCGGGACAGACTCAACCTTTCGCCCGTTGATCCGTTTCAGAGGATTGTGGACGACCGGTTCGAAAAATCGGTCGATGCCCATCGGGAATCGGCGGCGTTGCAGAACGCGTTGAAAACTTTGGACAACAAGGATCGCCAGCTTTCACAATCGCGCACGGAATTGGCGGAGCTGCATGCGGAATTGGAACGTAAGGAGAAGGAGATTCGACGAAACGCCGCGATTCATCCAGAAGCAAAACCGATTCAAGAGGCGCGCGTCGCAACCGGGGAAATCGACGAATTGCGCCGCCGATCGGCAATGCTCAAAGAGGATCTTAAGCATCGCCACAACGAACGAAACGAATTGCGCCGGAACTTGCAGTCGGCTCTGCGTGATTTGGAAGAGCTGCGGCAGAACGCCGCCAAGTCGAAGGAGTCGCTGGAAAAGCCTTCCGAACAGGCCGAAGAGAATCTTCTTATCGAGGAAACAGGTTTGGGAATTCAGCCGGTTCGAATTCCTGAATTCCCGCGGAAGTTTTTGGAATCGATCGAGTCATTGCCGCCGATAGCCGTGCGAAATGCGATCGCATTGATAGGCAGGTTGGCGGCCGGCGACGAAACAGCTTTCGCCGGCGTCAAACGGTTGAAGGCGAATCGGGACGTTTATCGCCAGCGAATCGGCGCCGACTACCGCCTCCTCTTCCGGCTGCTTCCAGCGCGATTCGAGATTGTCGCGTTAATCAACAGGCGCGACCTCGATCGCAAGATCGAGAGTCTTATTTGACACGCGAATCGAACCCACGAAAGATTTCAAGTCTCACATGTTGGGGAAGCGCTTTCGCGATTGCGAGCAATTGGCAACTGGACCGAGAACGTGGTGCCGGTCCCGGGTGTGCTTGTGACTTCTATGAATCCACCGCGCGCGCTGATGATGGATCTGCAAATCGCAAGCCCCAGGCCGCTTCGGCCGTGTCCACGGCGTAGCCCTCTTTTCGTGCAACGCCTTCGCAAGGTTCCGCAAAAGACGGGGCTCGTCTTCCACTGCCAGGATCTTCATGGATTCCAGACGTAATTCCTAACTGCGCGCTTCATTGATTCGCCCGCTCTCGTGCGAAATCGCGTTGGGCCGGCAGGATACTGCCACGCATTCGTTTTGGCCGCGACTCTGCACTTGGATCATATTCGGATGATATCGAATCAAGTATTAAGGAATCATTAAGCCGCGACAATTTCGTCGAGCTTCGCGCGACGGAATGAGGGCTCCTGCAAAAACAAACTTATAGAATATGGCGAAACTCTAGCCTTTCCGAGCGGGGCATCCACGAAAGTGTTATTGAGGTTTGGGGGTGCCTCGCTCTCCATGAACCGGATTCCAACTTCGAACACTGAACATCCTACGAGAAACGATAACCGGCGCGGAATCGCTTGCCGTTCACCAGGATCATGTCGCTGAGCGAATCGAGTCGCTTCTTGATCGTTACGATCGGAATCAAGACGGAAATGTTACGAGCGCGGAAATTGACGAAGTGCATGCGCCAAAGTGGCATGGGCGAGAGGCGCCAAAGTTCGGGCATGGGCGCCATTAGGAAACCGCCAAACGGGTGGAATTGAGCCTCCGGAGACTGCGACTAGGACCGGCTCGAATAAGCGAAAAGTGGACATCGGACACAGTTACGAGTGTTCGGTGTCCCCTTTTTTTGGTGGAGCCAATCGATTCCACCAAAGATTAGGCGTCGGTAAGAGCATGCCTATTCGCGTCCTGGTATTCCGAAGCGGCTGCGGGTCACAGACCCGCGCTCCGGAGCGCGCTTCTGTGGGGCGCAGCACGTTCAATGAATGCGAACGCCAATATACCGAATAGGCATGGGTATAAGGAGCGCGAAGCTGTTCTTGGCAAAGATTTTGCTAATCTTTTTGAGCAAAGCAAAAGCGTTTGGAATCCGGAACCGTGGTGATAATCAGTTCCCTATTCCGTATGAGCGGCAGGTTTGTTCCAGAAAGCGCATTTCGACGATTGAATTGGGAGTTGCCTCGATCGAAGCGGACCGAAATCGAAATCAAGTTGGAAATTGGCAGTGGCCCTGGAATTTCAGAATGGCGATAAAAGTTCATCCACGGGTGCGGCGTGTGGCCGGAAAGTCTTCGGCTGACACGGAGCGCCGTTCCTTGCCGATAAGATTTGGGCGGGAAACTCGGTTTGCCATCGGAATACTTGAACGCGCGGCGGCGATGCCACTGGGGACGCGGTCCAAATGGGTCGCGTCGCTTGCGAGTCATGCGATTGTGTTAGTGGCTGTCGCTGCCTTATCGACCATGGGACAAACGGCTCCTTTGCGGCGTGTGGAATTTCGCGAACCTTCCCTTGTCGTCTATCAGATTCCACCCGCGGATGCGGGGAAAGTGACTGATGGCTATTTCGGAGTTCCGTTGAAAATTCAATTTGGTACGGAATGGACTGAAGCCTGGCTGGACGGAACCACGGACGCAGTTGATCTGGGCAATCGTGTGGTGCTCCAGTTGGAACCGGGGGCGGCACTTGATTCGCTGCTGAACGGACGGGACCTCACGTTAGCGAGAACGGTCAAGCCGAACCTCTTCATCTTGCAAGCTTCCGATAGCCAGTCGGCCATCAATGCGGCGGAAGCGCTGGCGAAAGAGAGCGGCGTCGTGGCGAGCTACCCGGTGACACGGCGGGCGTACCGAAAACTCAACGCGTACGCGCCGGCGCCGGATGATCCGGAGTTTGGCCGGCAATGGCATCTGGAAAACCGCGGAAGCAGCCGTAATTTGGATGGGCCGGATTTGAACGTCCGGGCCGCGTGGCCCGCGGCGCGCGGCGACGGTGTCCTTGTTGCCGTGGCAGACGACGGGATTCAACTGGATCACCCTGACTTAGAGGCCCGAGCTTCGGGAGCGCACTTTAATTTCTACCGTGGTGTCAGGAACGGCTGGCCCGCGGCTTCGGATGCGAATCACGCAACCGCCGTAGCCGGGTTGATCGCGGCTGAGACAGGCAACAATGCCGATGTTGCCGGGGTTGCGCCCGGGGCTCGGATGTCGAGCTGGGTGATTTTTGGCACTTCCTTCCGCGGGCGCGATAGCATTGCCAGTGACGAACAATTGATGGACATGTTTCAGCACGAGGTCAACCGAGTTGCCGTGCAGAATCATAGTTGGGGAAGCACGAGCACGGTTCAACTGGGAATCGACGCATTATCCGACAGTGGAATCAACGCGGCAGTGACCGAAGGCCGGGATGGCAAAGGTGTTGTGATCGTGCGGGCCGGAGGAAACGAACGGGAAAATTTGACCAATTCAAATGACGACGGATTCGCGAGCGACCCGCGCGTCATCGCTGTTTCGGCTATGCGCAAGGATGGCCGGGCGGTGAGTTACAGCAGTCCAGGCGCGTGCATACTGGTGGCGGCGCCCAGCGGAGACGTGATCGATACTGACGATGACGGCTTTCCCGATGAGATCGACCCCGATGCTCCGGAGGTTTTGACGACGGATCGAACGGGGCGGAACGGTTACAATACGGATTCCGGAGAAACTGGGGATGTCACCGGTTTTAGTGGAACGTCCGCCAGTTCTCCACAAATCGCCGGGGTCACCGCGTTGATCCTGAGCGCGAATCCATCCCTGACCTATCGCGATGTGCAGCAGATTCTGATCTTCAGCGCGCGGCATTTTGATTTTGACGATCCAGATGCGCGCCTTAACGGCGCCGGGTTTCGCGTGAGTCACAATGTTGGCTTTGGAGTGCCGGACGCGGCGGAGGCTGTCCGATTGGCGAAGAATTGGCCAAATCGTCCGCCCGCCACAACGTTGAGTTTTACCAGCACGACCCGGCAGGAGATTCCCGACGATGCGCTGCGGGTTGTCGTCTCGGGCGCTGATATCACCCAGTCGCTGTCGTCGATTCGTTGCCTTCCGTCTCTTGGATTGCATCCCGACAATCCAACGGCGGGCCTGCCGATCGAATTTGTCGGGTTGGCGAACGAGCCGATTTCCAGAGACCTTCATGGAAAAGGCGTTTTCATCGAGCGAGGCGGGGGCCTTTTTTCGGATAAGATTGAACGCGCGGCCCGGGCGGGAGCTGCGTTTGCTGTAATCTTCAACAACACCGGTTCCACATCTATTCCGCCGTTGGGCGGCACAACGTTCGTGCCCATTCCCGCGATCAGTATTGGAAGAAACGACGGCGAAGCGTTGCGGGCATTCTTGGCGGACAATCCGAAAACCGAAGCGAGGCTCCAATTGACATCGGCCATTTACACGTTTCCGGTTCGCGGTGCTTTGGTGTGCGAACACGTGGGGGTGCGTTTGAAAACAACGCATTCGAGGCGATCCGATCTGCGCGTCACGCTTGTATCGCCGTCCGGAACGCGGTCGGTCCTGCAGTCCATCAACGCCGACAGCTCGGCGGGGCCGCGGGATTGGACCTACTGGAGCACCCAACATTTCTACGAAAGCAGCGTCGGTGAGTGGCGAGTGGAGGTGAGCGATGAGCGGAATACAACGTTCCGTCTTTTCGGTTCGTCCACGCCGGCGACCGGCGCGGTGACTTTCGCGCAATTGATCCTAAAAGGGGTGGCGATAACGGATTCTGATGGAGATGGCCTTGACGATGCATGGGAGTCGCGGTTTTTCGGTGGTGTTGCATTGGGACCGAAAGACGACCCGGATGAAGACGGATTTAACAATGCGCGCGAGCACATTCTGGGCACCGATCCAAGGGTTGCCGAAATCGAGTTTCGAATTGATCTCGTCGAGCTGCAATCGGGATTCCAGCGCCTTAGCTGGCCGGGACGCGAGGGCGACACTTATACCGTTCAATCTCGGTCCGATTCCGGGACATCATTCGTTGATCTCGGTTCCGTTTCCGGTCATTCTCCGGTCACTGAGTTTGTTGTGCCCACGCCGGTTCTGAAGCCTGTTTTTTACCGCGTCCGCCGGCAATCGAATTAGTCATTGGCCCACCCGATTGCGTTTATGAAAGTATCCGTCACCGATCCTGGATTTCTCATACTGACGTTGGGCTTTGTCGTTGCATGCTCTTTGTTAGTGCTGAGACGCAGCGCATCGCCCCGACTCCAAAGGTGGTTCACGCTTGGGCTTGCGGTGTTGATTGCGGGTTGCTCGGAACGTGGAAAACACCTTGATTCCGAAACCAGCGCGCCACAGAGTGTCGCCCCACCGTTATTCATGGAGAGAAGCAATTCGGATCTCAAATCTCCAATCCTTGGATTCACACGGACCGATCTGATCGTGGCGATCGCCTCTTTGTGCGTGCTGGCCGCCGCAATTTTCGTCCCAATGAAAAACGCTCGAGATAAGGCTCGCTTGACGCTCTGCCTGGAGAATCTCCGCGCGGTTGGCGGCGCCGTGCTGCAATTCGCCGGAGAACATGATTCGACGATACCGGGCGCGGTTCGCACTGTGGCTGGCGATTCCTGGTGGTGGTACAAGGAGCAGGTCAAAGGCTACGCCGGTCTGTCCGGTCCTTCATCGCCGGCCGACAGGGTGTTTGCATGTCCGATGGACCGCGGCTTACACACGAGATCCGATTGCTGGCTATGACTACAAATACAGCGGAAAATAGAAAAGATGCCGCAGCCGGGGCGAGTTGGACAATGGCCGAGCAATGCTCGGCGCTCCGGTTTCCCCAAAAATGGGAGGGTGAGGCTCCTGCCGAACCCTGGAACTCTGCCAAGAATGGGTTCGACAGGAGTCTCACCCTCCCGCACAAAATGAGGAACGGGCTTGAAGCGGTGTCATTTTTGGACGGAGGATTCATGGAAAGCCACCATTCGAATTCTCACACGCCTTGGGCCCATGATCCGATCCATTCTCGGTGGGGCGACACTCCGTGGAGCCGTGACTTATTGCAGTCGCAGAGAAAAATCAGGGCTCTACAGAGTATCGCCCCACCCAGGTTCATGGGGAGGGAAAATCTCAAACGAGCTGACACGAATCGGGGACATGAACCACCCCCAGCCCCTCCGAGGAGGGGAGCTTTGTTACCGGTGCCAGTTTCAGGTTCCCTCCTGGGAGGGGTGCAGGGGTGGTTCGGTTCATGGAGAGCCTGGCCGTCTGTCGCAATTCGTTGACCTGGGTCCAAGCAATTCTCATCGCCGCGCTCGTGCACTTCGCCGCCGGGCACTCCGATGAATGTCTATGGACTGGCGGTAAGCGAGGGCGAAATCGTGTCTCTGCAGGACCGCCGGGACTTTGCTGCCACTATCACATTCGATGTGAACAATCGTGCATCCATCATTTACACCAATTGGCCCGCAACATCGGTTGAGGGTGTTTTCACGGATTCCTCCGATAACGGCCAGTACCACCGCGGCGGTGGACCTCAACGCGACCGGGAGCATTAACCAATAATCCGAGAGCAAGTAAACGAGCCCACCCCAAAGAACGGCCTCACCCGCCGTGATTGCCAAAGCGATTCGCGTGGGTGCGGTTCCCGCGTGCCGAATTCCCTTGCGCTGGTTCTTTTCGGATTGGCCAACATTGTTTCTTGAGAACGCGCTCATGTATTGAATACCAGGCTTTTGCCGCCAGAATCGTGCCAAATTTCCAAACGAGCTCTGAAAACAGCTTCTCGGGAATAATGGGTGCGTTTGAGCATCATTAATCCTGTTGCGCCGAAACCGCGATCAGTTCTAACCCGGATATTTCACAAGTTGGCAAAGGCCCGAAGTGGCAGGCTTGGAAAGCTGCGCTTCGTGGCACCAGCCTGCGGTTTGGCGAAAAAGTTTATGATGTGTCCGGGTTAGCGGCTTGACCGGTTGGCGTTGCATGGGATTGAATGAGCGGCCCTCCGGGGCTTCTGTTGCGCCTGATCATTTATGAAATATTTGTTAAACATCTACTCGAAACGTAATTTGACACTACTCTTCTTCGTTCTTCTTATTGCTTCCCTCTCGGTCCCGATCCAAGCGCGTCCCTGGCGTCCGGATCAGATTCCGAACGGGAACACCTTCAGATGCCAGAATTGCCATCTAAGCTCGAATGGAGGCGGTTCCCGAAATGCCTTTGGGAACGCGGTGTTTTCTATTGTTCGAGGCGGCACCACTGCTCCGTTCTGGAGCCCGGCTCTTGCCGCCCTCGATTCAGATGGCGACGGTTTCACAAACGGCGAGGAATTGGGTGACCCAGATGGCGACGGCATTAGAGCTCCGGGCGTCACGGTCACAAATCCTGGCAGTGCCACCAGCAAACCCGCACCGAAGAACACAGCGCCCACGATCGCGTCGGCTCCTGTGACGAGCGCGGCATTCGGGCTGTTGTACCAGTATCAACTGACGGCCCAGGATCCGGAGGGCAACTCATTGACTTACTCAAAGGAGGGAGGTCCCGACTGGCTCTCCGTGTCGGCAGCAGGGCTCGCCAATGGCACGCCTCCCGAGAACGCCACCGGTGAATTCACTGTTTCAATCCAAGCAACAGATAATGGTTCGCCGGCTATGTCCGCAACGCAAAGTTTCAGCCTGAATGTGATCGCCTCTTTCAGCGGATGGCAAAATCTTCGGTTTGCCGGCGCGACGCAGAGTTCGGACGCCGCGCCGGGGGCTGATCCCGACAACGATGGTCTGTCAAATCTGGCAGAGTATCTATTGCGGTCCGATCCTCGCGCCGCCAATTCCGCATCGTTCGTGTCGGTTGATTTCAACGCCAGTGGCCAGTTGACCTTGGGCATGAAGGTCAGGACCGATGATTCAAATGTTAAGGTAAGTGTCGAGTTTGCCAGCGACGTTGGGTTTGGCTCTCCGACAATCGTTTCCGCAACCGAAGTGGGCGTGGATACGGCGGCCGGTTTCAGATCTTTGTCCGCATCGGACACGGTTTCACGGTCGCAGCAGAATCTACGCTTCGCCCGAGTGCGGGTGACTCCGTAAGGGCTTACGCCCCAAAATGGTGAGGCGAGTGAAAAAGACGAGCATCCACAGCCGAAGAATTTGACGAGCCTTCGATGAACGCGGCAGCGTCTTGGACTGCGGTGACGAGCGAAGCGATTCACCGCTTTCGCGTCGGCGAGTCCTAGCGCCCGGGATTTCCAAACAACTTGGTTCCATGTCAAAAGCGGCAACTGCGCTGGCTCCGTTGCCGCACTCCAAGACCTG
>JAQBVM010000519.1 GCA_027623095.1 Verrucomicrobiota bacterium
AACTGTCTGCTGTCGATCGGCTGGCTCCTCAGTCAATTTGTCTCTTGCTTCTTTGAGTTTCTCGTTCCCTATGCCCGGCGGTTGCTTGGAACCGAAACTCGCGCGATTCGGGATCCGAGACACAAGAAGCGTTAAAAGCAGATGCAGAGCCAATTCACCGAGGGAATCATTGAAAGTGAGCCGTGCAATCTTAATGGCGACGCTCAATCCATAGACCCAAGACGTCTTCCAATGGCGCGGCGAGCTTGCGCCTAATGCCATGGTGACAAATCCGGCTGGGATCACCTTTGATCCGCACAAGGCTCACGTCACCGAAAAAGGTCGCTTCATCTGCCCGCATTGTGGCAACAATGACGCCATCGTTGAATCCATCCGCGTCCGGGTTTCCGGGCGTTACGAACTCGGCATCGGCGAAATGTTGCGTCTCTCAGAAACGGGCGGTGTTTACGTCGCTGACGTGGTGTTCGACGGACGCACCGGTCGGCGGCTGGAGACCTTGCCCATCCAGCGGTTGGAAAAAGCCATGTCCCCGTGGGACAAGCTGCGCGCCGGCCAGTTTGACAACCCCAAGGACTTCCTGGTTCGCCAACTCGCGTGGCAGTTCGCGTTGGGCAACACCGGAGGCGAACTCACAAGCTCGCGTGTCGTGAGATCGCGGAGGCGCTCGGTCTTCCCATCGAAACCGTCATGTCTCGCTTTTCCCGGAGAAAGCGCGCACTCCAGCAACGAATGGGGGCGAACGGTTGGTTGTCGCACATAAATAGGCTTGGAATAGCGGTTCGTTCGAAGCTTCATAAGTAGAAGCGATAGAAGTACCGTAAATCCGTGAAACAAACTGCAATGAATTCTGAAGTATTTGTAAAACGCCGGTATTCCGAGGCGGCCAACGCGCCGGAAGCCGCACTTTGCTGCCCCGTTGAATACGACCGGCGTTATCTCGAGATTATCCCGGCGGAAGTGATCGAAAAAGACTACGGTTGCGGCGATCCCTCGCGTTACGTGAAACCGGGCGAAACGGTGCTCGATCTTGGCAGTGGCACTGGAAAAATCTGTTTCATCGCGGCGCAAGTTGTCGGGGCTGCCGGCAGGGTCATTGGAGTGGACATGACCGATGCGATGTTGAACGTGGCCCGCCGGAATGCGCCGATCGTCGCCGGCCGGCTTGGCTACGCAAATGTAGAATTTCGCAAAGGCCGAATCCAGGACCTGGCGTTGGATTTGGAACTGCTCGACGCCGAATTGCGGCGAAACCCGATCAAAGAGGCAGCTTCCTTTCTGGCAGCGGATGAGCTGGCCAACGAACTTCGCGTGACGAATCCTCTGATTCCCAGCGAATCTATTGACGTCGTTGTCTCCAATTGCGTTCTCAATCTGGTGGAGTCGCGCTCCAAGCAGGAGATGTTCAGCGAGATCTTTCGCGTGCTAAAGAGAGGTGGCCGGGCGGTTATCTCGGACATTGTTTCCGACGAGGCCGTGCCGGAATCGTTGCAGAGCAATCCGGAACTATGGAGCGGCTGCATCTCCGGAGCGCTCACCGAGGAAGGGTTTCTGACTGCCTTCAGCGACGCGGGATTTTATGGCATCCAGCTTCTGAACCGAGATGAGAAACCTTGGCGGACCGTCGAGGGCCTAGAGTTCCGCTCCGTGAGCGTGCAAGCGTTCAAGGGAAAGCAGGGTCCATGTTTCGAACGCAACCAAGCGGTGATTTATCTTGGTCCGTTCAAGGAGATTCTCGATGACGACGGCCATCGAATGGAGCGCGGCAGGCGGTACGCCGTTTGCGATAAGACCTATCAGCTCTACAAGAATGCGCCCTATCGCGAGCACTTCGCCTTTGTGGACCCGCGTGAGGAGATTTTGGCTGCTGATGCCAAGCCTTTCGGCAGCAAGGAAACGCGGCTGAGGCATCCCAAGGAGACCAAGGGACAAAGTTTCGACGCGACCACAGAGATTAACCAGTGCTGCGACGGCGGCAATGGAGGATGCTGTTGAGGTCGAGGCGTTCCCAATTCTAGCCAGCCGGCTAGAATTGCAGGAATAAGCGCCGTCCGTTATCGTTCTTAGCATTGTGGATCCCGAACATCTTGGTCTCACACGTGAGATGAATTCTTTTGAAGACAGACTTGCCGTCAATCGCTTGACACTCAAGCGCGGGCCGCTCCAGACGCTTCAAGTGAATGTGGGCCGCAAATGCAATCAAGCCTGCCGTCACTGCCACGTGGACGCCGCACCGTGGCGCACGGAGATGATGCCTGAATCCGTGGCGCGGCGCGTGGGTGCATGGATTCGCGAGCATCGGCCCCTCACGGTGGACATTACCGGTGGCGCGCCGGAGTTGAGCGAGCATTTCCGGTACTTCGTCGAGACGGCGCGCGAATGCGGCTGCCATGTCATTGACCGGAACAATCTCACCATCATTGAGACCGAGGCATTCGCCTGGCTGCCGGAGTATCTGGCGGCACACGAAGTGGAGGTGGTTGCCTCGCTGCCGTGTTACTCCGCGGAGAACGTAAACGCCCAACGCGGCGATGGCGTGTTCGACAAGAGCATTCGTGCGCTGAAAAAACTCAATGCCGCTGGATACGGCACGCGATTGCCGCTAAATCTGGTTTACAATCCGCTCGGCCCGAAGTTGCCCGGCCCACAGGCGGAATTGGAGGCGGACTACAAGGAGGCGTTGTCCCGAGATTTCGGCATTGTGTTCAATAAGCTGTTCACGATCACAAATCAGCCCATCGCGCGCTTCGCCGAGGATCTGCGCCGGCAGGGTCAGTGGAACGCTTACCTCGAATTGCTCGCCAATAGTTTCAATCCCGCGACGGTGGAAGGACTGATGTGTCGCAGCACAATCAGCATTGGCTGGATGGGCGAAGTGTTTGATTGCGATTTCAATCAGATGCTCGGGATGCAATTGCGAAACGGCAAACCGCTCCACCTTTGGGACGTCACACCCACAGGCCTCGAAAACGGAGAAATCCAGACGGGCGTCCACTGCCATGCGTGCACCGCCGGTTGCGGCAGCAGTTGCACCGGGGCCTTGCGGTAGAGAAAGCTCGGGCGCATCTCCGAATGAGGGCAGACCACCCTCCGCTCTTCCGCCGGGGATGACGCGCCGACTCTCGTTTCTCTCGGTGGGGCGACACTCTGTGAAGCCCTGACTTCTCCTTGTGAGACGGCTATCTTGCGAATCGGAGCTGTGGAAACGCCGGATTGCTTGGATGTCGCGGTGTTCCCATTGTGCCTG
>JAQBVM010000520.1 GCA_027623095.1 Verrucomicrobiota bacterium
TAAATCACCCGCCGCGACACTGCGAACATCTCCACCCCTATTCCCCGCCAGAGCGATAAACTGCGGCTCACCGAAAGCCATCTCCGAACCACTCTTGCGGTTCTGCACAATCGATAAATAGTCGGTGTTCGCATTCGCGACAATTATATCCGTGCGCCCATCCCCGTCTAAGTCATCTACGATGACACGGGTTGGATTACCTGTTCCGGCGGCGAAACTGAATGGCGAATCAAAGGATATGGTGCCAGGGACGGACCGATTCAGGAGAAGGACCCCTTGCGAACTACCCTCCGAGACTCCCACAATATCCAATCGGCCATCTCCGTCTATATCTCCGACAGCTACGCCATGAACCGTGTTTGGAACAGCGAACTCCATGGGAGAAGAAAAGCTATCGCCACCTAAATCTCCGACCTGGGAGAGGTTGCGCAATACAACAACGCGAGCCGTCGAGGGCGCGACGACCAAATCGGGTTTTCCGTCCCCATCAAAATCACCCAATGCGACTCCAGTCGGCCCGGCTCCGGCTCCCGCAGAAACGTCGATTCGCTCAGAAAAAGTAGAACCATCAATCACTCCGTCGGATCCAAACGCCGGAGAAAACGGAGTCGGCGAATAGGCCGTCAAACTGTTAACCGTAAGAGAAACCGACCCATACGTCGCGCCTGCGGGAACCACTACAGTGAGCGAGGTAGTGCTCGCACTCGTCACATCCGCCCGCACGGGTCCAAAGTACACGATGTTCCCTGAAGCCGACTCAGCAAAATTAGCCCCCATAATCGTTACTGTGGAACCGGGCGGACTGAAAACGGGCGCTACGGCACTGATCGCAGGCCCGATGATTTCCGCAGAATTAAGTCCTATCTGTGAAAGCGGGAGCATTGAGGCCAATATCGCCATCGCGGAAACGCGATCGGATTGCATCGACTTCAGGACGACGACTGCGTTTTGAATAGATTCCAGAATCATAATCCAAGTTTGTTTCAAGTTCATAAGAATTCCCTAATCGTCCTTTCGAGGCAGCCGATATGCCCGCTCTGTCGTGAAGTGTCTCTAATTGAGTGAATCGCTCCAAAAATCGAATAGCAGCGTTTCATTCAGTAGGATTGTAATGTGCCGTCCCACTCCGCCGAAGCGCGCAAGATGCGTATTCCGTCAGCTCTGGCATTCACTACGGATTGATCTCGACAACCTGAATCACGGCACGTCTTGGAGCATTTCGGCAAGGCTTTCACTAGAATCTTCTTTCGCAAATCCATTCGAAAAGTCTCTTACACTCGTCACATCCACCAAACTCTCTATCCCTGCCAGCAGCCAGAACACCTTCGGGATCTTTCTCAACCTGTCAAACCGACCTAAGTGTTGGCCATTCAGCGAGAGGCTTTCCGTAACAAAGCTAGACAAACACCTTCGAACACCCAAGGCTGCTCAATGCGTATTCGATCCCCGAACTGGGTCGAAACGCGACATAACCTACGCAATATGCGTACGTTTGGAGGGCTTGTCGGATAAGGGGTGAGGTGTTGATGCGGAACGGACCGCGGTTTGTCTCAAACCGCTGCGCACTAGCCAAACATGGAAGCTCGAACTCTGCCCGGCGCTCTCTGTACATGCGACCCGCTGCGGACTGGGACAGTCTGCGGTCCGGTTCCGGTTACCCCGAAAATGGGAGGGTGAGGCTCCCGCCGAACCCTGGAAGTCTGCCAAAATGGGGTTCGACAGGAGTCTCACCCTCCCGCACAAAACGAGGAACGCGGTTGAATCGATGTTTTCATCCGAAGCGGTGTCCTTTTTGGACGGGGGATTCATGGGTTGTCGGTTGTGGCTTGTCGCGCTGGAAAGTATTGCGCCAGCGCCTCTGCACGGGAATGAACGTGGAGCTTTTTGTAAATGTTCCGGAAATGCGTTCGAACGGTATCGGTGGTTATACCCAACGCCGCTGCGATTTCCTTGTATCGGAGGCCTTCGCGCGACAATCGAAGAATGGCTTGCTCGCGTTCTGTGAGGTTTTTGATTTCCTCATTCGCTTCAGGGAGTTCTCGAAAACAATCGAGCAGTTTCCTGGCAATGTGGGGTGTCATCGGGGAACCGCCATGGTGCAATTCTTCGACCGCTTTAAGAATCTCCCCCATCGCCGTCCGCTTCAAGATATAGCCACTGGCGCCTGCCTTTATCGAATCGAAGATTCTCTCCGTATCCTCAAATTTCGTGAGCACCATGATTGCCAGCTCCGGGACCAACGTCTTGATTTGCCAAATGCATTCGATTCCCGACAGGCCCGGCAGACCCAAATCAACCAAGGCGACGTCCGGCTGCAACGCCGGAATGAGGCGAATAGCCTCTTCCCCAGTCGCATGCGAACTCAAGCACTCAAATCCGTGAGATCCCTTTAGAACGGTGGCGAGCGCCTCTCGAAACGGAGTGTCGTCTTCAACAATGGATACTTTGATGGACATGATAATTTGCCAAAACGCCGGGCTGCGGCACTCGCGGAGCAGTCTCCTTACTCTGCGATTCATGGAAAGCTCTAATCCGCCTCGCACACGTGTCGCAACCTTGAACCCAATTGAGGTGGGGCGACACTCTGTAACACTGTAAGAAGAAGTCTTTGTTTTTTGCGAAGATTTTCAATTTCGAAATCCGAAACCCGAAATCCGAAACAAATTCGAATTTCAAAAAACACAAATCTGAAACGGAACGACTCGCGTCGCTGGTTTTGAGTTTCCTCATTCGGATTTGGAGTTTGTTTCGGATTTCGAGATTCGGATTTTGGATTTCGGTTGCGGTTCCGCCACTCTGTGGAGCCGTGACTCTCTCCGGTGCTCGGAAAAGTCAGGGCTCGACAGAGTCTCGCCCCACCGAAGTTTATGGAAAGCCTCCACGAGATTTTGGCGCGCATTTACCAGGTTGATGGTGAGGCTCTCATCGATTTGTAAGTTCGTCGTGAACATTACTAGCGATCCCCTGCGATGCCTCTGCCCTTTCCCGGGGGATCACAAATAGAACGGCGGTTCCAGTTCCCGATCGGTTCGTGATTTGAAACTTCCCGCCGATTCCTTCAATTCTTTTTCGCATGTTGGCGAGTCCGTTCCCAAGTCGTCGAGTTCCCGAATCTTCCGCGGGGAGGCCAATTCCGTTGTCAATAATTTCAAACTGGATCTCGTTCGGCATTACGCGAAGCACAAGCCGAATCTCGGAAGCGCCAGAGTGTTGGGCTGCGTTTCGCAATGCTTC
>JAQBVM010000112.1 GCA_027623095.1 Verrucomicrobiota bacterium
CCATTTTCGCTATTCCAAACACAATTCTCGGATCGCGCGACGAACCATAACTCCCGTCCACCCGAACTCTCCGCCAGGCCACTGGAATTCCTTCCTTGATCAATCCGACACGAGCGCCGATCCAATCCCGGCCCGTCTGCTTGCTGAGAATTCGAAAACCGATCCAAGCATGGCGGCTGTCGGTTTGATTCAGGAGAAGCCGCAAAGGACCATTCAAATCATTGATCAAGAGATCGGGATCGCCGTCGTTGTCCAGATCCGCATCAACGCTCCCGCGGCTAATGGCTGGCTTCCGAAATCCCGGTCCGCCATCCACTGGCTCATAGTGTCCGCTCTGGTTTTCAAAAAGTTGATCAAGCATTGAATAGGGATACGATTCGCCTTGATTCACCAAGGTATCCAAGGCTTTGACAGCTCCGTTGACAACATATAAATCCAGGTCCCCGTCAAGATCATAGTCGAACCATCCGGTTCCAAATCCCGTATATGGCCTGCTGGGAGAATCCACACCCGCCCCTTGGGAACGATCGGAAAACAAACCGTGACCGTCATTGACGTAAAGGGTGTTCTTTTCACCGAGCAGATGCGTAATAAACAAATCCTCGTCCCCATCCGCATCGTAATCCGCAGCGTCCACACCCATGCCGGCCTCTTGCCTGCCAAAGAGGTTGAACGCGCAACCCGACAAAATGGCCTCCTCGGAAAACGTTCCGTCCTTTTGATTGATCCAAAGAAAATTCGCCATTCCATCGTTGGCCACAAAGATATCCACCCAACCGTCTCCATTGAAATCCGCGGCCACAACCCCGAGGCCAGCCCCCGCCTTGCTCGCAATATGCGACACCATGGAAACGTCCTCGAAGGTTCCGTCTCCCCGGTTTCTTAACAGCCGGTCGCTTTCGTAGGCATAGACCTCCGGACCGCAGTAATCGGTTCCGCTTCTTAAATTCGTGCATGCCACCTGGTTGGCGAAAGTGAAGTGGACATATTCGCACACGAACAAGTCGAGCCAACCATCATGATCAAAATCGAGGAACGCGGCGCTGCTGCTCCACAATCCGGGATCATCCACGCCCGACGCCTTGTCATGATTCGCGAACGTGCCGTCTCCTTGATTCAACCACCACGTGTTCGGACCATAATTGGTGACATAAAGATCCGGATGCCCATCGTTGTTGATATCGCCAACCGCGATTCCCATGCCAAAACCCGTCGAGGCAATGCCCGCCTCCCGGGTCACGTCCGTAAAACGCAGATCAACAGTTCCGTCGGCGCTTCGTTTCAGGTCGTTTCGAAAAAGCCGATCGGAGTACTGCAGCGAGCCGGATTTCTGCAACGGTGTTGTTCCGTCATAAAAATCGGGACCCAGAGTGTTGCCTTGAACCACATAGACATCCAGGTCACCGTCATTGTCATAATCCACTACCCCGATGCCCGCGCCCATGATCTCGGGAAAATAGTACCGCCCACGCATCCCGTTAAAATGGGTGAAATCCAGCCCTGCATCCTTGGCGGATTCAACAAACAATTCGCGTTTGGGCGCCGGGAGTGGCGGCGCCTGGCTGCTCCCGGCTTTTGAGCCGAACACCGGATCACGCGATGGGACGGAGCTCGATTCTTTGGGTTCACCCTGGGGGTTATGGTCTCCGCAACCCGATGCGACAAATAACCCGATCAGAACGCCGGTAACACTCCATATTTGCGTTAGCGACACGCCCAGAATGGTCTTCAGCATTCCTCCTGTTTTCGCGTGCTGCGGCCTGGAGGACCGCGCGCCGTAATAATAGGTTTTCGCTTTCATGCCCCTAAACCGGTAACAGCCCGGAATATCTATACCCGGCCATGCCGAAATCTTGTCGAGGGCGCGCAAAGGCTTCAAGGCCTTTCTTGGACGAAACCGATAGTAGATGCAAGGGAAGGTGCAAGACACCTCGACGTCGAACGACCATCAGATCACGAGCAATCGGTTGTCCAGCTTCGTCGAGAGATTGCAGTATTGAAAACCTGTTTTATCAATACAAAACGATGAGGAAGCAGAAGCGATGTGATTTCTTCCCCGATCACTGCTGTCGCAACTGAATTCTCAGTCGTTAACAGCTTGGGTGGTGCTTATGAAATTCAGGCTTCGACGGATCTTATCCAATGGACAACGCTGGAAGTGTTGGCCGACTCCAACGAGACACTCGGGTTCCAAGATGCTCCGGTTCCCGAGCGCAAACAGCGATTCGATCGAGCCGTTTCAGTATAGAATTTGGTGTAGGCAGGGCTAATGTTTTCCTCCCTGAAGGTGCCCGGTAGCGCAGCTTTGTCCCACCAAGGCAGAGCTTCGATTCAAACACTGGGTCAAACCCAACTTTGCGATCATGATTCTCTCTTCGAGTTTCCAGGATACCGTAACGGATAAAACTCCTAATAAACTTGCAGACTGGGTATGGCACGCAACAGCGCCTGACGCCCTTCGTCGGTTACTTGGGTATTTCCAAGAAACAACACTGAGAGATTGGTCAAACCTTCAACGTGAACCAATCCCGTGTCGGTGATTTGAGTGCCGTAGAGGCTCAACAATTCGAGCTTGGTGAGACCTTTGAGATGAACTAAACCAGCGTCAGTTACTTGAGTGTGGTTGAGACGCAAGTCTCGGAGTTGTAGCAAACCCTCGAGATGGGCTAGCCCTTCGTCGGTGATCTGGGTGCTGTAGAGACGCAGGTCTCGGAGATGGGGCAAGTTTTTGAGGTGCCCCAGGTGGTTATCGGTAACACTTTTCCCGTTTAAATCGAGTCTCACCACGGGACTGAAGAGATGATATATCCGAGAGACCTCACTGCTGGCCCACTGCCACCCCTTATTTTTTAGCCAGACTGCCACCGCCGGAAGTTTATAGGACAGCCTGGTTTTTTCCCCATATTTCTCAATCTCGGAAAGTGGATTCTTGGTAAAACTCACAATCGCAAAACAGGCCAAACTCGAACAGAAGACGATCAAAGCGAAGAACTTTTTTGACTTCTTGAACTTCATGAACATGACGCCTTGGATTTACTTCGAAATCGTCACGGAATGATATCGGTTCACTTCGGGGGCGACCATTACAATCGATTTTCCAGACGTCCAACGCACTTCGACACTTTTCACCACGTCGTTTGTGCCAAGACCGAATAGCACTGTGTTCGAATGTTGAGATCGGAAGGACTCGCCGGTAACGTTTTCACGCACTTGAATTCGGCCCTCATACTCCAGACGAATTCGAGCTCCAACCGGCGAAATACCCGCTCCCTGTTCGCGCAATTGGAATCCAATCCAGTTGGCGTCTGACTCGTGCGCATTACGAAAGATTTGAAGGGTCTGTTTTATTCGGGGCCACGCCTCGAACGTGGTTACCAATAGATCCGCCTTCCCATCTCCGTCAACATCGTCCACCACCACATTCCGCGAGTCCTGTTCCAGAGCCACTCCCATCAAATGCCCGACTTCGACGAAAGACGCCCCTTGTCGATTCCAATACAATCGGTTTTTCTCATACCCGCCGTAGGATAATCCACGCCCTCGCGTCCGAGCGTACCGGCCCGCGAAATAGGCTTCGGCAACAGGATTCTTCTTGGAATTCCCCACATAAATATCGTGCAACCAAAACTCGCTCTCGTAATCCCGAACCGATTCTTTGCTCTCATGCCCATTCCCGATGTAAAGATCCTGAAAACCGTCGTTGTCCCAGTCAAACGCGGCGCAGCCCCATGACCATCCGCTTCGCTGGATAAAACTGTTCAACGCCGTCTGTTCAAACATTCGCGCGGATCCTCGCCGAAGAAAAAGCCGGTTTCCAAACACCATGTCAGCCCGTTCCGCGACATTGTCAATCACGCCGGGTCGATTTAACGCCATTCCATTCAGGCGATCCGCCGCCGGAGAATTCATTCCGATCATTAGGAAATCCAACCGGCCATCGCCGTCGAAATCTGCGATCGAATGCGCCATTCCGAAAGCGCGATTGTTCTCAATCCAATCGGAAGTTACGTCCTCAAAATAACCGGCGCCATTGTTCCGATAAAAATCGACGCCCGAAAAATCGCTCACCACCGCCAAATCGAGATCACCATCATCATCCAGATCGGTGAAAGAGCCGCTGTAACAGCGCCGCCACCTCCACTTCTCGAGATTCGACTCCTTCGTTCGATCCGTAAAAACGCCGCTGCCGTCGTTCACGAGGAGATACGACGGATGACCATCGTTCGCATTGTAGTACGGCGCTGGCATTTGCCCGCCCTGATAGGGAACTTTGTATTGTCCCAGCCACACGTCCAGGTCTCCGTCGCCATCGATATCCCCACAGGCAAGCTCTTGAGCGTATTTCAGGTGCGGTTCGGCGGTCCAGACCTGCTCGCCTTGTTCATTGAATTCCCCGTCCGACGTTCCGCGAAATAGGAAGAGACCCTCGAACTTCGCACAAAGAAAGTCTGCAGACCCGTCCCGGTTGAAATCCGCAATCACACCGGTAAAAATCAATCCCGGCGCGAGACGGCAAAGCGTTGTTTTTCGATAATCTCCACTTGTTTGGCGCCGAAACACGAGGTTCTTCGCGGCAAGGATGACCTCCGAAATCCCGTCTCCGTCCAAATCAAAAACAATCAATGGATCGATAAAGTAGGATCCATCCACAGGCGCTATTTCTTCATGAAGAATTTGCTCGAAAACCGGTTTTCCAGTTCTCGTGATGAGCCGGAGCCCGCTCGCGTCGATTTCCTCGATATCCAGCCGAATGCCTTCACCGGCTAGTTTACTCCTGCTGTCGGAGAGAATCGGATTGGCGCGATCGTCTTCAACGCGTCCGGCAACCAATTGACTAGAGTCTGGATCCTTCACTGAGCCGTTCAGTTCATCGCGCACCACGCGCCATTGGACTCGCAGATCTCCATCCAACACACCCCTGGCGCTCTGGCTCGGATTCTCCAAGTGCGCCGCCAAATAAAAAATGCTCTGTTTCGGATTCCCGTTTGGGTCGGTTTCGAACCGGTTGTGCCGGATTTCCATTTGCCGGAGCTTCCATCCCTGAAATGCAAATCGGCCCAGTAGTTGCCTCCATCCGGCAGGGGTCAATTGAGCATTATTGTGATCCGATTTGTACGCCAGCACACCCTCTCCAAGCGACTCCGGCGCGCCAAACACTGGAGGCAATAACTCGCCGAATGGAAATGACGCCAGCACCTCCCATCTGTTTGACGCCGCATTGACGCGATCCCATAACGCTTCAAACACGGCGCCGCATTTTTGGGCGAGAATCTCTTTGGCCCAGACTGTTTCGTTCATTTGGCGTGCGGTTTCTTCTAATGCGGATATTGCGGAAGCGAGACTTTGGACAGGGTCTGAATCCTTTGGTGCAAACCGTTCGATACCGGAGCCGAAACGTTTGAGACCGAGAATAAGGACCAACCCGCCAAAAACAACAACTGCCAGAACGAAGAGCAACGATTGCGGATGGTCCTGTTTATGCATCGATTTTCACCGCCTTCGTTAGTGGACTGCAAGGAATTCTTCAACCTCCTTCTTAGGTCGAGACACCTTTGTCACACTTTAGTATTGGCAGAACACAACGGGGCCGAGTAGTAAATACCCATGACTCACGGCCATATTCGGGAGGCTTGGTCCTCGCGCCTCGGCGTCATCCTTGCGGTGGCGGGGAGCGCGGTTGGCCTTGGAAATTTCCTGCGCTTTCCGGGACTGGCAGCGCAATACGGCAGCGGCGCCTTCATGATCGCGTATTTCATCTCCCTGCTGTTAATCGGCTTCCCGATCTGCTGGGTTGAATGGACTCTCGGACGCTATGGAGGACAGAAAGGGTTCCATTCCAGTCCGGGAATATTCTCGGTTCTGATCCAGCACCCAATCGGAAAATACGTGGGTGTCCTCGGAATGATCATTCCCGTAGTGATCTATACCTATTACGTGTATGTCGAGGCCTGGTGCCTGGGATACGCATACTACTTTTTCACTGGAAAGCTGAATCTCGGAAGCGATGTCGCGGCGTACAGCACGTTCTGGGCAAACTTCGTGGGAAACAACCAGGACGGCCTGGCACTGGCAAAAGGACAGAATCAGGTTGTTATCTTTCTAGTCATTGTTTTTGCGCTGAACTTTTACTTGATCTTCAGAGGACTCTCAAAGGGCATCGAACTCTTCTGCAAATACGCCATGCCGGCGCTTGTCCTTTTGGCGCTGATCACGCTGGTCCGAGTGCTTACATTGGGAACGCCCGACCCGTTGAAGCCCGACCAGAGTATTCTCAACGGTCTCGGCTTTATGTGGAATCCCGGCGACGTTGCAAAACAACTTTCCAATCCCCAGCTCTGGCTCGCCGCAGCCGGCCAAATCTTCTTCTCTCTTTCCGTTGGCTTTGGCGTGATCATTACCTATGCAAGCTACCTAACGAATCGGGACGACGTCGTGTTGAGCGGCCTCAGCGCATCCAGCGCAAATGAATTCTGCGAGGTTGCCCTCGGCGGTTTGATCACTGTTCCCGCGGCGTTCGTGTTCTTGGGAGCTGCCGGAATTCTGGGACAAGGCACGTTCGGCCTGGGATTTAACGTACTGCCCCTGGTGTTTTCAAAGCTTCCACTTCCCTGGTTCTTTGGCGGCATCTTCTTCTTCCTTCTTTTCTTGGCGGCTGTCACAAGTTCGCTCTCAATGTTGCAGCCGGGAATTGCATTCTTGGAAGAGGGTCTCGGACTGCGTCGGAAACAGTCCGTCACATTGCTTGGATTAATTACAGCCATTGGCTGCTTGTTCGTCGTTTATAACAGCAAGGATTTAAAAGCCCTGGACACGCTGGATTTTTGGGTCGGAACTTTCCTGCTCTTCGTCATGGCAACGATCCTCATCATTGTATTTGGATGGGGAATCGGGATTGAGAAGGGTTGGAAAGAGGCGCATAGAGGATCGGAGCTACAAATTCCATCATTCTTCAAATTCATCATCAAGTATGTCTCGCCGCTGTATCTCCTGACGATCTTTGCTTTGTTTATCCTTTTCAACGTGTTCGGCTGGAACCCGTCCACAGGCGAATTCACTCCCAGCGCGTATATTAGTGATTTGGTTGGGGCAAACCCGAATACGGCAGCCCGGCTGAGCGTTCTCTTTCTCATTATCATCGCGTCCTTCTTTCTCATTCTCGTTGCCACCGCCGGCAAACGCTGGAATAACGGTGCTCACGAGAGTGCATCGGAAGGCAAAAAG
The DNA here is from genome assembly GCA_027623095.1 of Verrucomicrobiota bacterium. GTDB lineage: Bacteria > Verrucomicrobiota > Verrucomicrobiia > Limisphaerales > SIBE01 > JAIPJX01. The sequence goes on from JAQBVM010000112.1 coordinate 7,222, forward strand.
AAAAAGGAACCATCAATATGACAACCGGCGGATGGATCATTATGACGCTTTCAGTCGGCGCGGTTACGACTCTCTTTTCGTGGTGCCTTTACCGAGTGCTTTCTTACAGCCCCAGCCCGGACAAACTTCACGGGCTAAACATAGACACCAAGGACACTGAGGGCGACTGATCTCGCGCTTCCCGCACGTGGCCGAATCAGTGTTTGCGTTGGCTGCTGTTAATGGCGTGCTCTCAATTCGTCGCATTCGCGACAGAGTTGGCGCAAATTCAGCAGTTCTCATTTTGACGTGCTTGGCGCGCGGTCTTCCAGGCCGCAGCGGCCCTGGAAAGCAAAAGCGCTGGGGAATAGCCTGCAGCGTTCGGTTTCCTCTGCCCGCTGCGCCCAGGATGGGCGCGCGCCGAGCCAAAATGAGAATTGCTGCGCAAATTCTCGTTACGATTTCTTTGATGCGCTCGTATCACCGATCAGTTCAGGCCGAAACTCATTCACAGAACAATCGGAATCGAGAGCCTTTCGAACTATCCTGCCAAGGACTTCGGAGCGGTACGGTTTCTCAATGAAATTGATTCCCTCCTTGAAAACAAAATACGAGTCGCTCGCTCTCGGGTTGTAGCCCGTCGTAAAAATCACCCTAAGCCCAGGCTTTGCGCTCTTCAAGCGCACTGCAAGCTCGCCTCCCGACACGCCTTCAGGCATCACGATATCCGTTAGTAACAGAGCGACATCTTCCGAATGCTTCGGCCAAATCGCCAGCGCCTCTTTCCCGGATCGCGCCTCAATTACCCGATATCCGAAACTTTGCAGCACTTTGCGAGTCAAACCTCGAAGGCTGTAATCGTCTTCAACCAAGAGCAAAGTCTCAGTCCCGGAGAAGGACTCGACACTCTCCGTTTCCGCTCTATTTTTCTCGGGAGAAGGTCCTGAAGCCGCCGGAAGAAAAACGATGAAGGTTGTGCCCGCGCCTTCCGTGCTTTCCACCTCGATCCAACCTCGATGCTGCTTCACGATTCCGTAAACCGCCGATAGCCCGAGACCGGTCCCCTGGCCAACGTCTTTGGTCGTGAAGAAAGGTTCAAAGATTCGAGCGCGGATCGCGGCATCCATTCCCGTCCCGGAATCGATCACGGAAAGGCAGATGTGGATGCCTTCCGCAGCCTCACGGTTTCTCAAGGAGTAAGTCGCGTCAATCTCACGGCTCTCGATTCGAAACAGAAGGGCTCCGCCGTTTGGCATCGCATCTCGCGCGTTCGTGGCGAGATTCATGACAATCGTTTCAAGCATTCCCGCGTCCGCATCAAGAATCGCCGTTGGCGATCGAGACTCCAGTCGAATCGCAATTGTCTCAGGAATGGTACGGCGCAGTACCGGGACAAATCTCTCGAGAACTGCGTTCAAATCCAGCCTCTGAAGGGTTCGAGCTTGTCGCCGGCTGAAGCTCAATAGATGACGCGTCAAACTCGCCCCCCGTTCGCTCGCCTTCAAGATATTATCCAAGCACTCGTCCGTGCTAATCTTGAAATGATCCCTCGTAAAAAGGAGCGACGCGTATCCCTGAATGATCGTGAGGATATTGTTAAAATCGTGAGCCACTCCGGCCGCCAACTGGCCCACGGATTCCAGTTTCTGAATGTGCAACAATTGAGAGCGCAAACGTTCTATTTCCTCCTCCGCGCGCTTGCGGTCCATGATATCTTCAATCACCGCCTGGATGTAGGCGATCCTTCCCGTGTCGTCGCGCACTGCGGCGGCGCTGACGCCAACCCATATAATCGACTGGTCGCGCCGGTAAAACTGGACTTCTTGCCCTCGAATCACTTCCCCTCGCTGAAGCTTCTCCAGAAACTTGGACCGGGTCTCGTTATCGACGTAGGTTTGCGCGCCTCTATCAGAAACCTCCCGCACAAGAGTATCCGCCGATGCGTATCCCAGGATCCGAGCCAGAGCGGGATTCGCGGCAAAGAGTCCTCCATCGAGGGATGTCTGGCAAATTCCGACAACCGCATGTTCGAAAACGGCGCGGTACCTCTCTTCGCTTCGCCGGAGTTCCTCTTGAGCCCGCATCCGCACGAGCGCCTCTCCGCAAAACTCGGCCAGAGCTTGCAAGACCTGCAGGTCTTCCGGGAGGTACGCCTTCAGTTTGTAGCTCTGGATTGAAAGCAATCCGCACGGAGCCGCACCGCTTCGAATCTGCGCGAACAGAAGCGACGCCGAAGGCCGCCTGGTGTTTCCTATAGCTTTTGCCTCCGACGAGAAAGCAACCGGGTCGTCTCGAAGAATCAACTCCGGACCATTCTCCAGAATCCTGCGTTCCCGCAAACTTGGCTTCGACAGAGGCACCTCTTTCGAATAGTCGATCCGTTTTCCATCGATCGTGTCAATCGTAAGGATGGAATCGATTTCGTCCCTCTCCGCAGAATAAAGTTCGAGCAGAAAAACATCCCAATCGAATAGACTGGCCGTGATCTCCGACAAAGCGTGAGCCGCCTCTTTCGGACTCTTCGCGGAACTCAACCGCTGCCCGAGAGTCGCGAAGATTTCCCTCCGTTTCTCGGCCCGCTCTCGCTGCGAAATATCGCGGCCAATTCCCCGAACGCCGGCTATCTTCCCGCCTTCGAGAATCGGTTTCGAAATCAGTTCAAACAGCCGCGTTTGGCCGTTTTTAGTGACGAGCCTAAGTTCATACGAGGTAAGCGGCGTTCCACGAACCTTTTCCGCAATCATCTCTCGGGCTCGCTCCAATTGATCCGGCGCAACAAGCTGCGAAATGTTCATGCCGATTATTTCCGCGGGAGAGTACCCGACACTGCGCGCGCCGGATGGGCTGACTGAGAGCATTTGCCCGTTCAAGTCGTGCGTGTAAACGAGATCGAAAGCAGTCTCCACCAATTCTCGATACTGTTTTTCAATTTTGTGGGAGTGCTCCGCCTCCTGAACATTCGCGTGTTCCCGCCTCATTTGCCTTCTGCTGCCAAAGAAGAATCCAGCGCCGCCGGTAAGAATGATGCAGGCCAGGAAAATCCCGATTCCAAATCCTGGATCGCCTTCTCCAGCCGCTTCATTCGGAAAAAACGATGCGCCCCGGCAGGATGGAAAAAGTCCGAACGCCACTATCAGCAAGATTTGAATCGCGTGGCGCGCCAGAGGATTTGATAGATGCTCCGAATGAGGACAAGCCCACCCTTCGCAGTTCCATCGGAGCGGAGGCGCCGACTCTCGCTTCTCTTGATCCTTAATAACTCTCCTTTGCAGGACCGATTGCGTCCAGACAGTTTCTGACCGTCGTGGCCAGTTTAACCGGTTGATAGGGCTTGGGAATAAAGCTCACGCTAGTCTTAAATCGCTGACTCTCCTCCTCCAAATCTTGATAGTATCCGCTCGTAAAGAGAATTCGGACCCCAGGATCCTTCGCGAGAAGATTCTCCACCAGATTGATTCCCGACATTCCTCCAGGCATCACAATATCGGTAAAGACCAAATCAATCTTCTCCTCCTGATCGGTCCAGGCATTCAGCGCCTCCTTGCCCGAGGATGCCTCTATGACCCGGTATCCTTGCCTTCTTAAAAGATAGCTTGCGAGATGGCGGAGCGACTCTTCATCTTCAACCACAAGTATCGTCTCCGTTCCGACGGGAAGAATGCTCTCGCAATCTTCGGGATCTGGAGATTCTTCAGGCTTCTCAATGTAACCCGGAAGGTAAATCTTAAAGGCCGTTCCGGCGCCAATCTCGCTCTCCGCTTCAATCCATCCGTCATGTTGCTTGATAATCGAATAGACAACCGATAATCCCAGTCCAGTACCTTTCCCAACGTCTTTCGTCGTAAAAAACGGCTCATAAACCCGCGACAACGTCTCGCCGCTCATTCCGCACCCCGTATCGGAAACCTCCAGGCAAACGAAAGTGCCCAAGACGGTTTGCGATCTCCGTCGAGCCAGTGGGCTTTCCATTTGAAGGCAGCTCGTCCGGATCGAGAGTAATCCCCCAGCCGGCATCGCGTCCCTCGCGTTAATGGCGAGGTTCACAAGCACCTGTTCCATCATGCTCACATCCGCCGAAATCGACGGCAAATCTGGCGCAAGCTGATGGGATACGGCGATCTGCTTGCCGAGGATATCTCCCAGCATTTCACCCACGTTCTCGATCACACCGTTTAAGTTTAGAAAGCGGCGCTCGATCACCTGTTTTCGGCAAAAAGCCATTAACTGCCGGGTCAGTTTTGCCGCCCGTTCCGAAGCCTCCAAGACCTTTCCAAGAGAAGTTCTTGCCTTCTCATGCGTTTCAGGCGAGGAGAGGAGCAAACTTGTGTGCACCTGAATAATGGTCATGATGTTGTTAAAATCATGCGCGAGTCCTGCCGCCAACTGGCCTGCGGCCTCCATCTTCTGAGATTGCCGCAACAAGGCTTCCAACCGAACGCGATCGGTCAAGTCGTGGGTAAGGATGAGTGAGCACGGTTCGCCGTCAAAATCAATGACCTCGACCGAAACGAGGGCCTGCAGTTTTTTTCGTAACTTCGTTAACAGCCGGCACTCGACATTTCTAAGAGACTTGCGCTGTTGAAGCTTCCGGATCACTTCGGCTCGCTGCTCCGCATCCGGCCAAATCCCAAGCTCCACCGCGTATCGTCCAACGACCTCGTCTCGAGCGAAACCAAAGAGGCTCAAAAAGGCATCATTGACGTCAACGATCCGCCCATCCGCCAAGGTGCTTACCGCCACCGACACTGGGGAAGCTCGGAACGCTTTTCGGAATCGCATCTCCGACTGCTGCAGCGACGCCTCGGCTTTCTTCCGGGCGGAAATGTTTTCCATCATTGCCAATCCGACCAAGGCGGAACCCTCCTGTTTTCGGACCAAAACGGCTGTCAAATGGACCCAAAACACTTCACCTGCATCGCCTACCAATTTCTGCTCCGTTCGTAATACCGGGGTAGTCCCATTGAAGAGGCCGTCCATCGGATCAATTCTGGTTGCGCGGTCTTCGGGAAAAAGGAAATCACTAAACGCGCGTCCCACGAGCTCCTCACGATCGTATCCCATCATTTCACAGAAAGCTCTGTTCACACTGAGCAAACGATATTCCGGATCGATCGTGGCTATACCGATGGGACTGTCTTCAACGATAGTCCGAAGGTTCCTTTCACTCTGAAGCAACGCCTCTTCCGCCTGCATTCGCTCCGTCAGATCGCGCGCGATTCCATGCACTTCGAAGGGTTTGCCGAAACGATAAATTAACCGGGTGCTCAGCTCCATCGCAACCTTGCGGTGATCTTTGGCGAGAATCTCAATCTTGTAGGTCGTTTCTCCGCCTGTGGCGAGTTTCCGTCGTGTCATTTCACGCGCAATTTCCAAATGATCGACCGGCAAAAGGTCGAGAGAATTGAGGTTCAACAGCTCGGACCGCGAGTACCCTAGGACCCGCTGCCCTGCCTCGTTGATCGAAGTAAAATTACCCTCTAAATCCGTCGTATAAACAATGTCGTTCGCGTTTTCGAACAGTTCCTGGTACCGCTGTTCGAGGGTCACTTCCCTTTCGAGTCGTTGCCTGATCAAAACCGCCTGTTGATCCACTTTCCGCCGCAACAAAAACCCCCAAACCACACCAGCCAGCGCGACGCAGACCGCCCCGCCTACCGCCATCAACGTATGCCGTAATGTCCACCAAGGAGCTTTTCGAAAGATCACCACATCATCGGGGGATCGCAAAAGAATCTGCATCGCCTGAGGTTCGCGGTCTTCGTTCAATTCGACTATACAGATTCCTGTGACTCGAACCGTGCTCCCCGCGTTCAGAGCCTCCCACGCATCTTCCATTTTCGTGTTTTCCAGGATTGCGGGGAATGTGTATCCCTCGCTCTGAAGCACGAGAACCTGTTCACTGGGACGAATGGTTCTGTCGATCAACAATCCTTCCGTCTCGATCAGGTGCGCGTGATTTGCCCGCGAGAACGCCGCTTGCGCCGAAATTGAAACAGGCGAAGGAGCGGGTCCGTCCCCAACCCGACGAAACGATCCATCCCGAAGTTCTGGCGCGCACTCTCCCATCTCCGGGAAACCGACGATCTCGACCCGATCTCCCGGTTGAACCAAACCCGAATCGCTGGTTCTCACACACACTGAGTTGGTGGAATCAGAGACGAACAACAATTCCCCGGCGCGGTGAAGGGTCACAATCCCGTCAATGCGTATTCGATGACCGTCCGATTCGGGAGGCGTAAATCGAAGCAAATGGCCGATCGACCGCACAGGAATGCCGAACGGATCTCGCGTCGCCGCACGTTCCATGGAAATACTCGCGAGAGACGGCGCCAACACTTGAAACTCTTCCAGACGCCCTTTTTCATTAAAACGAGTACTGCTCACACCGCGGATCACGACGGCAGCGTCAACCAAATTGGAAACCGCGCTTTTATTCGCCACTCCGGCAACCCGCACACTCGTCCGAAATCCACTATCCGCGATCGTCAGCAAAACTGCTCCATCGCGCTCCCAAACGGAACGGATGACCCCCGTCGTTTCAATCCACTGACTGTCAAACCGGCCCGTCAAAAGCTGGCTTATGCCGGTTTTGACCGGAGCGGGCATCGCGCCCGGGCGAAAGCTCCGGATGGCTGGATTCTTAATGCTTGGCGCGTATCGGCCCGAATAGGCAATCCCTTCCAATTCCAGTTCGGTTCCGGGTTCCAGATCAAACCGGTTCGTCCCCGAGTTCACATAGATCCCGGACGTTTGATCCTGAAGGAAGAAATACGAACGGTCGGCCGCTGAAAACGTTACAACCCCCTTCAGACGAACCGCATTGCCACGATCCGCCTGATCGACGGTGAGTTCCCGAACCGCTCTTGCATTTGTAATAACTTCGCGTCCCTGAAGCCTAGTCTCGATTGTATCGGCGTTCCCGCTACCGCTGCCATCCGCGGGAGCCGCATCCGCACAGAAAAGAAATCCGCACGCCAAAAGCAGATGTATCCACCACGTCCGGCACATACAAAAAGAAACGCCCGCTGCCTTTATCGACCGCTTCTCCGTCAACGCCATTTCGAACAGATTCACCGCCATATCTCTCGGCTTTGAACATTATGAGCCCGCTCGATCTTCGGCAAGACTATCCGAGCGTTTAAAGCAGAATTGCCGAATCCCGGCGCGGCGAAGACGCAACCAAAATACAGAGGAAACTCCATGAAGGGGAGGGAGAACCACGAAACACCCAGCGCGGCGAAGCCCCAGCCAAAGGAAGTTGAGACGGAGACGACCACGGATCACAAGAATTCCATCTCGTGCACGGCGCCCTCCCCTTTCCCGTAAAACAACTTGATGAACGTTTGGAAGCCTATAGAACCAGAGTCGCGCATCGTGCGAGTGCCGCGTGTCACGATTGAAATGAAACAGAATGAACAAATCTCAACGATGGGAATCATCGCGGGGAATCGCTCACTCCCACTGCTCTTTGCGAAACACGCTCGCGACTCCGGCATTCAGCGCCTTGTGGCCATTGCATTCGAGGGGGAAACCAATCCCAATCTCGAGTCTCTGGTGGACGAAATTGTCTGGTTGAAAGTTGGCCAGCTTGGCCGGCTCATCAAGGCGTTCACAAAGCGCGGTGTCCGGCATTGCGTCATGCTTGGGCAGATCGCCCCGAAGAATTTGTTCGATTTGCGACCGGATCTACGGGCCGCCGCAATGCTGTTTCGGCTCAAGGAAAAGAACGCCCACACAATCTTCGGCGCCATCGCGAACGAACTTCACAAGGACGGCATCGAGTTGATTGAGGCCATTCCCTGGTTGAATCCATGGATGCCAACCGCCAATTTTAGCATAGGCCCCGAGCTTGCCGTCGAACAGCGGAACGACGCGGCATTTGGACTCCGAATCGCGAAAGAAATCTCCCGCCTCGAAATCGGGCAAACTGTGGTTGTCAAAAACGGAACGGTCCTCGCCGTGGAAGGGTTTGAAGGCACGGATGAATGCCTGCGCCGCGGCGGACGGCTCGCCGGCAAGGCTGGCAAAGCCGTGGCGGTCAAAGTCGCAAAAGAGAACCACGACTTTCGATTTGATATTCCGTGCGTCGGTCCTCGCACTGTGGAAATCTGCGTCGAACACGGCATCACCGCACTTGCCGTCGAGGCTGGCAAGACACTCTTGCTCGATATGGAGGATCTTGAACAATTTGCACTCAAAAACAGGTTTGTTCTGTCCACCCTTTAAGTTCGAACCCCCGATCACTCTCGGACCGATTAACAGATGGGCGAAGCATTGCTCCAAATTGACAATCTCACACTCGAATTCGGACGCGGAACGAGTGCTCTGCGCGCGTTGGATCGTGTGTCGTTAAGTGTCGCCCCCGGCGAAGTCGTCTGCCTTGTGGGCGAAAGCGGTTCCGGGAAAAGCGTCACAGCGCTGTCCATCGCGCGTCTTCTGCCGACGCCGCCCGCAAACTATCGGAGCGGACGAATTCTTCTTGAAGGCCAGGATACCCTTAAAATGACACCTTCCCAGCTGAGAACCATACGTGGCGGAAAAGTCAGCTACGTTTTTCAGGAGCCTGGAATGTCGTTGAACCCGGTTCTTACCGTTGGATATCAAATTAAAGAATCGCTCAAACTGCATCAACCCGCTTCCGCCACAAACAACGAAGTAGCGCGACTGCTCAAACTCGTCGGCATTTCTTCCCCGGAAACCAGAATTCGAAATTATCCTCACGAAATATCCGGCGGAATGCAGCAACGAGCCATGATCGCCATGGCGCTCGCATCGCGTCCAAAGCTGCTGATTGCGGACGAGCCCACCACCGCGCTTGACGCCACAATCCAAGCACAAATCATCGGACTGCTCCGCGATCTACAGCGAGATCTTGGCATGGCAATACTTCTGATTACCCACAATCTGGGAATCGTCAGCGACTTCGCCGATCGCGTCGCCGTCATGTATTCCGGCCAAATTGTGGAGACATCAAACGCCCGAGACTTGCTCCGGCATCCGCTCCATCCGTACACGCGGGCTCTTTTGGATTCTGTGCCGAAACTCGGAGCGCAGGCAAATCGCCTCACGGCAATTCCTGGAACGATACCGCGAATTGGAGAGCCGCCGCCAGGCTGCCGATTCCATCCTCGCTGCGCAATAAGCATACCCGAGTGCTCCAGGGAACCGCCCGCCATCGACGAAGTGCTGGCCAACCGATCCGTTCGTTGCCCGCGGTGGCTCAGAGATTCGCGCGCGCGCCAACCGCAGTCCACCGACCCGTTATGATTGTGCTGGAAGTTCGCAGCCTAAGAGTTCACTTCGCCGTTGCGAAGCGGACCTTTGCCGGAGTTTCAAACTCTCTCCGCGCTGTGGACAATGTCAGCTTCTCGATTCTCCCAGGCGAAACGGTCGGTCTCGTTGGCGAGAGCGGATGCGGGAAAACAACACTTGGAAGAACCGTTGTCAAACTTCTTAAACCGACTTCAGGACAAATCCTCTTTGAAGGCGAGGATATCAGCACTTGGGGAGCCAAGAAGCTCCGGCAGACACGTCGCAGACTGCAAATGATTTTTCAGGATCCCTACGGCTCTCTCAATCCACGAATGCGAGTTGAATCCATCGTCGGCGAGGCGCTCGACATTCATCGGCTCACTCCTAAACCTGATCTCCGAAGGCGCCGGATCGAGAGTCTGCTGAACGACGTCGGCCTCGATCCTTCAACTGCCAATAAATACCCGCATCAGTTCAGCGGCGGACAGCGGCAGCGAATAGGAATCGCACGCGCCTTGGCCGTGGAACCTGCCTTGATCGTCTGCGACGAACCGGTAAGCGCCTTGGATGTCTCGATCCAGGCGCAAATTATCAATCTTCTCCAAGATCTTCAACGAGACCGGGGAATCGCCTATCTTTTCATCGCGCACGACCTTGCCGTCGTCGAACACATTAGCCAAAGGATTCTGGTCATGTACTTGGGACGAATCGTCGAATCCGGAGAAGCCGAGCGTATCTGCCGCGAACCGAAGCATCCTTACACGCAAGCGCTCATTTCCGCGGTGCCTTCTCTGGATCACGATTCCCGGCGAAAACGAATCATTCTTCCCGGAGATGTTCCCTCCCCACTGAACCCTCCTTCCGGTTGCCATTTTCATCCTCGTTGCCCCATCGCCGAACCGAAGTGCCGTACCGAAGCTCCGGCGCTACGCGAAATCCAGCCCGGACACCATGTGGCCTGCCATCTAGTGTAATCCGTCCCCCCCTTCGCAAGCGGGAAGACGTGTGGGGAACTGCGACGCACCGTTTTTTGAGCGAGTTTTGTTGCCATGAACCTACTATGGCGGGGCGACACTCCGTGGAGTCCTGCTTCGAGCGTAATTGCGAGTTCGTGATTGAACGCCTCCGTGTGCATCGAACGAATAAACGCCATCTCATCCATGCACCTTGCGGTCCAGGGGAGAAGTTCAGAATTCATCCGCAATCCGATTTTGCCGGCCTGATCGAACCGGTGTTTTATGAGCCGTATGGTCAACGTCAAGATCCGGGAGATGTTTAGTATCCGCCTTCGCTCAAAAGCTACGTCGGGACAGGTGTCATCAATCGTGGCGACCAACGGGAGGCGCACCGAATCATCGCCGAAAGACTGGCGAAGCTGGACTGGATTGAGGCGGACTTGGGTCGGCGGCGACAATGTGATCCGGGAAAAGTGAGGATTGCGCTGCGGTTGCGGCGGGAGACGCCGGTCAGCAGGCGTTGGATTGCGGATCAACTGCCAATGGGCTCGGTGAGGAATATTACGTTTTGCCCGGCCGCATGTGGTAAGAGAAAAAGACTGTTCTTTACACGGCCTGACCCCTAAACGAATCGGTTCCGCTGACAACCCCATCGAACAGGTCGGGATTTCCTCCCCGGAAACCAGGATTCGTAACTATCCCCACGAGATATACAAATCTTACCCGGGTGGGCGCGATGATTCGCGGCCGGCTTTATTCGGTCAAATCACGGAATGTGAGTGAATTTCGCCCCGATGGTTATGAATTGGCGGGACAGGGAGCCAATGGTGAGAGGATACTCCGCCTCAGCTGCACCGGTGCCGTCGAAAAGATTTCGGGGAAGACCCCGCGGCGCGATTGGAGTGGCGTCTTGAAGCGGGAGCGTCAAATCAGACGATACCCGGGCGACAAAATTCAGAAGACTGCCGGCTGGACGCCGGATCACCGCGGAAAAATACGGCGATCCGTTTTGGGTCTCGATTTGGGACCGGATCGTCGGTCGCGACAGCACATCGTTGGGCCTTGAACAGAAAGCGAACTCGTTGAAATTGTCGATTCCATCGCCGTCCGAATCGTCAGTGGGCGATGAATTAAGGTTGCTCAGATAAAGTCTTTCCCAAGCGTCCGGAAGTTCGTCCTGATCCGAATCGACAATGGCGGCTGCTTCGAGAAACCGTGTCTTCAATGTTTCGCGGTTTGCGGCTATCGCCAAATCGTGCTCAGTAAGATTAAAGACGAAGAGAACTTGGTTTTCCGGACCAAGGATTCGGACGTCGCGGTAGGTGACTTGCCATCGATTCCAGATGTCCTGCTTCGGTGTGTCTTGAAGCCACGGAAGAGTCCGTCCGAGCGTGACTTCAGAATTGAAATAGTCATCTCCAATTCGGTTGACCCCAAGAATCTCGATGTTAAAGCCGGGCTCAGCCGCTTGAAGCTCGGTGAAGATGCTCTGGAGGTACCCAAACTGGGCACTACAATAAGTTCAGCCCGCCGAACCGAAATAATACCCGGACACTTGCAGGAGGTAGTCCCGGGGCGAAACTGTCGAGACGTGACGGACCGAATTCGGATTTTCGTCAGCCACTTGAAAATTAGGGACACGTTCTGCCGCCTGCACCGTCATGGAAGCGCCGACGGCAATCAGGGCCGCAACGCCGAGCCCGATGCCGAGTATTGAGAAGTTGTTCATAGTTTTCGATGCGTTACTGTTTGTTGGACAACAAGAAAAGAGTAATTGGAGCATTTGGTTCCGTCTATTGAAATTGTCGGCGGAGTGTTCCCTGTTGTTTCGGTTCGCCGCTTGTCAATTGGATGGAGCAGCGTGATACTTTTGGCGCGTGACTTTCCCACGCATGCTGGAAAACCGCAATATGGCCAGATTGGTGTTCAAGAGAGAACTGCCACCGGGGCGAGCCTTCGAGCTCGAAATTGGCACCAATCGTCTGGGGCGCGGGTCTTCGAATGACCCCCTAATCCCTGAACCTTCGCTGTCGATCCGAAATGATTGATAGGAATTTGCTTTTTCACGGGCGACCCGACCATAGGCGTCCGAGCTGTTGAGACAAGAAAAAGGCCCCTGGAATCAGAGTGGAAAACGTGATGCGGACCGGAATTCTCGCTTCTCAATCACCTCACCCTGATCCCGCTCAATGAAGCTGATGATCCTCATCTCCGCGCCGCATTTGGCGCAGCGCAACGGGTCCACCTCATACACTTTCTTGATCAGCGCCGCCCAGCGCTTCCGTGCTTGTTTGGCGCTGGGAGCCGACGCCGAGTTCTGAGCGGAGGCTGGCGCGGCCTGCGCTTGTCCTTGAGTTCGCAACCCCCGGCTCTTGTTAGATGACTTTACCCTCGCCGGCCTGCCTGCCGAAGCCTTGGCGCAGGCAGGTGACCTCGACTTGTCCCGCCGTAGCTCGCACGGGTGAAGGCGGATCATCCTCGCCTGGCTGAACGGACAGCGCAGGAAATACTCGATTAATCGCAGGATCCCCTCGGTGTTTCCCGCCTCCAGGCGCACGCTCTGATCCACGCTGAATCCTGCCTGCCCGCCGTAGCTTCTGAGCATAGGCGGGAGTGCTGCCAACCGCGGATGTTCACCACGATCTCCTCGGTGATCTTGTCATCATTTCAAATGTAACATTCTAGCATGTAAACTATTACCGCTTGTCTTTCTGGTTCGTTATGGTCCAATCGTTCAGTGGCGAAAGGCGTTTGATATGAAATTCAAAATTCTTCTAACAGCCGTTTTCATCATGGCTCTGGCAAGTGCCAATGCTGGAACTTTCACCGTCACAACCACCGCTGATTCCGGCCCTGGTTCGCTGCGACAAGCGATACTGGATTCAAACGCTGCGAACGGTGAGGATACAATCAACTTTACGGTCAGCGGCACAATCACGCTCGCTTCCGCGTTGCCGCCCGTGACGGACAACACAATGGTTTTGGGCCCTGGCACGAACCAGTTGGTGATTAGCGGTAACAATTCCGTCAACCTGTTTACTCTGACCGATGGAACAACCAACACAATTTCAGGTCTGACCGTAGCCAACGGCAGAGCGACAAACTACGCGAACGGCGCAGCCATTGCGAACGACGGAC
>JAQBVM010000113.1 GCA_027623095.1 Verrucomicrobiota bacterium
GTTTTAACTCGCTCCCTGGCCCAAAAATGGCCCCAATTCACCCACTCGAGTACACGAAGAGCCAAAAATCAGAACAAAGACCGGAGTCCAAATAAGCGTGGAAATCAACTTTCGGATGGGAGGAGACGTTCGGCCCAGAATCAAGCTGAGCCAAATAATCTCCAATACCGATCCGTCGAGCTTCAGTTTGGCTGCGGTTGCAAGCAGCGCCCAATACAGCAGGTAGTTTATCAACGCATAAAAATCCCATGTCCGGAGAAACAGGCCAGCGGCAAAGAGCGAGACGTTGAGCCCCAAAACACAAACAAGGATCCGCCTGAATTGAATGTAGATTATAGAACGCTACCAGCGCTCCGCTGAAGAGTTTGCAGAGAAATACTTCGGTTACCGTCATTCCGCTCAGGAAGAGCAAGGGGAGAGTTTGGTTGCGACGTTCCGAGGCAAACAAATCCGTTGAAACTCGACCTGTTTCAATAACTCCGGCGTATAGTCCCATCCAGAGCAGGATCTCGAAGATATTTAGTCCCAATCCGGTTGGTTTTGAAGCCAGAGACCTTATGAGCGCAAACAAAGTGAAGAGGAATGCGAATCCCGTGAAGCCAAGGCGCATTTTGATCGCTTGTTTCTTCCACAAGGCCACGCGCAATTCACGTTCGATGATAGGAGGAATGGTCACTCGATCGGATGGCTGGCTTTCGCTTGTGAATTCTCTTTGTGACCGTCCAAAGAATTACGCGATTCCCCACACCGATTCACGATAAGCTGGAAATTGCTGCTTGATAAACCTTGAGCGTCTCGTGAGAACCCGTTGTGGTGATGTTGAGATCTCGCAAAAGTCCGTCCTTTAATCCGTAAACCCAGCCGTGAACCGCCAGTTCCTGGCCGCGTTCCCATGCGTCAATGGCGATCGTGGTCTGGCAGACATTGACGACCTGCTCAATGACGTTTAATTCACAGAGCCGGTCGGAAGTCTGCGACTCATCGGATAAGCTCAGAAGATTCTGCTCATGCTTCTGCCGCACGTCTTGGAGATGTCGCAGCCAATTATCGCTCAAGCCGAGCCGGGCGTTTCGGAGGGCGGCCTGCACACCGCTGCACCCGTAGTGCCCGCAAACGATGATGTGCCGCACCTTCAGAATATCCACCGCAAACTGCATCACTGATAAGCAATTGAGGTCTGTGTGCACGACCAGATTGGCGACATTCCTGTGGACGAATAACTCTCCCGGCATTAGCCCGACGATCTGATTGGCCGGCACTCGACTGTCCGAGCAGCCAATCCACAAATACGTGGGGAACTGTTGTTGAGAGAGCTTCAGGAAGAAGTCAGGTTCTTGACGCAGAATACGCGCCGCCCACTCTTTGTTTTGTTCGAAAAGATGGTTGAGCGTTAGCATAAATACAAAAATTGACACTGGACCATTCTCACAGGCTGATACTTGTGGAAGTTGATTGCCTGCGCAAGTACTTGGAATATCCAGCTCTGCAAGAATGAAGGATCGGCAATCTCATTTCGACGCTCGGCACTGCACGCGATCCGTTAGAAGTTCTGCCTTTAGGGGGATCTCACGCTCAAACCGGTTGAAGCCGGAACTCCATGCTATCCGAAATGGGAACGGCTGATGGAGGACGCCGGCCGATTTACATTGGCAAAGCGAGCTGTTAATAGTTCGGTGTGTCGATCGGAACGGTTCAAACATGGAAATCTTTTGCACAGTCGCGGCGTTTGAGTCTCATCGCAGTGCCGTGTGTGATTGAGACCGAAGAGGCCCTGAGCAATGGGCCCAACAGGATTCCGTTGAATGAAGTCCCAACTTTGTTGGCGACGCTCGTTAAAGTTCACCGCACTATGATGCCATCAAAATCGAAGTGATTTCTTTGCCTAGAGTTTCTTTTCAACTGTGACACAGTCCAATTTTCAATATGGGTCGGCGTCTAGCCACCGTCCGGCAATTATTGCCAGGGCCACCCTTGGGATTTCGCGCCGTGACGCTTGGATTGCAGCGATCTGGCTGCTGGCAATTATCGGCGTTGAGCGGCTGTCGGTCCGGGTATCGAATGCTCAGAAATCCGTGAAAGCCGAGCTAATCGGATTTGTTTTTCCGATTCCAGATGAGCAGGGAGGGAAGACGGTTATCCGTGGGGAGCGAGGGCGCGTCCTCGAAGACGACACGATTGATCTGATCGGCGTGGTCGTTGAGACGTATCGTGGCTTGGAGAAGGAAATGATCGTCGAGGCGGATCAATGTTTCTTCGATCGCGTGGAGAGAGTCGCTTGGTCGGAAGGGGCTTTGACCGTCCGAGCGGCGAGTGGCCAGTACTCGGTCAAAGGAAGGGGTTTTCAGTGGACGGGATCGGACTCGGTTTTGGTTATCTCGAATTCCGTCGAGACGGTTCTGCGGAAGCGTGACTTCGACCCGGAACTTTTGGCTGCGGCTCGTTCAAAACCGGCGGCGAATTCTCGCACTGAAGACGCATCTTCGTCCGGCGATCAGATTGAGGTTCGTTCCAATCGGTTGGAAATGCGCGGAACTCGGGCTTTGTTCAAAGGTGGGGTTCAAGCGCGGGATTCCAGCAAAACGCTGTCGTGCGGCATGCTCGCTGTGAAACTTGGGGTTTCGGGAAAAGGCGCGGACGAGATCGTGGCTGAGGCGGACGTGGTGTTTGCGGATGGCGATCTTCAAACCAAAAGCCGAAAGGCTGTGTATTCTGTGCTTGAGGAAACCGTTCTTCTGACAGGAGACGCAAGCTGGCGGATTCTAGATAAAGAGGGTTCGGCAAATTCCGTTACAATTCATAAAGGAACCGGGAAGATTCATGCTCAGGGGGACGTACGGGTGCGGCTCGCGCCGAGCGAGTTTGTTCCCGTGAATTGGTTTGCTGAAAGTTCCGGGGAAACCAGTGATTCTCACAATTCAGAACCGGTCGAAATTCAGTCGGACAGTCTGGATTACAGTCCCGATGCGACTCTGTTCGAAGGAAATGTTCGAGCGCAGAGCGGCGGCGGCAGGTTTAGATGTGATAGGCTGAGGAGTGTTTTTACGAAAGAAGATGGGAAACTCGCGGAGCTGTATGCGGAGGGTAACGTTCGGTTTGAACACGGCGATTCAGTGGCGTTCGGAGAGCGATTCGACTATGGCAAGCGCGAACGCATGATGACGTTGTCAGGGAGTCCGGGTTGGAAAGCCGCCGGGGGATCTGGAACAAGCGATCGGTTGATCTTTGATCCGGCGAGCAACCGGATGCAGGGTGACGGGAATGTGGTTACGCGGTTTTCACGGCAGTCGGGACGGTGGCCTGATTTTTCATCGCTATCGCGGGCAGACGCAAAGACAGCTCCATTGACAAAGGGTGACTTTGAGATCGAGATCAGAGCGGGGAAGTTATTTTACAGGTCAGATTCGGCAATCTTTCTGGAAAAGGTTCAAGTGACACTTTCCTCCGGAAGCGGACGGGAACTGCGAAGCGAGGTTTTGGCCGCGTTCTTTGAAGGGCCCGAGAACATGCTGGACGAACTCATCGCTGAAGAGCGAGTGGTGATCCGCCAACCCGGGATCGAAGCGTTCGGTGAAAAGGTGATTCACCGAGTCTCCACTGGATTCACTGAACTTTCAGGCAAACCGAATATTCAGATGGACGGAAAACGATATTACGCGGACTCGTTCCGGATAGAAACCCCTGCGAATCTGTTTCGAATGAAAGGAAACTATCGAATTGAAATCGATCCCGGCAAGATTGAGAAACTCGAGGGAAGAAGCACTCCCAGTGGATTCTAGATCTTTCTGTGATTCTTTGGCTTTAATCGGATGCACCTTTTGGAAACCGAAAACCTTGGTAAGAGCTACCGGAAGCGCCGCGTTGTTGATGGTGTCAACATTCGGGTCGAGGCCGGGGAAATTGTGGGTCTCTTGGGACCGAACGGAGCCGGAAAAACAACAACTTTCAATATGGTTGTGGGTTTGGTGAAGCCGGACGAAGGTGCGGTGCGGTTTCGGGATGCCGAGATCAACCGGCTCCCAATGCACGTTCGCGCGAGGCTCGGAATTGGATACTTGACCCAGGAGCCTTCGGTTTTCCGAAAACTTACGGTAGAGCAAAACATCCTAGCGATTTTGGAAACGTGCCGGATGGATAAGACGGAACGTAAGGTCCGGCTGAAGTATTTACTGGATGAATTGGATTTGGCTCGTCTGGCGAAGAGTTATGCCTACACCTTGAGTGGTGGCGAGAAACGACGTCTCGAGATTACCCGCGCGCTCGTCACAAGCCCGAGTTTCCTGCTCCTGGACGAGCCGTTTAGCGGAATCGATCCAATCGCGGTGTACGAAGTTCAGAAAATTGTTCGCCGGCTTAAGGAACGGGGGCTCGGAATATTGATCACGGATCATAACGTGCGAGAGACGTTGAAGTTGGTGGATCGAGCCTACCTCATTCATCAGGGGAAGGTGCTTTGTGAGGGCAGCGGAGAGTTCTTGGTAAACGATTCCAAAGCCAGGGAAATCTATCTCGGTCCGGAATTCAATATGTAGAAAAGGACGCCGGGAAGCGAATTCATCGCAATCGGATTTTTGTTTTTGAACAAACCTTTAATAGGATCGATATGAAACGCGAAGCAGTCACGGTTAGGAGACTCTATGCCGAGACCGGGAAATCGTTGCAAATGAGGCTGGTCTCGGGCGAGGCCGGATTGGATCGCATTATTCGGGAACCGACAGTGAACCGTCCTGGGTTGGCGCTGGCGGGATTCACGCGATACTTTGCAAATAAGCGGGTGCAGGTTATTGGAAACGCGGAGAGTCACTTCTTGAAATCGTTGCCCGAGCAAGACCGGAATGAGCGTTACGCCGTCCTCTTGCGCTACAAGATTCCCTGCCTGGTGTACTGTCGCGGTTTCCATCCGGACAAGGGGTTGCTCAAAGTGGCGGAGAGCATGAAACTGCCCGTGTTTGTCACGCCGTTAATCACGATGAAGTTCATCAATTTGGCCACTTTGGCGATGGATCTCATGTTTGCGCCGCGCAGTTCAGAATTGGGAAGCATGGTGGATATTCTCGGAGTCGGTGTTCTGATTTGCGGGGAGAGCGGCATCGGCAAGAGCGAGTGCGTATTGGCTTTGATTGACCGCGGTTACAGTTTAGTATCCGATGATGTCACCAAAGTAACGCTGGTGGATGGGAAAGCCGTCCTTGGAACGAGCGCCGAGATCACCCGGAATCACATGGAAATTCGCGGCATTGGAATCATCGACGTCGCGGCCATGTTCGGCGTGAAAAGCATTCGGCACGAAAAGGAGATCGATTTGGTGGTAACCTTGAAAGCGTGGAACGAAGTATCCGATGTGGACCGAGTTGGAATGGAGGACGCCTACCGTCCGATTCTCGGTGTGAATATCCCGCAAATCACAATTCCTGTACGCCCCGGACGTGACTTGGCAAGGTTGATCGAGGTGGCTGCTTTTCAGACGAAATTGAAACGTTCGGGATATAACGCCGCCAAAGAACTCAATGACCGTCTTATTGCCAAAATGACCAAGCCGCAACAACTATAAGAATTGATTGGCAAAGTGCTCAATTTTCAATGATGATGCTCCGGGAATCAAATGAGCACAGCGCGGAGAATTCCAGAGAACGGTGAAATCACAAGGAAACTCGTGATCACAAACAAGCTCGGCGTGCATGCGCGTCCCGCCGCGATGTTTGTGCGGACGGCAAGTGTCTTCGAATCGGAGATCTTCGTCGAGAAAGATGGGGAAACGGTCAATGGAAAGAGCATCATGGGGCTAATGATGCTCGCTGCCGGGCCCGGAAGCAGGCTTCATGTGCGCGCTCAAGGAAACGATGCCGTGGAAGCGCTTGCGGAATTGGAAGCACTCGTCAACCGCAAGTTTGACGAGGAATGAACATTTAGCGGACGATGGCGGCTGTTGATCTCGATGTTAGATATGTGGCGCATCTCGCGCGGATTGAACTGACCGACGCGGAAGTCTTGGAATTCGATTCGCAACTGGGCGGCATTTTGAGTTACATTGGCAAGCTCAAGGAACTTAATGTCGATTCGGTGGAGCCGATGGCCCACGCAGTGCCGCGAGTGAATGTTACCCGAAGCGATGAGGTTCAATCCTCCTTAACCAACGAGGAGGCGCTCCTAAACGCTCCCGCGAAATCAAACGGTCTGTTCTCGGTTCCAAAGATTGTAGAATGACCGTTGGAAAGTCGGAAACAAATCTTCCGGCCGGTTCCATGGCCGGCAATCGCTCCGCAGAGCATTCAACTCACCGCCGATTGCAGTCGAGAACAAGCGCGCGCAAACGGGGCTGCGCGCGGACGTTTCCTCAACAATCATCCCAAATGAACGGTATTTGTTCCAAGCAACGTCGATCTTTTGAACAATGTTGAATCAACTCACCATCACCGACCTGTGCGAAACACTCGACAAGAAGGAAGCGTCCGCTCGAGAGACTGTCGAAGCTTGTCTAAAGCAGATCGAGAATGTCGATGGCCGGATTCACGCGTTTATCAGTTACGATGGACAGAACGCGCTCGCACAGGCGGATGAGGCGGATCGAATGCTTCGCGAAGGAGCCACGCGATCCGAAAAGCCGCTTTTGGGCGTGCCGATCGCGATCAAGGATGCGATCGCAGTCAAGGGGCATCCTTTAAACTGTGGCTCGAAGATCCTTGGCTCGTATGTTTCGCCCTATGACGCCACCGTGATCGAGCGCTTGAAATCCGCGGGTGCCATTGTGTTCGGCCGGGCCAATATGGACGAATTCGCAATGGGGAGTTCGACAGAAAATTCGGCGTTCGGAGTTTCTCGGAATCCGTGGGATATGGGACGAACTCCGGGCGGTTCCTCGGGAGGGTCGGCAGCCGCTGTGGCCGCCGATGAATGCCTTGCGAGCTTGGGGTCGGATACCGGAGGTTCAGTTCGTCAGCCCGCCGCATTTTGTGGTTGCGTTGGTTTGAAGCCATCCTATGGACGCATCTCCCGATTCGGACTCGTGGCCTACGCTTCATCGCTCGATCAGATTGGGCCTTTGACCAAGACCGTTCGGGATGCCGCGATTGTTTCGAGAGTCATCAGTGGATGGGATCGGCGCGATTCGACGAGTGTGCCTGAAAATGTGCCTGATTACTCGGCATCTCTAACAGGAGACATTCGGGGAATGCGCGTCGGGCTGGCCAGGGAGTATATGATCGACGGGCTCGATCCGGAGATCAATGCAGCCATCCGAACAGCGTCCGAGGAATTGCGGAAGTTGGGAGCTGAAATTGTCGAAGTATCGCTTCCTCACACCGAGTTCGCGGTTGCGGCGTACTACATTATTGCAACCGCGGAGGCGAGCGCGAATTTGGCTCGGTTCGATGGAATTCGTTACGGTCTTCGCGTGGACGGCAAGGATCCGATTGAGCTTTATTCCAAGACACGCGGAGCTGGTTTTGGCAGCGAAGTGAAACGGCGAATAATCCTCGGAACGTATGTATTAAGCAGCGGCTATTACGACGCGTATTACCTTCGCGCGCAAAAGGCACGTACGCTGATACGCCAAGATTTCCTGAATGCTTTCGAAAAAGTCGATGCCATTCTGACTCCGACGGCGCCAACGGCGGCATTCAAAATCGGCGAGAAATCGGGTGATCCTTTACAAATGTATCTCTCCGATATCTTTACTCTCTCGTGCAATTTGGCAGGCATCTGCGGCATCAGTCTGCCGTGCGGCTTCACTCGAGACCCAAAACTTCCGATCGGACTTCAACTTTTGGGAAAACCGTTTGGAGAATCCGCAATTCTGAGGATTGCGCATGCCTACGAACAATCAACCGATTGGCACAGGGAAAAGCCGCCGGAATGCCTGCACTTGCCAAACTAGGGAGTGCAACAAATTCTGCCGAGTGAAGCCGGTTTTGCTGTTTCCCAAAGCGGACACTCCAGGATTCGTTCTCCATGCGTATCTGCAATATTGAAGAGCCCGAGCCATTGCTCGAATATCTCCGGACAAACGGGCATGTTCGTTCGGATGAGGCCCCGGAATTCCAGAAGCTCTCCGGAGGGGTTTCGAATCGAACCGTCTTGGTTCGTCGCAAAGGGGGAGGGGATCTGGTCATAAAGCAGGCTCTGGAGAAACTCCGTGTCGCGGTGGACTGGCGGAGCGATCCCTGCCGGAGCCATCGTGAAGCGCTGGGATTGAAATGGCTGGCACGGCTCACTCCGGCCGGCAGGATTCCGCGATTGGTGTTCGAGGACCAAGAGAATCATCTGCTGGCGATGAATGCGGTTCCCGAACCCCACACGAACTGGAAAACCGATCTGCTCGGCGGTGATGTGAATGAGGCTCTTGTTGTTCAGTTTGGCTCTTTGCTTGGAGAGATTCACCGGCGGGCCTTTGAGTCAAGAGACGTCATTGCGCCCATTTTCGAGGATCGGACCTATTTCCGGACGCTGCGGCTGGAGCCTTACTACGAGTTCGCGGCAAGGCGGAATCCTGAAGCTTCTGGTTTTATCCAGACTCTTATGGTTGAAACTGACGGAATTCGGGAGACGCTCGTTCACGGCGATTACAGTCCGAAGAACACTCTCGTTCACGAGGGAAGCGTGGTGCTTCTCGATCACGAAGTGATTCACTGGGGAGATCCCGCCTTTGATTTGGGTTTCTCAATCACGCATTTTGTCGGGAAAGCAAATCACTTTGGATGCGCCGGGGGTCGCTATCTGAATGCGGCACGGACGCACTGGACCGCTTATCGAGGAAGCGTTTGCGGCTTGTTTTCCGGATCTGAATTTGAGGGAAGAGTCGTGCGACACACCCTCGCATGTCTCTTGGCCCGAGTGGATGGCCGGTCGCCTTTGGAGTATTTGACCGCCCTGAAATCGGATCGGCAGCGGCGAATCGCACTGGATCTGATGGCTCGAACACACGACTCCGTGGAAGGTTTATTCGACGCCCTGCAATTCCGACTGAACCAGCGCCTCTCTTGTGAATAGGGTTTCGTCCCTGGATTCGATCCATCCCGCAACTCCGAACAAGATCAGGCGCGGAATTCTAACTGATTGGCACAATCGAAACTCGCCGTCCCCGGTCGTCCTTCGTAATGCCCATCGCCGTGGGGTCGAGCCTCAAGTCGCCATCCACCATGAACGCATAGCGATGATGGCCGTGACGCAGTTCGATCCGCTTGGACCATGTGCCTCCTGGTGTTTTCTCCATCCGATGCAACGAAGGATTCCACTTGTTAAAATCCCCCACGACGCTGACAATTTGGGCGATTGGAGCGTCGCAAACGAAGTAATAGGCCTGAACGTTTCGATCGGCGCTGTATCGGCTTTTTTGCATCAGGGAAGCAAGTTTTGGAGAATATTGAGGGATGTCCGAACTGCCTGCTCCGATTGAATTTCCAACATCCGGAACCGACCGATCCAGTCTGGAATGTTCTTGTGGCGCTCTAACCAGACGGATCGGAGGACGCGTTCGGTCCGTTCGACCTGTTGCAGGGCCGATGCGAGTGTGTCGCTTCCTTCGGGCAGATCGGTAATGTGTCCGACGAGGAATCGGCTGATGTTTTTGCGGCTAAAAATCGCATGCAAAAGGATCACCACGGTCTGTTCGTGAGCGTACCAACGTCGGAGAAGCATTTCCTTCAGAAACCCATGCCGGATAGCGAAGAACTCGGATCGGGGCCGTTCCGTGTACTGGCGGATTTCCCGAGCTTCCTCTGGAAACCAATTGTAGAGAAGCGCGAAGGTTCCGTAGGTGTCAATCAGTTGCTTCGAATTGCCGTGGTCAGTGGGAATTTCACCAATGCATAAGTCCTGCTCAAGTTCCACGCAAATCTCGGGCAAGTCGTGCAACCGGGAAAGAACCTCGCGGCCAATTGTGCTTCCATAGTTGAAATCGCCGGGTATCAGCCAATAGACATCACTCGGGCCTCCTCTTTCGGACGCGAATCCCAATCCCGAATACCACATTTGGCAGGTATCGACACACCAAACATCGAGAATGTCGGAGTGGGCCGATACTGTCTTCTTACGAAATTCCACGTACTCGGTCTTTTGCGCGTTCACCTCGTGAGTCTTGCGGTCGATAACGGTGATGGGACGGGAGTAAACGTCCTTCCGCGCATTAAGCCGGGCAACAAGTTCGTAGAGTGGTCCCAGATCAAGAGAATCGCTTGGTTGCTGGAACGGATAAATGATAATGGGATGAATGACACTCCGCGGCGGCCTCCCCTGGGACTGCGTTTTTGTTTTGGCCGACGAAGTTCTTTTACCGGGAGAGGCGTTCTTCATGTTCGGATCATGAATTTTCTGAGCCGCCTTTCCAAGCTCTTTTGTAATCGGGAGCATCTCAATCGAGGCTCTCCGCGACTGTTGCCGGAACCAGGAAAGCAAATGTTATTCTATCTCGAAAATAGGTAATCGGAGGCAAGCAGCCTCCTTGTCGTTTCTTACAACCATGAACTCACCCGCGAGTGCCGGAGGATTCCAAGTCTTGTCAGCAAATAGTGAAAATCGAGTTAATTCTCGATGC
The DNA here is from genome assembly GCA_027623095.1 of Verrucomicrobiota bacterium. GTDB lineage: Bacteria > Verrucomicrobiota > Verrucomicrobiia > Limisphaerales > SIBE01 > JAIPJX01. Next base: position 10,526 of record JAQBVM010000113.1, read on the forward strand.
CCCTCGGGCGATGCCTCAAGCAGAACGATGTCCCCGGACTCAGCGGTGAGAAGGAGCAAGCCTCCGGCAAGAATCATCTGGCCGTGTCCATACCGGCCTTCTTTCCATTTCAACGCTCCCGTTGCTGCGTCCAGACAAACCAAAATCCCGTCATCCAACCCATAGATGAATCCGTCCCGATAAAGAAGGTTTGCAAATTTTGATTTCAAGCGTGTTGTCCTCCAGACGCGTTCGACGGACCAGGTCCCACTGTTCGTGATTTTGAGCAGTTCACTCCCGACGCCATATCCACTGGACACCAGAAGGTGATCGTTCGGCAACACTAATGGGATCGCAACGTGAGGATGTCCCCCTTTCCATGGATATTCCCAAAGCACACTCCCAGTTTCGATATCGTGCGCGACAACTGCTTTGTCATTGAAAATGAGAATCTGTTCAACTCCTGAAAATGTTCCCACTTGCGGTGAGCTGTATCCGCCGCCGCCATCGCCTCCACCCCACTTAGGCTCTCCCGTTTCGGCATCGTAAGCGACCAATGAGCGCCCATCGGATCCTCCCGCGCTGACTATCACTTGGTTTCCAAAAACCAGTGGAGAACAGCTCACCCCCCAGTCGTTCAGATTGGCATCGTTTTCTTGGATGATTTGGCGGTTCCAAATCCCCTTGCCATCGCGGAGGTCAAGGCAGTTCAACACTCCCGTTGCTCCGATGGAGAAGACTCGATTGCTGACGATTGTCGGCGTCGCTCGCGGTCCCTCCCCGGCAATCGTTGTGAGGTAGTGCGCCGCGTCACTGTGAATCCAACGCACCTTTCCCGAATCGAGTTCGTAGCAGACAACTAGTTCCTCATCCGCCCGCTGCTCCTGTGTGACCGCGTGATTACCTGCCACGGCGAAACCGGACCAACCTGCGCCAATGGGCTGCCTCCATATGAGTTTAGGTGGCTGTGATTTCCAGTCGCGCCTTAGTATCGGCCCTTCGAGCGTCGCGATTCTTCCAGGCCCCAGAAACTGCGGGTAATCGTTGGTTGTCTGAATCGAACTGTTGAGCGGGGTTGTTTCGAGACCACCCGTTTCGATTCTCTCGAGACCCGACCTTTTCCATCGCCAATCCAGAATTGGTATCAAATCACCGGTGACACCTTTGATTCGAAACGCAGCCGCTGAAAACGCCGTCGCAGCCATCACACATCCGATAACGCTCCATCGAACTCGAGGCCTTCGCCAAACCATAAACAAAAGCCATCCCAAAAGCAGAACAGACCCGACAAGGAATGCTTTCGCGGTTTCGATATTCTGGTGTTGCCGCGACAGATCTTCGCGTCGGAATGTGAAGACAACGAAAGCGCCCGCCGCAATCAGAATCAAGGGAAGCGGCAGCCATCGAAGGAATCGCTTCACAGAACCGTTTTTGGGGGCTTTTGAATTTCTCTCATCGCGCACTCTCTTTTTATTGCCAGATTTTAACTGCTTACCACAAGCTGCAAGAGACAGTTTCGAACTATTTCCGTTGGTAGATGATGCCGGCAATCGTGTGTCGGTCAGCCTGGGTGGAGAAACAACGCTCCGACTGACGGTTCTCCCGGGAGAGATGGACATCGATTTTTGGGCTCGTGGGTTCTTGGGCGAGTGGCTCGCCAACTGCCGCCAGACTGGCAGAGCCGCTACGGATATAGGTCCGTCTTAATGGAGAGTTTTGTGGAAGAGGAACGCTTTGCGGGCACTTGTTATCAAGCTGCGAATTGGTCGTGCTTGGGTAAAATCCAGGGCCGAGGCAAATTGGAAAAAACCATGCCTCGATCCTCCCCATCAAACGTATCTTTGTTTGCCCGTTACGGTCCGATTTTCCAGATTTGCTCTGCCCCTGATCAATACTCTGACCGAATGTTTACTGTGAGCCTTCAAAACTTGATTGCGTCCCAGGCTCTTCCGGTTACAAAGAGCGGTACCAAATCTTGCTTTGTGAAAACCATTGTTCAAATCTCCCTCGATCTGGTGAGCATTCCGGACGCGCTGGACACGGCCGCGAAAGCACTCCGTGCCGGTGTCGATTGGCTTGAAGCCGGGACACCCTTAATTATCGCCGAAGGCATGAACGGCGTTCGCGAGTTGCGCAGAGCATTTCCCAAGACGCCGATCGTCGCCGATCTGAAAACCATGGACGGCGGATACCTGGAAGCCGAGCTCATGGCAAAAGCCGGAGCCACTCACGTGGTCGTGATGGGACAAGCCCACCGCGAAACCGTTGAACTCACGGTTAAGGCTGGGGCCGCTTTTGGCATCCAGGTGATGGGCGACAACCTCGGCATGCCCGATCCTGTTGAGGGCGCCAGAATACTCGAGGACGCGGGGTGCGACTGCATCATTCATCATATCGGATATGATTTTCGGAATGTCCGAAGGGATCGCGGTCTCCCGGTCGAAACGCCGCTCGACCGGTTGCGAGACGTTGTGGCAGCGGTTCGAGTTCCCGTTCAAGCCGTGGGAGGGTTAACGATCGAACAAGCGATCGAGACTCCGAAATACGGAGCTCCGCTTGTCGTGATCGGCGCACCGCTGGCAATTGACGCGGGTTCGTTTCAAGCGGCGGCGGGCGATATCGAAGCGGTGCTTCGGGAGATCTGTTCCCGCGTCCACGGTCACGGCGATGTTCCAATAGGAAAGGAGGCTTCCCGATGAGCGCCACCATGCCGGGGATTGTCAACTACGCGCTAAAACCTCACAGCGTCGAGCTTCGCGAGGTTCCGGTTCCCGAGATTGGCGGCAAAGACGTTTTGTTTCGAGTGGAAGCCGCGAGCATTTGCGGCAGCGATCTGCATCAGTGGACCGGCACCATCAGTTGGACTGTGAACTATCCGTGCATTCTCGGCCACGAATTCGCGGGCACCATTGTTCAGACGGGAAAAGAGGTGAAAGGATTTCGCGAAGGCGATCGTGTGGTGAGCGAGACCGCCGCCGTCATCGACGAGCAATCTCCCTATGCCCGCCGCGGCCTTTACAATCTCGACCCGAACCGGCTCGGTTTCGGATACGGGGGCAACGGCGCGATGACCCAACTCGTCAAAGTTCCCGAGCGCTGCCTCCACCGCATTCCCGAGGGATTGAGCTTCGAAAAAGCGGCTCTCACGGAACCGTGTTCGGTCGCTTACAACGCCGTTTGTATGAACGGCCATATTCGCCCGGGTGACAGTGTCCTGATCATCGGCCCCGGTCCGATCGGTTTGCTTTGCGCGATCATGGCAAAACTCAGCGGCGCGGGTACTCTGCTCGTTTGCGGATTGGAAGCCGACAAAATCCGCCTCAACGTCGCTGAAAAACTCGGCGCCAAACCCTTGCTGGTGGATGAAGTCCTTCCTTTCGTGAAAGAACACGGAGACCGTTTCGGGCTCGACGCCGTGATTGACGCAACCGGCGCTTCCGCAAGTCTTCAACTCGCAATGAACGCGATCCGCCCCGCCGGACAGATTATCAAGGTGGGATGGGGCCCTCAACCGCTCGGTTTCAATATTGATCCGATCGTTCAAAAAGCGGTGACCTTGCAGGGGAGCTTTTCGCATAATTGGCCCATCTGGGAGCGCGTGATTCACATGATCGCATCCGGCCAAATTGACTTGGATTTGGTGATCAATCGAGTCGCGCCATTGGACGAATGGCACGATTGCTTCGAAAGAATGCACGCGGGCGAATACGTCAAAGCGATTTTGAAACCGAACGGATAGACCAGAATGCCGCTCGCCGCTTTTCCAAAATGTTTCCTGGATGATCTCTGTGTAAATCACACGATGACGGTTAATCAATGGATCGACATGTCGATGCAGTTCGACGTCGATGGCATTGAGTTCTACTGGGGGTTCACACCACCGAACGATCCGAGCGAATGGGATCGAATTCGAAAAAGAGTTGAAGCGCAGGGCCGTTCGATTCCGATGATGTGTTATTCGTCTGACTTCACAAAACCAGATCTAGAGGAACGCAAAGCGGAAGTCGAACAACAGAAACAGGCGATCCGCGCCTGCGTCGGTCTCGGTGTTCAATACTGCCGGGTTCTTTCCGGGCAGCGGCGTCCGGACGTTTCCCGCGAGAAGGGCCTCAATTGGGTCCGTGAATGCATCACTGAGCTGATTCCGTTTGCGGAGGAGAACCGTGTCCAATTGATCATTGAAAATCACTACAAAGACGGATACTGGAACTTCCCCGAGTTCGCGCAGAGGATGGATGTCTTTCTCGATCTTTTGGGTGGAATTCCGGAATCCCCTTGGTTCGGCGTCAATTACGACCCGTCCAATGCGATCATTGCCGGAGACGATCCAATCGAGCTTCTTGAAGCCGTGAAACATCGAGTGAAAACGATGCATGCGAGCGATCGCTATTTTGAGGGCGGCACGCTTGAGGACTTGCGGCAGGTCGAGGCGAATCCTCACACGGGATACGCGTCGATTCTCAAACACGGTGTGATTGGCCAAGGATTGAACGACTACGATCGAATCTTTTCGATTCTCAAGGGTGCCGGTTTCAACGGCTGGATTTCCATCGAAGACGGTCCCGATCCACAGACCGGAGTGCGCGATATCGCGGAATCCGCAGTTTTCCTGCGTCGGAAAATGCTGGAGCATGGAATGGCATAAAAACCAGGTTGAACTGTGGGAATGGTTTCGGACAAGGCAGGCACCACAGTAACTCGCGGGCCGCGGAACTCGTTCTCAAAAAACGGATCACACGGAGCGACGGTTCCCGCGCCTTCAAGGCCAGCAGGCGGGGAATGACGAATCAGAAACATGAAAGCCTCAAAGACCAACGAAGGGAAACCGGAGCCGTTTTCGCTGAAAGAGAATTATTTGCGACACAAGTTTGATCTCTTTACCGCGTATCGAACTCATTTTTTGATTTTTGTTTTATCCGCGGTATTGGATGCGGCATCGACCACTCACTTTATGCGGAGGACCGGGCCGGGGAACGAGTCCAATTTTTACGTCAGAACTCTTTCGGAAACGTACGGTATCAAAGCCGGCCCGCTCCTGGGGAAATTTTACCAGCTCTTTGCGCTTTGGGGTTTTTCAATTCTGGCCCCGCGTTTGACACGATTCGTGTGTCTTATCGTGATCGCCATCAATTTTGCCGCCGCGATCGTCAACTATGCGTCCTTCGGGTAGTCTGCGGTCGCGACAAACTAATCGAGATTCGTCCCGCAGCTCCCAGTATCGATAACCTATTTTATCAATACTAAATGGCAGGGGAAGCAGTGGCGAAACAGGGGTGAATTTTGAGAAAGAGACACCGATCCGAATTGGAGGCTGTCTCAAAGACCAACCTTCAAGGCACCGGGTGCGAAGGCTCCGCAGTCCAGCCTTCGCTGAAGCTGCGGCTCGGCGGAGTGTTGCCCTAAGACCCGCCAAAGAATGGGTTCGACGGGAGTCTCACCCTCCCACGGAAACAGAGGAGCGTTCGGTGAATCGGTGTCGTCTGCAAAAGTGGTCTCCCGAATGGGACTGGAAATTCATTCAGGACGCAAACCCGATCGTACGGTACACGGCTTGCACACGGAGGTTTGCCTGCTACAATCCACATGTTTTCCGATTCGAACATCTCCCCGGGGATGCGATGCGCAATCGGAGGGTTCTTTTTACCATAAAGGCGTTGCGGCCTGCGTACGACATTGAAATGTTATGAAGTTTTTCCGCGATTATCCTTGTACAAACTGGATTTCGAACCCCCCAGTGTCAGTCCTGGTGGCAACTCTTGCCACGGCACTGTCGCCGTTTCTCAAAGGCGCGCCCGTTCCAGCGATCTCGATCTGGGATACCACATCGTCATTCGCCGCAGACGCGAGCATCGGTGACAGAACAGGTTGGAGGCGCGTCCCCTCTGATCTGCTCTTACTCGAATCGGACCCGCTCAAAGCAAGCTCAGATCCGGCCTATTACGGTCGAGAATATGTCTTTTCCGGAGACGCGGTCGTTGAGAACGAAACTGTGGCCGCGGTTTTTTCGGCCCCCAAAGGACGGGTGATTGTCTATTCGAAGGCACCCATACCGGATTCAAATCTCTCCCACCCCCTGATTCCTGAGAGGATCATCGCTGAACTTGTTCCGAGTGAACTCCAGAAGCAACCCGCAACGATCCGTTCCGTGGAGATTATCCGCAACGGCGGAGATCAAGCAGTTCTAGAGGTTGTTTTCGCAGGCGCGAATGGAACGGATGCCTCGGCGGTTTTCTCCTTCGACAAGTCCGAGATTATTGAAATCAAGCCATCGCAAGACATGCCGAGCATAACAATCGTGAGTTCGATGGAATTCGGAGTTGTTCCCGATTTCATCGGTGACGACTTGGTCTTCGCTCCCGCCGCGTTTCCAACCAACGCGTCGATTGTGGCTCCGTCTGAAAACTTCTTTGTAGGTCTTTTAGAGGGCCAAGACCGGATGCTTGTTCTCACGTGGCCGGAAGGTAATCAGAAAACGACGCTCGAATTTGGAGCCGGCAAAGACGGAAACCGCTTGGTCCAATCGATCGAATTTGAAAACGACGGACAAAACCTTTATCTGGCGCCGATTGCCGCTCGGGGCATCTGGCACAAAGAGACGCTGAAGCCTGCGTATTTGGAAAAAGACATTCAGATCGCTTGGAAACCGCCGTTTCCAGCCGAATGGGTCACTCAGTTGTCCGAAGCCCGGGTGAACACCACCTTCGCCTTCAGGACTGCGAAGAGCCAAATCTGGCGCGGCGTTCCGGGGATGTATAGTTATCCGGTCTGGTTTGACGAAGACATCGCTTATTATCGATTGAGTAAAAAGATCCCGCCGAAGGGCGACTCGATCGTCTATTTCTTAGAGGGACAGAATACCCCCGCATCCATCTCCACGCCGGTCGATATCCTGAAGAACACTCTCGGACGGCGATTCTCCGATGCGAAGCTTGACGCTGCCGGACGAAAGCTTCGCTCTCATCATCGCCGTGGAAGCAATGGAGTCCGCCGCGCCTGCACCTGCGGAGCAACCGAATCGATCCAAGCAATCTTCGAGGCGGGAAAGGAATGCGACGAGAAAGGCACAATCCAAGAAGAGCTGAACGACATGATCTATTTTGTGGAAAAGCACGTCGAGCGAATCGAGGAGTATCAGAGATTTGCGGACAGGATGCTCCAATTCCTGCAAGCCTCGCGCAAAACCAATCCCGAGTTGTCGTCGTTTCTTGCGAGCATGGAATTGATCGCGGAACAAATTCCTCGAGAATACACCGTTCAGAAAGAGAACATGAAATCGCTGGAGCATGCGGATGTGCTAGCACGCCAGACGATGGCGCTTACCGGACGAAAGGATGCGAACAACGTCCATGCATACATGGATCTTTTCAAGGCTTGGCGGGCGATGGGCGGCGCCCAGGATTATGTGCTTGCCCAGTGCCACACGCTCACCCGCAATCTTCTACAGCAAGCCGGGTACAAATCGGCAACTCAAGAGGCGGCCGTTGGGATTGCCGGCGAGGTCCGAAGACGCTGCCGAGAATGCCTGCGGCATCCGGATGGATACGAGATTTGGCCGAACTATTAATCATGAAGCGCTTCAAGTGGACGGGATTTTTTCTCTTTGCCATTTTTCCGATATTCTTCGGCTGCGAGCCAAGCGGTCCGAACACACCCGCGCCCCCTCCGGTCCAAAGTTCCGTCGATGCGCCTGCCTCGATTGAGAGTTCCAGATCAATTCCACAAGGAATGGTTCTCATCGAAGGCGGCAGTTTTCTGATGGGTGACGAAGACGAAATCGACGCGCAACCTCACGAAGTGGTTGTCAGCGCGTTCCACATCGACACCCATTTGGTGACGCAAGAGCAGTACGAAAGGGCAATGAACTCGAACCCTTCCCGATGGAAAGGAGGGCAAAATCCTGTGGAACAGGTTCGCTGGTCCGATGCCGTGCGTTTCTGCAACAAACGTTCGGAACTCGAAGGCCTTGAGCCGTGTTATGACCTCGAGACATGGGCCTGCAATTTCGACGCAAACGGGTATCGGCTTCCCACGGAAGCCGAATGGGAATATGCCTGCCGTGGCGGTGCCACCACTCCCTATTTCTTTGGCCGCGAGAGCTCGAAGTTAGGTGAATTCGCGTGGTTCGACAAGAACTCCGATGGGCGGCCCCATCCGGTCGGCAAAAAGAAACCGAACCCGTGGGGTTTATATGACATTTGCGGCAACGTTTGGGAATGGTGCAACGATTTTTACAAAGTGGATTATTACCAAGAATCTCCCAACGAGAATCCCAGAGGACCTGCCGAAGGTGATTCGAAGGTCGTGCGTGGTGGTGCCTGGAGGTTCAGCGACGAGAGCTGCCGCTCCGGTTATCGTTACAATGAAAACCCCGGATACGCCGATGTCTGTTTCGGTTACGACATTTACGGCTTTCGCTGCGTCCGAAACGCGACCGACCCAACTGGGAAGTAGGTGTCACAACAGCGCCTTCTCGGAGCAAGCCGTCAAATTCCTAAAACGGTGAACCCTATCTGGAGAGACGTAAAGGACGCCATACGCGGTGTGCCGAACGACTACACCCAGGGCGAATTGGGACGATCGATATTCCTGCTCGCAATCCCAATGGTTCTGGAGATGTTCATGCAGTCGATCTTCTCCGTCTGCGACGCATTCTTTGTGGGAAAACTCGGCGCTGCCGCAGTGGCAACCGTTGGGATCACGGAATCAATTCTTGTCACGGTGATTGCCGTTGGAATCGGCTTGGCGATGGGGGCAACCGCGACAGTTGCGCGGCGCGTGGGCGAAAAAGACATGGCAGGCGCGACCGCAGCGGCCGGCCAAGCGTTGATTCTCGGCGTCGTCATGTCCGTCATTTGCGGTGGCTTGGGTGTTGCGTTCGCTCCAACACTCCTTGAACTCATGGGCGCTCCTAATTCAGTCCTGGAGGTGGGCCAGGGATTCGCGAAACACATGCTTGGAGGCTCGGGCACGATTCTCCTCCTTTTCCTAATCAACGCGGCGTTCCGCGGAGCCGGCGAGCCGGTCTGGGCGATGCGCGCGCTGGCGCTGGCCAATCTCCTGAATGTCGTCCTTGATCCCATTTTTATCTTCGGATGGGGACCTGTTCCCGCGATGGGGCTCACGGGTGCCGCAGTCGCCACCAATCTTTCCAGAGCCATAGGGGTTGTCTATCAATTGCTTGTTCTGACCCGCGGAAAAAGCCAACTCCGCTTGAGCTGGGATGCGATGAGAATTCGGCCCGTCATCATGTGGCGCCTAATCCGGATCTCAGGTGTCGGAGTGTTCCAGTTTCTAGTCGCAATGACATCCTACACGGGGCTGATGCGGGTGATGACCTTGTTCTCCGCGGAAGCCACCGCCGGCTTTACCATCGCAGTGAGAGTCATCCTCTTCGTTATCCTTCCAGCGTGGGGAATGAGCAACGCGGCGGCAACATTGGTCGGGCAAAACCTAGGCGCGGGAAACCCGGAACGCGCCGAACAATCCGCGTGGAAAACCGCCCATTACAACATGATCTTCCTATCGACCGTGGGAATTCTCATGTTCGCTTCGGCTGCTTTTCTCATCGCTCTTTTCTCGACCGACACGGAAGTGATTCGCAACGGCGCACTGTGCCTCCGGCTGGTGAGCGTGTGCTACATATTGACCGCCTACGGAATGGTTTTGATTCAATCGTTCAACGGCGCCGGAGATACTTGGACACCGACCTATATCGCCCTCGGTTGCCATTGGGTGTTCAAGATTCCCATCGCCTGGTTTCTCGCCGTTCCGTTCGGCCTCGGGCCCACAGGAGTATTCATCGCCATACCCTTGGCGGAGGTGATCGCGGCACTGCTTGGAATCATCCTGTTTCGCCGCGGAACCTGGAAGCGGCAATCTGTCTGAATCTTTTTCCCGGGTGAGTGCGCCACGAATCCGAATGAGGATCGTTCAATCTTGGGAAAGATCGATGAGATTGGTTTTCCAGCATCCTGATTGGTTGATCGGGCTCTTTTCATAACGGTGGGGCGACAGTCTCTGGAGCCCTGC
>JAQBVM010000114.1 GCA_027623095.1 Verrucomicrobiota bacterium
TGCTAGTTTTAACTCGCTCCCTGGCCCAAAAATGGCCCCAATTCACCCACTCGAGTACACGAAGAGCCTCAAAATGAGGAGCCAAAATTTGTCTCTGAGGAAGAAGCGAAGGACCTTTTCAGTGAGGAGTTTCTGAAGTCGTACAGAAAAGGCAAATCGGACGATGCGTCTAAACCCGGATTTGAGGCGGCGAAGGGCATTAATGCATCAGACCGTGATCCGGCCACAGTGCCAAACGAAGACGCTGAAGCAGTCTTCGGATTGTCCAGCATCTCGGATGACAGGTTAATTGAAGAATTTCTGACCGCGTTCGTTTCTGAAACGCTGGCTCCTCGGAAGGGTCTGAACGTTAGCGCGCTCGCCTGAATTTGACAGGAACACGGCAGTCGCTATAGTCCGGCAATTTTTTATGAACCGCAATCCGCATGTGGCTGTTGTGGGCGCGACGGGCGCCGTCGGGCTCGAAATGATCAAGACGCTCGAAAGACGAGGGTTTCCATTGGGTAAACTGACTCTTTTGGCATCTGCGCGATCGGCTGGAAAGACACTTCCCTACAAAGGCGAGGCTGTTCCCGTTAAGGAACTGACACAAGAGGCGTTTCAAGGCGTGGACATCGCCTTGTTCAGCGCGGGTGGCGGGATCTCTCGAGAATTTGCTCCCGCTGCTGTTCGTGCAGGCTGCGTCGTCGTGGATAATTCGAGCGCATTCCGATTGGATGACACCGTTCCCTTGGTAATTCCGGAAGTAAACCCCGGTGATGTGAAGGCGCACAAAGGAATCATCGCGAATCCGAATTGCACGACCGCAGTGACTCTGATGGCGTTGTATCCGCTTCACGCCGCTTTTCACGTGAACCGAATCATCGCTTCAAGTTATCAGGCGGTATCCGGAACGGGAGCCAAAGCGATCGAAGAGCTTAAACGGCAGGTTGCAGAGATTGTGGCCGGCCATCCGGCAACGAAGGAAGTCTATCCGCATCAGATTGCGTTCAATGTGCTGCCGCACGTCGATTCGTTTCTCGCGACTGGGTACACCAAGGAAGAGATGAAAATGCAAAACGAAGGACGCAAGATCATGCACCACCCTACATTCCGAGCGAGTGTGACCTGCGTGCGTGTGCCGGTCTATCGCGCGCATTCCGTGGCGGTGACCGCTCAGTTCGAGAAACCGGTTAATGTGGAAGCGGCACGGGCGATCTTGATCAAAGCGCCGGGATTGGATGTGGTGGATCTTCCCGAAAAGGCTGAATATCCGATGCCGCTGTTTGCGGCGGAGAAGGACAATTGCCAGGTGGGCAGGTTGCGGATGGATTGTGCCTTGGATAACGCGCTCTGCTTCTGGATCTCCGGCGACCAATTGCTGAAAGGCGCTGCGCTCAATGCGGTGCAGATTGCGGAAGAATTGCTGAAATGACCTTTTGTTTCCTGGGCCGTACTCTTCGTCTTCGCTAAAGACTTGGCCGGGCAGACAAAATCTTACGGAGATTTCCAATCGGATCAAATCCCTGGGTGCGAAATGCCGAATTCGAGCAACAATGGTTTTAGACAGAAACTTGGCTTTGGGCTGGCTTTCCTTGTTTCAATCGTTTTCCTCGTGTTGCCGCGTCCGGATGGATTGTCGTCGGATGGATGGATAACGCTTGGCTGCGGAGGCTTGATGGCGGTTTTGTGGATGACCGAAGCGCTGCCAATCGCTGTAACCGCGCTCCTCCCGTTGGTGATGTTCCCGATTCTCAAGGTCGAGGCGTTTTCCGCGGTGGCGGTCAACTATGCCGACAGTAACATATTCCTTTACATGGGCGGATTCTTTATCGCTGCGGCGATGCAGAAATGGGGGCTTCACCGGCGCATCGCATTGCGGCTCCTCTCCATGATCGGATCCAGCCCGAGGCGAATTGTCCTGGGTTTCATGGTGGCTACGGCGTTTATCTCGATGTGGGTCTCGAACACGGCTACGGCCATGATGATTTATCCGATAGGACTCGCTGTGATCGTTGAAATGGTTGAGAACAGATCCAGTGTGGCGTCCGGCGATTCCGATTCCAACCGCGGATTTCGAACTGCGTTAATGCTCGGGATCGCGTACTCGGCAAGCATCGGCGGTATCGCAACTTTGATTGGGACGCCTCCGAACCTCGTCTTCGCCGGTTCGGTCGCGAGGCTGTATCCGGACGCGCCTGAGATCAGTTTCATGAATTGGTTTGCCGTGGGAATACTTTTGACAAGCGTGTTCCTGCCGATTGCATGGATTGTGTTGACGCGCGTGGTATTCCAGGTCGATGGCCGACCGGTTGCGGGCGGGCGTAAAACGATCCGTGAAGCACTGGAACAGCTCGGGCCGATGGGATTCGGTGAGCAGATTGTCGCCGTCGTGTTTAGTTTAACAGCCTTCGCGTGGATAACACGCGGCGATCTAGCGATCGGAAGTTTTGCAGTGCAGGGATGGGCATCGCGGCTGAACCTGTCCGACACCGTGAATGACTCGACTGTGGCCATGCTGGCGGCATGTCTTTTATTCGCGATTCCGGTGAACTTGAACGAGGGCAAATTCGTCCTCGATTGGCAGTCGGCGGAACGTATCCCTTGGGGGATTCTGATCGTGTTTGGAGGCGGGATTGCGCTGGCGGACGTTTTCAAGTCCAGCGGTTTGTCGGAATGGTTTGGGGCTCAACTGTCCCTGGTTGCCAATCTACCGCTTCCGGTAATGATTCTTCTCACCTGCCTCACGTTGACTTTTCTCACGGAACTGACCTCGAATGTGGCCACGGCCACGATTTTCATGCCGATTGTAGCGAGCATGGCTTCGGTGGCTAGAGTGCATCCGTTCCTGTTGATGATTCCGGCGACGATCTCCGCTTCGTGCGCATTTATGCTGCCGGTGGCAACGCCGCCGAACGCGATCATTTTTGCGTCCGGGCATGTTACAATTCCCGAAATGGTAAAGGCGGGTTTCATTTTGAATATTGTTGGCGTCCTTTTGGTCACATTGTTGGGTTATTTTGTGGTGGTCCCCGTTTTTGACATTTCGCTCGGTTCACTGCCGTCGTGGGTCACGGAATAGTGTTTCACGATTTGACAATTGCACATCGTGGAGAAGAACCTTCGTTCCCTCGGTGGCTTCACAGATGCCTGCAACTTTGAGATGCGCCGCGAATTCCTTGGTTTGATGATTGCCCACGTGTCGGGCATCAGTAGGATGAATGACGATGAATGCGGCGCAATGGAACGTCGGTGGAATGATGGTGGAATGGAGATGCCATCCGGTATTTGGACGAATCGTCGCGGCGATTCTGTCAATCGGGGTTCTCATATCCGGCGGCGGGTGCAGCGTCCGAAAATACGCGTTGAACAGCCTTGGTAACGCGCTTGCGGAGAGTGGTTCAACTTTTGCCAGTGACAATGATCCAGAGTTGGTCAAGGACGCCGCGCCGTTTAGTCTCAAGCTAATGGAAAGCGTCCTGGCTGAAGTGCCACGGCACACAGGACTCCTCCTGGCCGCTTCGAGCGGTTTCACTCAATACTCCTACGGGTTTGTTCACCAAGAAGCCGATGAAATGGAGGAAAAGGATTTTGCTGCCGCATCGGTTCTGCGAAAACGCGCCGCGAAGCTTTATTTGCGCGCAAAAGATTACGGCTTGCGCGGACTTTCCTCGCGTCATCCGGGATTTACGGCCGATCTTCTGGAGAATCCTTTGAGGGCGGTTCAGGCCGCGAAGCGGAAAGATGTTCCTCTCTTATATTGGACTTCCGCAGCGTGGGCCTCAGCGATCTCGTTATCCAAGGATCAACCTTCGTTGGTAGCTGATTTGCCCGCCGTCGAGGCGTTGATCGATCGGGCTCTTCTGCTGGATGAGAGTTTTGATCGAGGCGCGATTCATTCATTCTTGATTTCTTATGAGATGAGCCGGCAAGGGGCGAGCGGAGATCCGGCGGACCGGGCTCGGGCGCATTTTGAGAGGGCTCGTGAGTTGTCGGATGGCAAGCAGGCGGCTCCGTTTGTCTCTTTTGCGGAGGCTGTGTGTGTCCAAAAACAGGATGTTAAAGAGTTCGACGAATTGCTTCAGCGCGCATTGGAAATCGATTCGGACGCAGAACCGGATTTCAGGCTTGTGAACCTGATCATGCAGCAGCGCGCACGCTGGCTCATGTCGAGGCGGGGCGAATTGTTTCTGATTTTGGATGAAGGACTGAAGTAAACTGGAACTGGACTCGCGGGCGGAATTCGAATCAGATCCGTGCGCGAGCGAGGATGGCGAGACGATAGAGAACGAGAATCATGAATATTGAAGGATTTAGACGAAGAACGATTGGGTATGTCGCACTGTTGATCGGTTTTATTGCAGTTGCCGGGATGCAACGGGAGACTACGGCAGCGGGACGGTCTGTGAGAATCCGGCTTGGAACACTTGCGCCCAAAGGATCTTCTTCCTACAGGCATCTCCAGGAAATGGGAGAGGCGTGGCGGAATATTCCGAGCGGCGGGGCGGCGTTGACGATTTATCCGGATGGGACCATGGGTGGAGAGGCGGACATGGTTCGAAGGATGCGGATCGGCCAGCTTCAGGCGGGATTGTTAACTACGGTGGGACTCGCCGAAATCGAGCCCGCGGTCGCCGGTCTCCAGTACATGCCCATGGTTTTTAAGTCGCTCGACGAGGTGGATTACGTCAGCGAGAAACTGCGTCCGATGCTCGAGAAACGGATGGAAGAAAAAGGATTCATCGTCCTTTTCTGGGGTGACGTCGGTTGGGTGCGCTTTTTCTCGAAAGAACCCGTTCTGCGACCCGATGATTTGAGAAAATCCAAATTGTTCGTTTGGTCTGGGAATGCAAACGCGGTCAGCATCTTCAAGTCTGCCGGTTTTAATCCGGTGCCGTTGGAAACTGTCGATATCCTGCCGAATTTGCAGACGGGGCTGATCACGGCGGTTCCCTTGCCGCCGTTCATCGCGCTCGCGACACAGGTGGATGGACCGGCGCCTCATATGCTTGATTTAAACTGGGCGCCCTTGGTCGGGGCGCTGGTGCTCTCGAAGGAAACTTGGGATAATACTCCACTCGCAAGCAGGGAGGCTATCACTCAGGCGGCGACCGAAGCTGGAAAAAAGGTGAAGGCGGACAACCGAAAGGAGAGCAGCGAAGCGGTGGAGGCAATGAAGAAGCGGGGACTCAAAGTGCAATCCGTAACGCCCGATGTCGAAGCCGAGTGGAGGTCCGCCGTGGATACGGTGTATCCGAGCATTCGCGGGAGAATCGTGCCTGAAGACATATTCGACAAAGTGCTGAGTTTGTTGAAGGAGTATCGGGATTCTGGGGCGGGAGCTCGTTGATGAGCAGCGAAGCACTCATTGGATCTCCGGAAATCGCTCGGCCGGAAGCAGAGGTTACGGGATGGCGGCGATGGCTGCGGCAGGGGGAGAATCTTGCGGTTTCACTGGCGCTTGGGGCGATGGTATTGCTGCCGCTCACTGAAATTGTTCTTCGGAAGGCATTTCAAACCGGCATCGTGGGAGGGAGCCAGTTTCTGCAGCATTTCACGCTCATTATCGGGCTTATGGGGGGCGCGCTGGCGGCGCGCGACGGACGGTTGCTATCGCTCTCGACGCTCAGCAACTTTCTGCGAGGCCGATGGCGGGCATTTGCCCGAATCGCCAGCGGAACGGCTGCGGCAACCATCACTCTGTTTCTCTGCGTGGCAGCCTGGCAGTTCGTGATGAGCGAGCGGGAGGGTGGCAAGATACTCGCCTACGACATCCCGATTTGGGTTATTCAGATGGTGCTGCCTGTGGGGTTTTGCGCGATCGCGATGCGATTGATTTGGCGATCGGCGGACAGTTGGGCGGCGCGATTGATCACGCTGTGTGGAGTTGTGGCGCTGGTGTTCTGGCTCGGATTCAGGCCCCCGATGGAGCCCGAGAAATGGGTTGTGCCATTGATGGTTTCGCTGTTGGTTGCGATGGCTTTGGGCGCGCCTATTTTTGTGATGCTGGGTGGCGCCGCGTTGATCTTTTTTTGGGGTGAAGAGCTTCCAATTGCCTCCATATCGCTCACGCACTATTCGATGGTCACCAATCCGACGCTCCCGACGATTCCTCTCTTTACGCTGGCAGGATATCTCCTCGCCGAAGGCGGAGCTTCCAAAAGACTGGTGCGAGTGTTTCAAGCCTTGTTCGGACAATTGCGCGGGGGGCCCGCGATCGTGACGGTGGTGATGTGCGCGTTCTTTACTTCGTTTACGGGAGCTTCGGGTGTGACAATTCTAGCGCTGGGCGGACTTCTGATGCCGGTCTTAATTGCCGCGAAATATACCGAACGATCCGCTCTTGGGTTACTGACCGGTTCCGGTGGCTTGGGACTCCTGTTCCCGCCGTCGCTGCCTTTGATCCTTTTCGCCATTGTGGCCAGTTCGAACGTGAAATCCAGCGGTGTGACGATTGAAAAGATGTTCTTAGCCGGCCTTTTGCCGGGTCTGCTTTTGGTTATTTTGACCTGTATCTGGGGAATCAGCCAAGGGCAGAAGCGCCCTCCCAGCGGAGAATCGTTTTCATGGAAAGAGGTGCGGCCCGCGATTTGGGAAGCGAAATGGGAGCTGGCGCTTCCCGTCGTTGCCTTGGTTGCGTTGTTTGGCGGATTTGCGACTCCAGTCGAAGCCGCCGCTGTGACCGCTTTCTATGCGCTCATCATCGAGACCATTGTGTATAAGGATTTGAAACTGACTCGGGATGTGCCCCGGGTTCTTTCGGAATGCGCGCTGCTCGTTGGCGGTGTGCTCCTTATTCTCGGTGTGGCATTGGGTTTTACGAACTATTTGGTCGATGCCCAGATTCCAAGCCGCGGAGTGGAATGGGTCACGCAGGCGATTCATTCCAAATACGCGTTCTTGCTTGTCCTAAACCTCTTTCTTTTGGCGGTGGGATGTTTGATGGATATCTTTTCCGCGATCGTTGTTGTCGTCCCTCTACTGGTTCCCTTGGGAGTCGCTTACGGCATTGACCCGATTCACTTGGGGATCATCTTCCTGGCGAACTTGGAACTGGGACTGTTGACGCCGACAGTTGGGATTAATCTCTTCCTTTCATCCTATCGATTTAACAAACCGGTATTGGAGGTCACGCGCGCCGTAATTCCAATGCAGATTGTCCTGCTTATCGGTGTTCTGCTGATTACCTATTTCCCGTTCCTGACAACGTTTCTTCCGAGTTTCTTAAAGTAAAGCTGCGGCTGCTCACTGAAAGAGTTGCTATCTTTTTACGATGATTCACTGGGCGGAAGCTCAAGCGTGATGCAATGCTCGGAAAATCCGACGGCTTTCCAGAATTTTCTTCCAATATCGTTGTGGACGAGCACATCCAGAACGAGGTGTTGGGTACGCGGAATGATCTCCGAGGATAACAAACGGACGGCTTCCCGTCCAATTCCGCGGCGGCGATGTTCCCGGCACACAAAGAATTGCCGGATGAAATAGAAGATTTCGCCCGGCGCGCGTTCTCCCGTACAATAAAGGGCGTATCCGACCACCGTTCCGCTCTTTTCAAACAGCACAGCCAGATAGTTGTCCGACAGCCAGCCGGCCAATCGTTGCGCCAACTGTTCGGTCGTCATCGAGTTCGAGCTCTTCTCGTCTTCGATGAGCTGCTCATTCAACGCCGTGAGCAGACCGATGTCGTCGAGTGTGGCGAACCGGTAGGTCATTTCCTCATTGATTGGAACAGATCCCGCGGATCGTCTGCGCAGGCGATTTGACGGCCTTGATCCAGCACATTCTCAAATTGGCCCTGCGCCCATCGTCGCAGCCGGTAAAGCGTCGCGAAATAATAATCCGGCGCTGCCTCGCCCTGTCCGCCAACAAGCTCGCTTCCCCGCCGGACGTTGTCCTGCATCCAAGCGGGAAGGAAGAGATGGAACGGATTGCGCCGCACCTCACCCACGTGAAAGGAAGTTCCCGCAACCATGTCCGCCACATCATTCGAGCTCGATTCAACCATCAAATTAGGATCCGGCATCTGGCCCCAAAACTCGGTTTCGACTGTGAAACACTGGAAATTGGATCCGAGCGATTCGAGGGCTTGCACAACCAGATCGTGTGTCCCGATGTGGGTGCTGTTCCAGTCTTTGTCGTGTGGAAAGAAAAGAATCTCCGGTTTCTGCGCATCAAGGATATTTGCAATCACTTTCACTGAATTGGCCCAACCGGCGGGATTCTGTTCCCGGCCTTTCCGGCTGATTCCTTCCAAACCGTTGGGATGCGTCTGTATGAGTTCGTATCCCATGAAGGCGCAGGCATTTTGAAGTTCTCGATACCGCTCGGTTTGGCGGTCCTTTCGACTGCCTTGCGTGACGGCAACATTCATCACTCGCATGCGAGCCTCCCGCAGAAGTCTCAACGGAAGGCCGCCAATGATACATTCGTCATCCGGATGCGGTGAGAAGATCATTGCGGAGAGTGCGTCTTTCTTTGTATCAGACCGATGCGAAGGCGGGAAGCCGCCGAGCGGGTGCGCTGCGCCTTCCTTCAGCAGGCGCTGATACTCAGTAACGAAGTTTTGGTAAGGATTCATAAGCCTGACTGAGAGTATTCGAGATTTCTGATTTCCACTATTTTGCGATAGCGGGAAGGCTTGCCGCCGCGACCGCCTGGCCGTGCCGTTTGTCGGTTTCACTCGGGGTGTGAAATCGGATTTTGGCGGCAAGATCGGGGAACTCGGTTTCAAGAACCATTCGAGCTTGGGCCAAGATCACGTCGCCGCCCGAACCGGACGTGACACGCCCCAGGATCAGTAAGTGGTTGAAATCGTAGAAGTCGCTGTAGTGTGCCAAACCGTAGCCAAGATAAGTTCCAATCGTGCTGTAAATCCGCCGCGCGCGCGCGTCTCCATTCGTCATCAGCGATTGAACGTGTTTCAGTTTCTCAGGCAGCGGCATGTCTGAATCCAGGTCGATTCCGGCTGCGGGCAGAAGCCGCCCAACACATTGCTGCGAGAAATATTGAACGCCGCAACCGCGGTCGCCGGACCATTCATCTGCCGGGGCGTCCGCTCGATAATCGATTGGAGCGAATGCAAGTTCGTTCAACCAGGAAGTGATGTTGCCCTCTTGATTGACATAACCTCCCGCCAGGCTGGTTCCCATCGCGATTCCCAAGACACCGTTTTCTCCCATCGACATGGAACCGGCCAGCGCGGTGACCTCACCGTCGTTTGCAATCTCGAACGGAATTCCGCTCCAGGCCTTCTTCATTTCGAGAAAGAGATCTTTGACTCTGCTGTTGAAAAGGTCGATTGGCACTCCGCGAAAGAGCGAGGCTACCTTGACCCTGCTATTGACAATCACTCCCGCCGAACTCCCGCCAATGGCATCCACACGGGGCAGGTGTTTCGCGGCGGCACGAAGCGATTCCATAATCTGATCGAAATGCCATTGAGGATCGGTCTGAGGGACTGGATTCCAGACTATCTCTTCGCTGAAGACACACTTTCCATCAATGACCGCAGCAATTTTCCGGTCGCTGCCTCCCAAATCGAATCCGATGCGGCAACCATCGAGGTGCCTTCCGAGCGGTGTGGTGTTCGATCGCGCGGGTGGAATAGGATCTGCAAAGACAACTTGAAATGGATTCTCGAATATCCGCTCGCCCATGATTTGTGCGTCGAACCTTCCTGTTGGTGTGTCGGTGAAATTGCGTTGCAGCGCTTCCCCCAGGCCTCGCGGACCCGAATAGTGAACGCGGAAGCCTCCACGAGACCATAGGAGAAATTTTACGAGTCGCTCCAAATGTTTGAAGTTTGAATGCGAAGACGGATGATCTTCCGGAAGCACCCGGGTTGAATGGTGGAACAGTGACCCGTCCGCCTGTTCCAGGCCGATCTTTACTTCGTTAGAATTAGGAGCCGCTGTTGCCTGAGCCTCGAAGGCGCGATTCGCCAAAACGGCCGGGCGAAAGGCAGGGTCCAATTCGGGAACCACTTTGGGTGAAGGAAGCATGAGTGCCTGGCGCGTCATTTTGAAGTTTTGGGCATTTCAGTTTCTATTTGTCGAGCGATTGCCTGTCCCGAAAACGCTTACCAATCTCCCGCACTTCCATCTTTGTAGAAAGTTCGGAGGATTGTCTCTTGCTGGAACGGATGCTTTTTCACTTCGGCTTCGTTGATCTCAATCCCGAGCCCCGGAAGTTTCCCGGGACGGACTATTCGCCCCTGCTTTTCGACAGTGAAACCGTCTTTGACGATGTCATCTCTCCAGGGCACATCCTGATGCACGGACTCGCAAATGATGTAGCTTGGCGTGGCAAATCCGAACTCGATCGAAGCGGCGGTGCTGACCGGACCCTGAGGGTTGTGGGGCGCCATCGATACCCGATGCGCTTCGGCGAGAGCGGCGATGCGGCGGGCCTCGCTCAGCCCCCCGATATGGATAATGTCCGGTTGAATGACGCTGCAGGCGCGCTTTTCCAAGAGATCCCGGAATTGATGCAAACTGACCAATCGTTCACCCGTCGCGATCGGAGTCGTCACGGCCCTTTGCACGTCGGCGATTCCGTCGATCGATTCAGACCAGCAAGGCTCTTCGAAAAAGTAGAGGCCATACGGTTCCAATGCTTTGGCGAACTGCAGGCCCATTGCCGGCGAAGGCCGCGCATGGCAATCGACCATGATGTCAATTCCGTCCCCAACCGCTTCGCGCATCGCGCGCACGCAGGCCTCGGCGTATTTGATCGGCTTCAAACCTTCCAACGACATCGTTTCCGGAACCGCCATCGATTTAAACGCGGTATAACCATCGGCTACCGACGATGCGGCAAGTTCACCGAAACGTTTCGCATCCGACGGATCGGTTTGATAAAAATCCTCCATCTTGCCGCCGCCCAGATGACTGTACAGCCGGACGAAATCTCGGACGGGACCGCCCCACAACTTGTGGCACGGCACGTTGTGGATTTTCCCGAGAATATCCCATAATGCCAGGTCGATGCCGCTGATCGCAGTGCCGCGCACAAATCCGGGTGGATGCCAGAATTGCTGGCGGTACATGATTTGCCAGAGATGCTCCACGCGGGTTGGATCTTCGCCGATCAGAAGAGGGGATATGTCTTCAATCGCCCCGACAACGGCTCGCGTATGCCATTCCAAGGTCGCCTCGCCCCATCCCCAAAGTCCGTCTTGGTCGGTCAATACTTTGACAAACACCCAATTCCGCATTCGCGCGTGGCAAACGTGAGTTTCAATGGCAGTAATCTTCATTAATGGGGCTATTTCACCACTCCGCAAAACTCAAGTAAAGCCATCGCTGCCATTTGATTCGTTGGCGGAGCCAGCGCCCGCAGTCAAGTTCGATTGTCTTTTCCCTAAAGTCTCTTGGTATTTCGTCCGAGTAATACCCCAGTGCCTCTGCCATGGATGGGAGGCGAACGGCCAGCGCGTTTGCTCTCGGAAGCGGTTTTGGCGTAACGGCGGAATGGATTCCGCCATGTGCAACTGACAAATGGATTTGTCGTATGATCAATCATGTCGAACCGTCGGCGAGTTTTGGAGGATCAGCCGGTCCCGCGCCTCGATCTGCTTCAAAGAAGCTTTTTCCAGCCCAACGATCCGGAGCTTTTGATAATCGGATGGGCTCTCCGCGAGCCGTTATTTCGAGGTCTGAAACCAAGGAAGCCTTCACGCGCGGGCGCGCGGGTCTAACGCAATTTTACGGAAGACATGAGATCCTTGTGACTGTTTGCGCTTGGTGCAGCCGATCGATCCAAAAGGGAGAGGATCGTTTTGACGCGGGCTCTTGGAAACCGGTCGAGCAGGCGCGGTTCGAAGCAAACGGAATTTCCATGACGCACGGAATCTGCCCGGCGTGCATGAAAAAAGTCTGCCTGGAGTCGAATCTCGCCTATCCGTGACGCACGAGTGGGGCGAGGAAAGCGAGGAAAGAGTTCAACGAAAATGTTTCGCTCCTTGAACCCCTGAACCGAGCCGAGGCCGTGGCGCCGATTGGTAATCGGCTACATCGCGGATTGCCAATCCGCGCCACACCGCGCTGACGGTTACCCAGAAAATGGGAGGGTGAGGCTCCCGCCGAACCCTGGAATCCGGCCAAGATTGGGTTCGACAGAGTCTCACCCTCCCGCACAAAACGAGGAACGCGGTTGAATCGATGTTCTCATCCGATGCGGTGTCATTTTTGGACGGGGATTCATGGGGAGCGGAAGCCAATGTTAGCGAACCTCTTCTCACCGGCCCTTCTCCATCCGATTTAGGAGTGGGAGCATTTACGGAGTTTAATGCAGCCCTGCGCCCTCTCGGTTTCTTAAGGTTCCGTCTTGAGTCTCTGTGATCCGACGACTACGGTCGGAGCACGCCCGAAGAAACAAATCCCGATCAGTTGGTGAAACAACTCCTTCCTCCAATCTCCCGGTTTGAGACCACCGATTCGGAGTGGGTTAAGGGAGGCCCAAAGGTATGAAGAGCAAACCCGGCCAGCTCACAACGATGATTAGCAGCACGTCGCTTGACCTGCCAAGTCATCGTCGCGAGGTCCTGGAAGCGTGCCTTCGCCAGGGCATTTTTCCGATCGGCATGGAGCATCTTCCAGCGCGCGATGCCGACGCCATCCGCGTTTCGATGGAGATGGTGGACAAAGCCGACATCTACATCGGCATCTTCGCATGGCGCTACGGACACAGGCCGGAAGGCCATAAATTTCGATCACCGAGTTGGAATTCAATCGCGCCGTGGAGCGGAAGATTCCGATTCTCGCTTTTGTAATCCACAAAGACCATCCGCTCACCATCGAGATGGTCGAGACAGACAAGGATGCGCAGAGGAAACTTGCCGAACTGAAAGAGAGAGCCAACAAAGGACGCGGACGCCGGGAATTCAAGTCGCCGGAAGACTTGAGGGGCGAAGTCATCCACGCCCTCTCTGATCTCAAGCAGCGGAAAGCGGAAAGCTCCGGCGAGAAAGCCGTCCCCGACTTCCATCCGCCCAACCTCATCCCAAAATTGCCTGAACCTTACATCGCCCATCCTTACTCGCTGCTCCAAACCAAGGACGTTGTCGGGCGCCAGGCCGAGTTGAATCTCCTCACCGATTGGGTCACGACGAATATGGAGGTGCCCGCCGATACGCGCATTTTCAATCTCGTGGCCATCGGCGGAATGGGGAAGAGTGCACTCACGTGGAAATGGTTCAACGACATCGCGCCGAAAGAACTACCGAATCTCGCCGGTCGCTTATGGTGGAGTTTCTACGAAAGCGACGCGCACTGGGAAAACTTCATCATCCGCGCCCTCGCCTACGTCTCCAGACAACCCGAGAAATCTGTGCGCGAGATGACATCGCCCGACCGCGAAGACCAACTCCTGCAGATCCTCGACCAGCAGCCGTTCCTGCTCGTGCTCGGGGGATTGGAGCGCATCCTCCTCGCCTACGCGCGCATGGACGCGGCGCAGATGCCCGATTACGACCTTGATGAGCAAACCGCCAACCGCGTGGCCGAAGCGCACGCCGTGCCTGAGAGCGCCGGCGAATCATTCGTCGGCAAGCACCAATTACGCTGCACGACGGATCACCGCGCTGGACAGTTCCGGCGCCGTCTCGCTCGCGTGAATCAATCCCGCACCCTCATCAGCACGCGGCTTCACTCAGCCGAGTTGCAGACGGACACAGGCGATTCGTTGCCAGGCACCTTCGCCTCGTTTCTGATTGGGCTGAAGGACGACGATGCTCTCAAACTTTGGCGGGAATTCAAAGTCAGCGGCTCGAAGGAGCAATTGCTCTCGTTGTCCAAGTCGTTCGGCAACTACCCGTTATTGATTCGGGCGCTGACCGGCGAAGTGGCTGCATTTCGCCCGGCTCCTCGCGACTTCGACAAATGGCGTCAAGCTCATCCGCAATTAAATCCGTCAGGACTGCCACTGAAGAACGCCGCGACTCATGTGCTGGAATTCGCCTTGCATGGTCTGACCAAAGCGCAACGCTGTGTGCTTCACACTTTGGCCGCCCTTCGTATGCCAGCTGCATGGGAAACGTTACGGTCCGTGTTGGTGAAAAACGTCGGTGATAATTCATTCGAGAACGAGCGCACCCTTCAGGCCGCTTCGACCGCCAAAGGCGAGAGCACGGTGAAGCGGGTTGGGGCACACTCTCCAAAACCTTGCGCCAACAATCGCGTCCTCGACCCTGTGCTCACGGAACTTGAGGATCGTGGTCTCGTTGGATGGGACAGGCAAGCGAACCGTTATGACCTACATCCTGTCGTCCGTGGTGCGGCGTTGGCGGTACTCGATTCTGCAGCTAAACGGAGCATCTATGGGGAGCTGTATTCGTATTTCAACGCGGCGCCCAAAGTCGCGCAGTCGGCGGTGAACAGGCTTGAGGATTTAACGTCCGCCGTTGAGCTATATCACACGCTCATTGAATTGGAGCAATTCGACAACGCCTTCGCTGTTTTTCGCGCGCACCTCGAAGAATCGACGCTTTATCGTTTGAGCGCAGGTAACTGTCGAGTCGAGCTCCTCGAAAAACTTCTTCAAGGCGGCATGGATGACTCGCTACGTCTTTCAAACATCGCCGACCAGAGCGACTTGCTAAATTGGCTTGGTCTCAGCCACCTCATCATCGGCCAGCCGAGCCGTGCAGCTCGCGCTTTTCGGCGAGGAGCCGATGTTCTCAGACAGGAAGATAAACAAGGAAAACTAGACCGCCTGCTCTCGAATTTATCTGAAACACTCTTACAGATGGGTTGTCTGCGTGCTGCCGAAATTAGTGGTTGCCAAGCGATGCAGTTATTTGACCGAAGTGCTCTGGACCGTTCTCATGAAGGCTGTGTTCTCACCCGGATCGGTTTGGCTAGCGCTGCGAGAGGATGTCGAGAAATCTCAGGGATCATTTTGAGTCGAGCTCGTGCCTTCTGGAAAAGCCCGGACGAAAGGTGTCATGATGTTGCATCGGCATTTCAGCGGATGGCAAAGTCTGCTACGCCTATCACTACGGACTCACCAACGCCCGCAAACACCTCCAGGAACTCGCCGCGCCCGAAACCCAGCTTCCACCCTTCGACGCATCGAAATTCGAACCGATGCCCGATGTGGAGTTGAATCCCAAAGACGAGTTCTGGGTGGACCCGGAAAAGCTGGATTTCCCGTAGCTGCGTCTCAGCAGAGCGCCGCAGTCGTTCGGAGCGCGGCTCTGTGAGCCGCAGCGCGTCCATCGCGTAGAGAGACTTCGGAATTCTGAACGTGTTCGCAGTCACGAGGATGCTGCGGGTCGCAGACCCGCGCTCCGGGAATCTTCAGCGGCGCGAAGAAGATCGCCATTCTCCAATTCTCCCCAGGCCCATTCGCGCGGCTGTGTACGCCTCGTGGCTGGGCTTGGTGATTAACTTTGGTGAGCGGCTTTTCAAAAACGGAATTCTTCGGGTCGTGAACGGTTTGGCAGAGGATCCGGAATAGAACGCCAAGGCGCGAAGGCGCAGAGACGCAATGGAAGGTCAACCGTGGCGAGTGTAACCATCGCAGGTTCTTTGCCTGGGAACGGCCTGCGGGAAAGCAAGC
Organism: Verrucomicrobiota bacterium; assembly: GCA_027623095.1. Classification (GTDB taxonomy): domain Bacteria; phylum Verrucomicrobiota; class Verrucomicrobiia; order Limisphaerales; family SIBE01; genus JAIPJX01. Next base: position 15,541 of record JAQBVM010000114.1, read on the forward strand.
GCTTGCTCGCCGCCTTACATCTCTGATGGGGCGGCGCTCGGAAACAAGTGGAAGCTATTTCTGCACGTGGACTCTAGATTCCTTGAACTTCAAAAGTTGTTGTAGATGAGTCAATTTTTCATTCGCATGCACCGGACCGCGGTTTGTCTCAAACCGCTGCGCTCCAGATTTGCCAGAGTCTTCGGGTTTTGTTCCACGCCTCTGCTCCGCTCGCGTGCTGCGGCTTGGGACAAGCCGCGCTCCAAGCGCCCGGTCTGAGGCCCGCCTCGCCAGGTTTCCATCGCAAAACGATGGAAAGATCGAGATCGACCAGACCGAATTGACATCCGAAGGCTTAGGGACGCAAATAGGCAGCAATCGCGATGTTGATGAGGAAACCGCATGACCGAACGAAGGATTACTCCCACGGCTAAACCCAAGACCATCGACGAGTACCTTTCGGTACTGAGTGATGACAAACGGGCTGCCCTTGAGAAGCTTCGCGAGACTATCAAGGCCGCGGCGCCGAAGGCCGAAGAGTGCCTCAGCTATGGACTCGCTGCATTTCGTCTTAATGGAAAAGCGCTGATGGTCTTTGGGGCGACTGCGAACCATTGCGCGTTCTATCTCATGAGTTCTTCCACCGTGGACGCTCATAAGGACGCGCTCAAGGGATTCGACATCAGCAAGGGCACAATTCGCTTTCAAGCCGATAAACCTCCGCCAGCATCCCTTGTGCGGAGACTCGTGGCGGCACGGATTGCTGAGAACGGCGGTTGACGATTCCTTCGAGATCTTGAACTCCAATATGGCTTGGCATGAAGGTTCTTAATTGCCGAAATTGCGCCAGATCGTTGGAAATGACTGACGCCGATCGGGGACTTATGAGACATAGCGGAAAGAAATCGAGAAGAAACAAGTCATGAGCAACATCCGAGTGTTGGTTGGCACAAAGAAAGGCGCGTTCATTTTGACGGCCGACGGCAATCGCAAGAACTGGGACGTCAGCGGACCGCTCTTCGCCGGCTGGGAAATGTATCACCTCAAAGGTTCGCTCGTGGATCCGAACCGGATCTACGCATCGCAAACAAGCGGCTGGTTTGGACAAATCATTCAACGTTCCGATGACGGCGGCAACACATGGAAGCCAATTAACCGCGGATTGAAGTCCCAATACGAGCTGCCGGATCCCGACGCGGAGGTCGGACATTGCGTTCATCGCATTGCACTTCACCCGTCGCGGCCGGATGTGCGGTTCATGCAGAAACACTGGGATGTTCTGCGCACCGACAACGCCGGCGACTCTTGGAATGAAGTGAGCGGGAACTTGCCGAGTGATTTCGGTTTTCCGATCGACGTTCACGCGCACGAGCCGGAGACAGTCTATGTCGTCCCCATCAAAAGTGATTCGGAACATTTCCCGCCGGACGGAAAACTCCGCGTTTGCCGGAGCCGGACGGGTGGAAATGAATGGGAACTGCTCACAAACGGCCTGCCGCAGAAGGATTGTTACGTCAACGTGCTTCGAGACGCCATGTCTGTCGATTCGCTTGATCCGTGCGGCGTCTATTTCGGTACAACCGGCGGACAAGTCTATGTTTCCACCGACGGCGGTGACATGTGGAGTTCCATCGTGCGGGATCTCCCGGCTGTGTTGTCGGTCGAGGTGCAGACTCTCCCGTGATACGCGTGGTGTTGCCATTCCACCTGCGGACCCTGGCGCGTGTGGATGGCGAGGTGGAAATTGAAGTCGAGGGTCCTGCGACCGTGCTCGCGGTGTTGGACGCGCTCGAGGCGCGCTATCCGATGTTGCGCGGAACCATCCGCGACCATGCCACGCTGCGGCGGCGTCCGTTCATCCGATTCTTCGCCTGCAAGGAAGATCTATCCAACGCACCTCCGAACGCTGTGTTGCCTGGACCGATTTGCTCTGGCTCGGAACCTCTACTGATCGTAGGCGCAATGGCCGGCGGCTAGTCGAGTCCGCCGAAAAAGCGACACGGTAGTTCGCCAGTCGTTTGCGCAAATTTTTGGCTTTTCCTACATAGAGAACTTGGTCTGCTTCGTCTTTCATGAGGTAAACGCCGGGTTTCATCGGCAACCGACGGAAGAATTCCCTGCCGAACCGCTCGACCAGCGGTTGCGGATCCGGAAAAAGCAAGGGCTGAATTGCGGGCATTCCGTGAGTTTATTCGATGAGGTGGGACAAATACTGTCCGATGGCTTTCACTTGTGTAAAGCTAACGGGTTGGTCAAGCTGCCGGCCGAATGGTTGCGTTGACTTTTGACTCGCCACGTTGGATTGTGGGACGCCCTCATCGTAGCGTGCATGTGAGAATAGACGGTTAGCTCACGGTGTTTGACGGCGCACCGATCATCGTGAGGTTATGATTCATGATCGGCGTGGAGTCACTCCTTCTCGATCATCTTACCGGAAACTGATCAACTCGAATCTGAAAACACTCGCTGACCGTTTCTTGTGTAGTTCGCTATGAAACCGGTGCGACGGTATGTAAATCCATGGTTCAATACTCGATTGACTTAAGAGGGGAATCCGACGGGTCCGTGTGTGTCACCGTCTGCTACGATGACCAGCAATTCGAGCACCGCGCCGCGCAAGAGGCCGTGGAGGGGGTCTGTCAGAGTGCAGCCGCGCTGACTCGGAGCACCGTGGCTGACCGGCCACTCCTGGAGAAAGTCGGCAAAGATCTTCGGGACGTGTTCCTGAAACCGATTTACGACGGATTGGTGAGCGCAATCACTCCGAACCACGGGCGGCTTCTCATCACGTCTGATCAAGCTGAGTGCCTCCGTCTTCCTTGGGAGCTGTTGCCCTCACCCGATGGAGATTTCCTGGGAACGAACTGTCGCTGGGCGATTTTGCGCTCCGCCCGAAAGGTTCTTCTTCCTCCCAGCGCCGTGCTGCGGTCCACACCCCTGCGCATCGTTTTCTGTTCTTGCGCGCCCATTGATCTCGCGCCGTTCGATTACGAACAGGAAGAAGAAGCGGTGATTCGCATTGCTCATCAACTCAGCGGCAACGTTTACATAGAGATTGCGGAGACCGGCACATTTAAGGAAGTCAGCAAGCTCGTTGCAGAAGTTAAACCCCAGATTGCACCTCTCGGGTCATAGCATCCTAAAAGGCCGGATGGGGCACTTTGCGTTCGAGGATGAACGAGGAGCGAGCGACCTACGCCATTCGCCCGTTCTCGCCGACGCGCTTTTGTCAGGCAATGGAGTTCGTATTCTCATCATCACTGGGGACTCGGACCTCCACCGCGACGCCAGCCAGCACGACCTTAGCTTTGCTTGGCAGCAGACGTACGCGGGGGAAGACGAAGTTCATCTTGTGGACCGTTCCAGGCAGCACGAGGCGCCAGTTCGTCCAGTGGTTCGGCACGAGATGCTCGGCGACAACATCTGCGGTCTCGCTGAAGGTTTCGTGGGTCGCCGCCGATTGCTCCAACGCACGGGTCCCGCCTTGACGAACGGCGAGAAGCTCATTCTTGTGCTCGCAGGCATCAGTGGATCGGGTCGAAGCACACTTGCCGCCCACTTAGCCGCCGTGTTTAAGCAGGACGGCTTTCAGGTGGTGGCGGTTCAGGCTCGGCGGTATGATGCCTCGCTTTTCTCTTTGCGTTTGTTGGGTAAACTAGCCGGAGCCTGCAAACGACTCGGTGGTGAAACCGAAAAGGCTATCCATGATTGGTTCGCCTTGGGTTTGGCGCTTGAGTTTAGGGGTGAAGGAGCAAACCCGCTTTATTCGGTCCATCCCCTGCAGCGAGAGTTTTTCACGCATTTCGATCGACTGCCTTCGGAACAAGCGAAGGCCGGACATCTCGCGGCCGCCGGTTTTTTCCAGAACTGCTTCGAATTGAATATCGAGGAGGAACTGCATTTGTCAGTCACTACCGGTTTGGTGGCTTGTATGCGGCACGCCGCTTCGGCAGGCGACCGTCAACGTCATGCCTGGGCGGCTACTCGGCTTTCAAGACGGCTGCAGGGAACGGCGGGTGTTCATGTCGCCCGCGAGTTGATGGAGCCGTTGGTTAACTCGGCTTATATTGGAAAAACTCTCTAGATGGAGATTCTCAGTGAGTTTCGGATCCTTGACGTCTGGCCGCGCGCCAGGCGTTAAGCCGGAAGCCGTCATGCACAACCTCCACATAGAGACCGCCAATCGCGACGTCGATCATGGCGGACACCAGAGTGATCGGTTTGCCTGCCGGCGGAGTTTCGAGCATTCTCCGGATTTGGAACACGAGGGTTAAGTCGGCGAGCGCCTCGCCGGGCTTTCCGAGGATCAAGAAACATTGGGCTCGTTGCGAAAGTATTTGTGCCGCCGAGCGAATGGCGACGAAGTTAGGGATCGGCATTTGATTGGGCTGGCGATAGTCACCGTCCATTCGGCCTGTGGGGCGTCGGAGAGCGTTGCCGAGCATCTCGAATCCGTCCTGCAGCGTGGCGGTGGAAGCGATGTAATCCGCCGGGGAAACGGCTTTATCCAAGGAAACAGCCAAAACATTGCCGTCCAATTCGCGAAAGGAGAAATTCGGGTAGGATTTCTCCAGATCCGCAGCTTTTGGAGGTTTTTCACACTGCAACGCGATGCGCACTGGATTGGCCCTGGCCAGCGAGTCCGCAACCAAAGCAAACCCCTGCGCTCCGTCCGCGCGGCGATTTGTTCGGCGCTCAATTTCGGCCAACGCCTCCGCTGGCGAGGATGCATGATAGAGACCGGCCGCAGCCGGCGCTGTGTTGGTTCCGATCGGGACAACGAGGATCTCCGCAACAACGACAGGTTTGGTGGCTCTGGCGCGGACACTCTCGTACACTTCCTGGCAACGCGAGATGAACTGGTTCGTCCCTTCGCCTCTGACGAAACCGTGCATTCCCGGGGCCTTGAAGATGTTCTGTTCGTCCGGAACGGGCGGTGGAATGTAGGC
>JAQBVM010000115.1 GCA_027623095.1 Verrucomicrobiota bacterium
ATTGGGTAACACCCCTTTTGGCGCAACGATCTCCTCTCCTGGGTAACAGTTAGTTTTGGCGCGCGGCGGATTAAGCTCTTTGCAACCCGGGTCGCCCCGCTTCCACCACGAACGACGCCCGTGTCACGAGCGGCGCTCCCCTCCGAGTCACATACTCAACAAGCTGGTAATCCGATTTCCATTCGGTCGGTGAAACCTGACAGCGTACATAACCTCGCTCCGCGTTGTGATACTGAACGAAGGGATTCTCCGAGAGCAGTTTCTCGAGGTTCGCAGGTTCGCGCGCCCCATCTCCGCCGGAAGAAATAGATGTACCCACGAATTCAGTCGCCACAATCTTCGAGTCGAGCTCATCAAAGTCCGCAATCAGGTTGTTCGCCCAGTTGCTGTGAATGTCGCCTGTTAGCACAATCGCGTTCGAGATTCGGCGCTCATTAAAAAACTTCAGCAATCGACGACGCTCCATTTCATAGCCGGGCCACTGGTCCATGCTATGCGCTACCCGTTCTCCAGGCGACCGGTCTGCTCGGGCCATCATCACTTGCTGCGCAAGAATATTCCAATTGGACCCCGAACCTTCCAAACCCCCCAGGAGCCAGTTTCTCTGAGCCTCTCCAAGCAATGTGGCATTGGCATCATAAACGCCGTCGCATGGAGCCTTGTTGCCGTCACCACACGGTTGATCGGTACGGTATTGGCGCGTGTCCAATACAAAGAATTCGGCTAACTTTCCGAAAGCAATTCTACGGTACATTTTCATGTCCGGACCATGGGGAAGAGACCCCCAACGCAGTGGCATATGCTCATAATATGCTTGATAAGCCCGAGCTCGCCGTTCGAGGTAATCCTTTGGATCGACACCATCCTTTTCCGAGATTGCGCCGGCGCAGTTGTTGGCGAATTCATGATCGTCCCAAGTCACGATCCAGGGAACTGCGGCGTGCATCGCCTGCAGGGCCGGGTCTTTCTTGTACTGAGCGTACCGATTTCGATACTCGTCAAGCGAGTCAAGCTCAGGCCCAACATGTGATCGCACCTGCAACGGTCTCCCGGCACCCTCATAAATATAGTCGCCAAGGTGTACCACCAAATCGAGATCCTCCTGAAGCATGTGCTCGTAAGCCGTGAAATAACCCGTCTCGAAATGCTGACAGGACGCAAACGCAAACCGCATTCGATCCGGCGCGGAATCGAACGTAGGCATTGTCCGTGTTCTCCCCTTCGGACTAACTTCCCCACCCGCCTTAAACTGATACCAATACCATCTTTCCGGACGCAAACCGCCCACTTCCACATGAACCGAATGGGCCCATTCGGGCCGGGCGACCATGGCGCCTTTCTTTACGACCTTTGTCATTTGCTCGTCTTCCGCGACCTGCCACCGCACCTCAATAGGTTCCTTCGATATTCCGCCTCCTTCGAGCGGATCGGGAGCGAGGCGCGTCCAAATTACGAAACCGAACGGATCCGGATCACCCGAAGCCACCCCAAGCTGAAAAGGATAGTCCGAGAACCTTGCGCTCCGGCGCCCGCCTCGGAAGGAACACGACGACCATAATGCCGCCGCCGCCAGCGAGCTCGTCGAAGTGATAAACGAGCGTCTGTTAACGCGACGCGATTCGGCGACATGAAAAAGCGGAGGATTGGTCATCCCAATCTTTCACCAGGAGAACTAAAACATGTCAAGGAATCGTCGGCGAAATGGCAGGCGGATTATCGGATTCAAACACTTCAATTCCGTCCGAATATCGATTCGATCCTGTAAGGGGTAAAAGAAATCCTTTTCTGGCTTGCCGAGCCGTGGCAGTCCTTCGCTTCAAGCTCCAGCGCGACAATCTTCACCCTCCTCAGAGCTTCGGGCGAAGGTTGGTGGAGCCGAGGGGAATCGAACCCCTGACCTTCTCATTGCGAACGAGACGCTCTACCAACTGAGCTACGACCCCAACCATTGCTTGTGCTCAAGCGGCGTTTACTATGCCCGCTTCCGCAATAAGGGCAAGTCGATTCATCGGAGTCTGCAGACAACGGATCGCGAGTTGGCCGTTTCTGCCCTTCGGGCTGAATGGCCTGCACTTTTAATGAGTAATTTGTTTGATTCTCCATATTTGGTCTATCGGCCAGAATTCAGTCTGGCATCAATCAACATTTTCTTTTTCATGACCGGAGCGCTCGCCGTGTGCCAGCTAACTTTTTCAGCGGCCACTAAATATGCGGACTAAAGGCGAGACTCCTAACAGGTCGCGTGCAGTGCCGAGCGCCAAAATGACAATTGCTGCTGAAATCCGAACTGCATATTAACGGCTTGTCCCGAGCCGCGGCATTTCAGATCAAATGGATGCATCAGCATGTCTCCAATGCGACGAGTATTTTCCGAGTGCGGCGTGCTGGGACGACAGCCCGCAGTCCTACGATTGTTCCAACAACTCCGAGATGCACCGGTGTTCGCAGTTCCATGAATTTGCCGCTCGCTCACTAATTTCGTTTAGGATAGGCTGCCATCGCCAAAAGGAACCTATGAAACCGCCGCACCCAACGGTCCTCGAGACTCGAACGACGGGCTTGATCTGGCTCGCTATTGTCCTCGCGCTGACCGGGATCGCGCTATCGGCGATTTTTGGCTGGCGCGCCTACCGAGCCAGCCAAAACGCAATGGCTGATACCGCGTATCGCGCGAATTTGGCTCGCGCACAGTCCTTGGCTGGGAATATGGAGTTTTTGGGACAACCGCTTTCACTGGCCGAGAAGTTGCAGCGGCTCGATGCCGCGTGGCAGCGTTGTGACAAGCCGTTTCCTGATTCCTTTTTGTGTGTCATTGGTCGGGATGGACGCCTCAAGCATCACACCGCGCGCCCGCTCAGGGAGGGTACCGACGTTTCTGAGAATCCGTTGACACCCCCCTATCCCGGAGGACCAGCTACTGTGGGTTCCCTGGCACGATCGGGAGAAGACTGGAGTGGACGGAACGTAAGCTTTACCGGTTTGGAACAGCTCGCGGCTTTTGCGCATTCGCCAGCCTTCGGCGGCTTGGTGGCGGTTCACGTCCCTGCACGTTCCGCTGACGCTCAGATTCGGGCCGTGATGTATCCTTGGGTGCTCGGTTTTAGCCTGGCCGGGGGCATGGTTCCCGTGGCGATTCTGGTGTTGTTGCTCACACTCCGCGCCTTCCAGCGAAAGGAACAATCCACTCTGGCTTCGTTGTTCGAGAGCGAGGCGCGCTTCCGAGCCATTTTCGAGCAAGCGGCGATTGGTGTCGCAAGGCTCGACTCGGTCAGCGGCGAGATTCTTCAAGTCAACCAACGCTACGCACGCCATCTCGCCATGACCCCCGAGCAGTTCATCGGCCGCGCATGGACGGATCTGACTCATCCGGAAGACCTCCAAGCGGACCTGGACCAAATGGCTCGATTGCGCGTCGGTGAGATCCGCGAGTTTACCCGGGAAAAGAGGCTTTGCCGCCGCGACGGAACGTTCGTTTGGGTGCAGCTCACTGTCTTCGGGATGTTACCGGTTGGTGAAACGATTACCTGCCACATCGCGATGGTCGAAGATATCTCTGAGCGCAAACTCGCCAGCGAGGAACTCCGCCGAAGCCAGTTCTTCCTCCGGCGTGTGCTCGACCAGAGCCCAGCCGTCATATTTGCAAAGGATCGCGACTCGCGGATTCATTTTGCCAACGAGACCATGGCACGGTTTTACGGACTCTCAGTGGAAGAGGTAACCGGACAGCTCCAGCTCGAACTTCACGCGCGCCACGGAGGAGACCCGGCTGAAATCGAGAAATGGCTGGCTGATGACAAGCGTGTCCTGGATTCGCGCAGCACGATCGAAATCGTCGAAACCGGCACCGACCCTGAAGGCCGGCTCCTGCGTTTCCACACGGTGAAGTGTCCCCTGGAAGCCGAACTGGGACGGCGCCTCGTAATGGTCGTGTCGCTTGACATCACTGAGCGAGTGCGGGCGGAGGATGCTCGGTCCCAGGCGGAATCGATCCAGCGGTCGATCATGGAAAGTTCGACCGATTCCATTATTCTCCTCGATCCGGACGCCATCATTCGATTCATCAATCGAACCGCGCTGGATCTTACGCCCGAGCAAGTGATCAACACGCCGATCTATCAAGGCGATGCAGCGGCGCGAGGTGGATCTCAACGAAATCGCCACAAACCTCGCCAAAATGCTCCAGCGCATCATCGGCGAGGACGTGCGCTTGCAGCTCCATCTTCACCCCACGCCGCTCATCACGCATGCCGACCCGGGAATGCTCGATCAAGTGCTGCTTCCCATCCATGCGGGCGTCTCATCCGATCGCGTCCCCGTCGCGGAACGCGCCAAACCGAGGGGCGGCACGGAATCCGTCCTGCTGGTAGAGGACGACCCTGAGGTGCGCATGGTTATGCGGGAAGTGCTGGGCAGCCACGGTTACAAGGTGCTGGAAGCCGCCGACGGTGTCGAAGCAGTCGAGATCTGGAGGGAACAGGGGGGCGCCGTGGCGCTGCTTTTGACTGATCTGGTCATGCCCGGGGGCTTGAGTGGCCTGGAATTGGCCGGCCGCCTGCGTGCGGACCAGCGGGGACTCAAAGTCATATTGTCGAGCGGCTACAGCGCGGAGATTGCCGGACGCGAACTTCAGTTATCGGAGGGCGAGCATTTTCTGCAAAAACCGTTTACGCCACGCGAACTCTTGGAAGCGGTTCGCCGGAGTTTGGATAGTTGATGTATGTCGCGTGGTTGTTAAATGGGATTTAGAACCGTTGAATCCCGGAGCGGCTTTCGGAATTTCGCCTTTATACCTCATTGCTTTCTAAGAGGCGTTTCGCGCGGCGCGCTTTGGTTTCGGGTAGGTCGTAGGGCGGGTCTGCGCGCCGCCGAGACGGCGATAGACTTTCTCGGCAAGCCAGGTGGTGATGACTTTTTGGAAAGCGGGGTCGTTCATGTAGCGCGCGAACACTTCCTCATTCTGCTCCATGCGCTCAATGAACAGCGTTTCGAGCATGTTGTTGAATACGAGCGCGAACTTGTCCTCCGGGTTCACTTTGGCGGCTTGCTGCAACATACTGTCTTGCGCAGCCGCCTCAACCAGTTGATCGAAGAACAATTGATCGGCCTGGTTGAAGTCTGTGCCGAAGCGCTCGTTAATCAGGTCAATCAAGCGCGAAAGTGCCACCTGGTGCTCGCGCAGGATTCCGCTGCCGACTTCGCTCGGGCCATCGAGCGGACGGTCCACGCCGTCTTTCAAGCTGATCGAACCCTCGCTGATTTTTTGCAGGCGGTAATATTCGAGCCGCACCTCATCATCGAACTCGTAAGACGGCCCAGTGCGGCGGCGCGGCAGCTTGGACGACAGGTGGCGCAGATAGGTGTAAAGCCGTTCCAAGTCGGAATCCTGATAGGGAATGATCTGCGACAGGAACGCGTAGAGATTACGGAACGTCTGCAACTTGCCGCGCCAAAGCTCGGCTTCCTCCTGATTGGATTCCCGCAACGCCTTGAAGCGGTCCACGGCAGGATCGAGCGTGGCGTTCATCAATTTGTGGTCGCCTGCGGTCTGTCGTTCCTTGGGCTTGAAATAAATCTCGCAGAAGCGCTCAACCTCTGTGGCGAGGTAAATTCCGGCCTCGTCCAACTCGCCCTTGATCTCATACATGCGCTGCGGGTCAACTGGCTCGCCCATTTCCGCGCCTTCGTAGAATTGCTTGAATGCCTCCTGGATTTCCGTCCGGTCGTTGACGAAATCGAGAACGAACGTGTCTTCCTTGAGCGGGTGCGTACGGTTCAACCGGGACAGCGTTTGCACGGCCTGAATACCAGCCAAGCGCTTGTCCACATACATCGTGTGCAAAAGCGGCTGGTCAAAGCCGGTCTGATATTTCTCGGCGACGAGCAGCACGCGGTATTCGTTCGAGTCGAACTTCTCCGGCAAATCTTTCTCCCGAATCCCGCCGTTCATTCCTATCTCGGTGTAGGTCTTGCCATTGACTTTGTCATCCTCGACAGTGCCGGAGAAGGCCACCAGCGTTTTGATGGGATAACCCTTGGCTTTGATGTATTTGTCGAAACTCTCCTTGTAACGCACCGCCTCCAACCGCGCCCCGGTGACGACCATGCCTTTCGCGCGGCCGCCGATCTTGTGCCGAGTCACCGAGTTGAAATGCTCGACCATGATTTCGGTCTTCTGCGCGATGTTGTGCGGATGCAACCGGAGGAAGCGCGCCAGCGCCAGCGCCGCTTTTTTGCGTTCTACGTTCGGATCATCCTCGCACGCCTTGAGCAATTTGAAGTAGGTGGCGTAGGTCGTGTAATTCTTCAACACGTCCATGATGAAGCCCTCTTCAATCGCCTGCCGCATCGTGTATTTGTGGAAGGCGTTGCCGCCCCGACCAAACACCGCCAAAGTCTTGTGCTTGGGGGTGGCGGTGAAGGCGAAGAAACTCAAGTTCGCCTGTTTCCCGCGCTTGGCCATGCTGCGGAACAGCCGCTCCATGTCGGTCTGCCCTTCTTCCTTGGCCTTTTTCTTCGCCTCGGCACGTAATTCTTCACCGCCCAGCACGCCCTTCAACTCCGTGGCGGTCTCGCCGGACTGCGAGCTGTGCGCCTCGTCCACAATGACGGCGCATTTGCGCGTGGGCAGGATGCCGCTGCCTTGCTCGCCGCGTTCCTCGGCCAGTTTGAACAACTGGCGCGACACGAACGGAAACTTCTGCAAGGTGGTGATGATGATGGGGACGGCGTTGGTCAACGCCTCGGCCAACTGCTTGGAGTGCTCGTCAATCTTCTGCACCACGCCCTGCCGGTGCTCGAACTGGTAAATCGTATCTTGCAACTGCTGATCGAGCACAATGCGGTCAGTCACCACGATGACGCTGTCGAAGACCTTGCGGTCGGCCACCGTGTGCAACGAGGCGAGTCGATGGGCGAGCCAGCCAATGGTGTTGCTCTTGCCGCTGCCGGCGGAATGTTCGACGAGGTAATTATAGCCCGGCCCTTCCGTTCGCGCAGAATCAACCATCAGGTTCACGGCCTGGCGCTGGTGGTAGCGCGGGAAAATCATGCTCTCCTTCTTCACCTTGCGGCCGTCCTCGGTGCGCCGTTCCTCAATTTCGAGATGCAGGAATCGCGCGAGCAAATCGAGCAGACTGTCACGCTGAAGAACATCTTCCCACAGGTAGGCTATGCGATACGTCCGCCCCTGCGGGTCGGGCGGGTTGCCCGCGCCACCTTCGCAACCTTTGTTGAATGGAAGGAAATGCGTGGCTGAACCAGCGAGGCGCGTGGCCATGAACACCGCGTCGGTGTCCACCGCGAAATGAACCAGCGTGCGGCGCTTAAACTCGAAGATAACTTCTCGCGGGTCGCGGTCCATGCGGTATTGCCGCATGGCATCCTCGACGGTCTGGTTGGTTAGCTGGTTCTTCAATTCCAGCGTGCTGACCGGGATGCCGTTCACACTCAAGGTCACGTCGAGCGACTTTTCGTTCTTGGGGCTGAAATGCAACTGCCGGGTAAGGCCAAGCCGATTCGCCTTGTAGCGTTTCTCCAATTCCGGGTTCATCCCGTGCGCCGGTTTGAAGAACGCCACACGCAACGTGCGACCGTAACACTTGAAGCCGTGCCGCAACGTTGCCAGCGAACCGTTTGCATCCATCCATTTGCAGAGGTCGGTGAGGATGCGCTCGCCGGTCTTTGTGCCGTGAAGGGCTTCGAACTTTTCCCACTGCTTGGGCTGCGTCTCGCGGATGAAATTCAGAACCACTGATGGGAAGATAGCGCGCTCGCGGTCGAAGTCCTCGGGCGACACCTTCATGTAGCCGCCGGCGAGGAGCGTGGCGCTCAAGGCGGTTTCAAACGCAGCTTCGTTGACGGTTGAAACAGCCATTGCGCGATTGGTTCAAACCGGTTCGTGATCGGTGAGGTAAAGCGTTCGTTGCTCCCGGCCGCCTTGCGTTTCCTCGATTTCCTCCAGGCAGGTAAAGCGATAGGTGTTGCCGAGCTTCAGACCAGCGAGACTCGGCCCGCCTTCCTTTGTCTTCCCCGAGTAATCGCCCTCTTGTGTCGCCAGACGCCAAGCGCCGCTGACGACATCCGCGCGTTCCAGCGCGCCGACCAATGTCACATTCTCCGCGCCCAGATTGGAAACGCCGGAAAGCAAATCCACCAGCGGCCCGGCTTCCGCTTCCGTCACGGCCCGCGCGCGAGGCTCTTGGAAATTCGGCTCGGCCCACGAATAACGCAGCCCGCTCCGGCTTTGCACCAGAAAACAGAGCATCCGCAGATAAGCGCCCGCCAGGTGGCCGCGATGCGTCTTTACCATCGCCAGGGTCTTTTGCGGATCGCCCACATTGTCAAAAAGCGCGTCAATTCGTTGCAACGCGCGCGCCATCTCGCTCTGCCCCAGCATGTCGGGCAACTTCGATGCTTCCAAAACGACGCGGAACGAACCCGGCGCGGCGGGGATGACCACGTCGAGCAAATGCGCGTCCGAACGGTCAATGCTCCGGCGGGTGTCCAGCGACAGTTCGCGCAACGCCACGCCGTAGGCGTGCTTGACCATCGTTTGCAGGTGCGTCAGCAATCCGGCCAGCGTCACCATGCGGATGCGATGTTCCGCTGCCGCCTCTGGTGGTTCGACCGCCACTTCCATGACCAGATTGTTGCGCGCCCGCGCTTCCCGGAGCGCCTCCGCCATCGTGGGACGGTCATGGAGCAGGAAACCGGGTTCAGGCAGATGCGCGAAAGACGCCAGCGGACTGGCCTGCGGTTGCAACGACAACGGCGCGTCCAAATCGCCGTCGGGAAGGGCGAGAAACCATTCCGGCTCGCCGCGTTCGACGAGGAGTGAACGGAGATCAAGCGTTCCCATACGGAACTGGCGCAACCGCTCCGGCTCAACACCCGCGACGAGGAATTGCTCTTTGCCGCCGTCCGGCTCGACCATCACGGCAATGTAATGCCCGCCGATGGCGTCGCGGGCTTCAAAGACCTGCGGGCCGTCGTAGTAATAGAGCGTGGTGCTATGGCGGATCATTTTCATGCCAGCACCTCACAATGGCTCAAAATGTCGAACGCGGCCAGCGGCCACCAAGTGTGGTGCGGTGGCTGGAACGTCTGTTGAATCCGCCCCGCGCCGTTCAACAGGCGCACACGGCAAACGAGACTATTTTTGAAGCGCGGAAGTTTTCGCATTTTTTCCGAAGCCATGCGCTCCGCGTGAACGGACACGCCACGAAACACCGCTTCCGGGCGCTCGGCCCGTTGCGAGCGAAAATCGTCCAATCCCGCCGGGTTCGCGCTCACGAGGCGAAACACCTCGCGCTCCGCCGTGATCTCTTCGGCCTCGGCGGGCGGGCAACCTCCTGGAAGTGGTTCGCGATAACTCATGAGTCAATTCAGTATGCCAAAATCATGCCGGAATTGGCAACGCTCCGGTAACGGCGGCGGTTATCAGCGCGGCGCGGCGTTCCTTGAGCAGGGTGATGGACTGCCGTAACGCAGTTTCAAACTCTGCGGTGCGGTCGCGCTCGCGGGCGATGGCAGCAACGATGGCTTTTTGTTCATCGAGCGGTGGAACGGGAACTCGAATGTCTCGGAAGCCATCCCAGTAAAGCCGCAAACGATCCCAGACGATTCCATTTGAATGTCGCGCACATTCGACGCCGAAGGATGGAGTGCGGAACAGGAACTCTGCGTATTCCGGCAGAAGTTCGCTGTCGCCAAATGTCATCGCCACGGTGTAGTCGGGACTTACCAAACCATCAACGGGGGCGACGCCGACAGCCCCCTGCCACATACGCATCTTGTTGAAGGCAATGTCGCCCTTCCGAGCAACCTTGTATGAGTTGAAGTCGGCCGCAACCGTTTCAATCCGATCTTCCGAAAACTCGCGAAGCATGACCCCGGTGTTGATGGAAACTTCCAGCAGCGGCAAGTCAGGTTCGCCTCGCTGGTCACGTTCACGGAACAAGCAAGCAATTCGCCGCAGCTTCCAATGCGGTGGGATTTCGCCTAGCCACGATTGACTGGAATCTTCCATCCGGGCGCTTGGGTTTAGGCCACGAGTCACTGCACGTATCGTGAACGCGCGGCGTTTTTCATCGAGCAATTCGAGCAACCGCTCCTTCGCAGACAACAGCGCATCTAACCGAGGCGTCTCTCGATCCAGATAATCTGCGATCTTTCTCTGTTCGCAGAGTGGTGGCAGCGGAATGCGAATTGAAGCCAAGTCGGAAGCATTGATGGCTGGATAGCTGACACCTACAGAGCGTTTTTCGACTTCGGCAAGAAATTTAGGCTCGCGCATCGCATATTTGCAGAACTCCGGGTCGAGCGTCTGTGGTTGAGCGCGAACAACTGCAAAGCCAGTCGAAACGATTAAGTTGGCGGGCGGCTTTTGGATTGGCGCTATCGCTTGGAGATAAGTGCGGACGGTCGAGATAATGACATCGCCATCGCGGACGATGCGGCGCGCACGACTTGGCGCAGTCTCGAAGAGATATGTGGCGATCTCGTGAATCTGGCCGGAGGAATCCACGTTGCCGATGTCCACATACTGCAATTCGAAATCCGGCTCGGTTTCCTCCGTCAATGCCTCGTCATTGATCGTGGCCGCATGCTTCAGGCGGAGCGACTCGAACTGGCGCGCTTTGCTCACGCCGTGACCTCTTTGAGTAAACGAAAGATATGTTCCTCGGCTTTCTCAAGATCGGCGTCAATTTCCTCCAACGGTCGCGGTGCTTGGAAACGGTAGAACTCGCGAATGAAACTGATTTCGTAACCGACTTTGCCGATGCCGTTGTCCTGTTCGTCTCGGGTTTCCCGATCAATCCACGCGTCGGCGACGAAAGGTCGCACTTCGCGCAAGAAGAACGAGACGATGTCTTCCTTGAGCGGGACGTTCTCAAAATCCTTCAAGTCTGGGTCGGCTTCGTAAGTCACGGCCTTGGCTTTCTTGCCGCCAGTCTCTGCGTAAACACCGAAGATAACGTCGAGTTCAACTGGCTTGAGATCGCCGGGCAACTTTTGGCGGGGAAAATCTGCGGCCCTGACGACGCCGGAAAAGCTGCCACGCTTGGCGATGACCGGCTTGGCGGTCGGTTCAACCTTGGTGAACACAGCGCGGAACAGCTTCTTGTTCGGCGTGGTCCATTCTGCTTTGGCTTCCTCAGCGATCCGCTGAATCTCCGGCCAGACAGTATTCCAGTCATCGCCCTGGTCTGCGCCAAACTCCGCCTCAAGCGACTTCACGGCGTCGAGGAAATCGGGGCAAGCGTCCAGAAACTTTCCCTTGGCTTCCTCAGTGATCTGAAAGCGCAGGCGCAAAGGCCGGTCAATGGTGATGCGGCGGTAGCCGAAATCATCATTGTCGAAAATCTTGCAGTTGTCCGTGGGTTTGAACGCTCCGTGTTCGCGAGTCAGGTGGGCAATGATTTCGTCGGTCAGGTAGCGGCGTTTATCTCCCAAACTGCGGCGCATGGCGGCCCAGCGGTCGCGGGAGTCAATGAGTTGAATCTTACCCTTGCGCGACTTCGCCTTGCGGTTGGTGACCACCCAAATGTAAGTGCCGATGCCGGTGTTGTAAAACATCTGCTCCGGCAGGGCGACGATGGCCTCCAGCCAGTCCTGCTCGATGATCCAGCGGCGGATTTCGCTCTCGCCGCTGCCCGCGCCGCCGGTGAACAGGGGCGAGCCGTTGAAGACGATGGCGACGCGCGTGCCGTGCTTGTTCTGCTCCGGGTCAACGGGCTGAAACTTGCCGATCATGGCGAGCAGGAACAGGAGCGCGCCGTCGTTCACGCGCGGGAGCTTGCCTCGGTAGCCGTTGAAGTCGCTCCACTTGGAAATCTCCTGTTGCTCGGCCTTCCAGTCCACGCCGAAGGGCGGATTGGCGAGCAGGTAGTCGAATTTCCGACCCTCTTTCGCGAACTTGTCGTCGGTGAGCGTGTTGCCAAATTCGACCTTGCCGTCGCGATGGCCCTTGATGAGCAGGTCGGACGCGGCGACGGCGTAGGAGCGCGGGTTGTAGTCCTGGCCAAAGACGAGGACGCGGGCGTCGGGGTTGTGCTCGCGAATCCAGTTCTGCGCCTCGGCCAACATGCCGCCCGTGCCACAGGCGATGTCGCAAACGGTGGTGATCACGCCCTTGGTGGCGAGGTTGCGGCTCTCCGGCTCAAGCAGCAGGTTCATCAAGAGTCGAATGACTTCGCGCGGGGTAAAGCGAGCTGGTAGAGTGGCAGTCTTTGTGTCATGCGTCTTGAGAGCTTTTTGAATTCCGCGATGAGCGCCGATTTGACCGTAATGGACCGACGATTTCTCAGTCAGCGGCTTGGCACATACTCTCTCACCGAGATGGCAAGGATTTTGTCCCGATTCGAGCGTCTGGCCCAGTCGGAGCCGAGAGAACATTCAGGAACGCCCTCAGATCGGCGCGTTCCTTGCCCCAACTGACGCCCGTGTTGTGGAATTTCTGGTCCGTGAACAATAAGCCTTCGCGACAGCGAGCACAGCAGGCTTTTCCAATAAAATAGTTTTCCACAGATCGATAAAAGCGCAGAATGAATATGTATGAATCCGTCCGACCCCGACCCTCTGAATTCGCATCGCGAGAGTGATCCCGAATCTATGGATGCGGCCGGGCATCAACCTCAGGCGGATTCCGTGGAGCTGCCAAAACCGTGGATCAGCTATGGGGTTATCGCCGGTTGCATCGCGATTTGTGGCTATTTCAATTTCGCGCAAGGTTCGGCGTCGTTTAATCGGGGGGCTGAGGCGCTCGCGCCGGACGCGGTTTTAATATGGTCGGGTTCGTACCGGGGCCTTTTAACGTCGGCCTTCGTTCATTTCGAGCTGTGGCATCTGCTTTTCAACATGTGGTGGGTCAAAGATTTTGGAAAGCTGCTCGAACCGACGATGGGACGATTCCCTTACTTAATCTTCCTTTTGAGCGCAGCGGTTTTGAGCAGCGGTTTTCAATTGGCTGCCTCGGGAGAAACGGGGATCGGGTTTTCGGGTGTCGTCTATGCGATGTTTGGCTACGCGCTCGCCGCGAAAAAGGTCCAACCTATCTACGAACGAATCTTGGACCGAACCACGATTCGGTGGCTCCTCGGCTGGCTCGTCGTGTGTGTTGTTCTGACAATGGCCGATATCTTGCGGGTCGCCAATGCGGCGCATATCGGCGGCCTCATTTTTGGATGGTCAACCGGACAAGTCTGGGCTGCTCGAAAGCAACGCGGGATCTATGGCGGAGTGATCGCCTCACTCGCGACGGCAGCCATTGCCTCCTGCATTTTTATGCCCTGGTCCGGTCTTTGGAGAGATCGCGAGCAAATTGTCTCGATCCGCGCGTTGCGATCCAACGCCGATGCCGGTGACGCTCAAGCGCAATTCGAATTCGGCCATCTCCTGGCTCAGTTCGACGAACAGAAAGAAGCAGGCGTGGAATGGATCAGAAAATCCGCTGAGCAAGGGCATGTGCCGGCCATGAATGGATTGGCCTGGATTCGGGCGACCGCCACGGACGAGAGATTTCGCGACGGTGCCGAGGCACTGAAATGGGGCACTCAGGCCTGCGAGGGGAGCGAGTGGAAAGAGGCGACCTTCATCGACACGCTCGCCGCCGCCTACGCCGAGCTCGAAAAATGGGATGAAGCGGTCACGGCCCAGCAAAAAGCCATTACACAGTTGAGCGCGGAGCAAAAGCAGGACACAGAATTCGCCCAAAGCTTTCAGACGCGCCTGGAGCAATACCGAAACCGCCAGAAAACGCGCGAATGATGGCACTGCAACGGGCAACGGAGTCACCCGTGAGAATGGCGCGTTAGGTCGCGGAGCCGGCCGTGGAAACGGCTTGGCCGCAGCCTGAACACGATGGAAAGTCGAAAAATTTCTGGGAACGGTTGATCGTTCGCAGCCGTGACTCGCGCGCTTGAAAACAGTCCGGGCACTTTGAAAAGATTTCGAGATCCCACAGATCCGCGAAGACTCGTCCGCGCTGCTGCTGGATCCCGTAATCGAGCGCGCGTTCGAGTGTGGCAATGGTCGGCGGTGAGAAATCGCCGCCTTCAGCGAGCGCGTCGAGGGCTCCGTTTCCTGGGCGCACTGGGATCAGGGATACCACAGATGCTCCGCAATCGAACGCGAAATCAATGGACCGGTTTGCCCACTCCAGTGCTTCGCTTTCTTCGAGAAAAGGCGGTTTCACAAGAATGAAAACGCGAAGCGCAATTTCGTGTTGTTTCAGGAAGGCGGCGGCTCTCGAAAACAATTCGAGTGACATGCGTTTGTTCAGCATCGGGAGCACTCGCGGATGGACGGTCTCCAGCCCAATCGCGACTTCGAGCGAGGTTCCGGTGCTGTCTCGGAACTGAGCGGCTGTCTTGTTAATCAATGCCGGATGGCATTCGACAATCACACTATCATAAGCAGCCACGCGCTCGGCGATCGCCAGATGATCCTCGAAGGGAATCGCGTGCCGGTCAAAAAAACTGCCGCTATTGTATAGTTTAATCTGTCGAGCGGTTCGTGCGGCGGGCGTCGCGAGTGCGAAATCAATTTGAGCGGGAATCGCGCCGACTGGAACTGTTTCTGTGAGCGCGTTCTTCCAAAGGTCGCAGTAAAGACAATGCCAAGGACATTCGCGATTCGTGAGAAAGACTGTGGCCACTGGAACGATCTCGCCGGATGCGGATCGTTCCTCTTCGATGATCGACGCAAATGGCTTGCGGGGATCGACGTCGTTGCGATGCGAGCGTTTGCTCAGGATCCATTCGTCGCGGGCGCTTTGTGATCTTGGATATGCGGAACTCACAATTGCAGCACCTGAGCGAGAATTTGGAGCGCGGACATTAAAAAAGACCCGGCAGTTTTGCCAGGTCTTTCGTGATATTAAAAGTCCACTACTATTGTCGGAGCCTGAAGAATTTTGCTCCGCCGGAGATAGCGGACGAATACGGGCTTGCGGCAGTGGCCACGTCCGTCCATGGGCCGGTGATCGTATCAGCCGATTGAAGTCTTCCGCTGCCAGTCCACTCCACGACGATATTGTTTCCCGATCGGCTGGCACCCGAGAACTTCGGCGCAACGGGCGCGGATCCGCCAGGAATCGTGGCGATGAGCTCTGCGCCAAAGACCATATCAGAGCTGCTGCCGCCCGACTGATGAACTTCAGCAGCTAGAACGTTATCTCCAGAAACAAGGCTTGAGAGATCGATCTCATAAGGGCCTTCGTAGGCGTTCTCATGTCCGCTCGCGTTGGTCAGGTAATCGACCTCCACGCCAGCGGCAATCCCGAAGCGATGAATTTCGACTCCGTTCAAATAGAAAACAGCGCCATCATCGACCACGTGCCGCAACTGAAGCTTAACCGAGGGTGTCACTTCGCCTGAAAAAGTGAAGTGCGCGCGGAAAAAAAATGCCTGCACATAATTACCCGCGTCGTTGAAACGGCTGATCGGAGTGCGAATCGGTTCCACCGTTGTGGTTCCTTCGTCGGCGATCAACGCGGTACCTTGGGGCCATGCGCTGTCATCGAAGTTATTCTCACGCCACTCCGTTCCCAAATCCTCGCCGGAACGGTCATAACGCCACCGGGTCTT
This sequence comes from Verrucomicrobiota bacterium, assembly GCA_027623095.1. GTDB lineage: Bacteria > Verrucomicrobiota > Verrucomicrobiia > Limisphaerales > SIBE01 > JAIPJX01. The sequence goes on from JAQBVM010000115.1 coordinate 15,588, forward strand.
GTCATCAATGGCGAGAAACGTGATCTTCTCAACCTGGCCGCCCAGCGTGACCGTAATCGGTTCCGAGACCTTGAAGAGGCCGGCGCTATCCGTCACCCGAGCCACGATCGAGTGAACATCCTCGCTGAGGGAATCCAGGCTGATCGCAAAAGGGCTCGCCGTGGCTTCCCCAAGAATTTTTCCGGCTTCCAACAACTCGACTTTTACGATGGTTTTGGGCGCGGTCGAGGTTGCGGCTACCGTGACGGTGACCGCTTGCCCGGGATCGAAAGTACTGCCGCTTGCAGGGCTTGAAATGGAGATCTGCGGCGGTGTGAATGTTCCAGGAATCGCCAGGGTTTCGAGAACGGAACCGGGAATGAACGAAAGGTTCCGCGGCACGGCGGGATCTCCTACTTTGCGCCACGCGACATCGCAGTAATCCCCTCCCCCACCCTCTTTCCAAAGCGCCTCGATGTAATACCGTTTTCCAGCCGTCAACGCCGTCGGGAAAGCCGTCTCCGGAGCGCCGGGTTCTTCAAACGGTCCACAACAGCCCGTTTCCTCCGCAATCAGAAACGCATTGGCCGGATTATCGTCGAGACTCAGGTACAACTGCCCGCCGTCATCGCTTCGAATAAAGAATTCGTACTCGCCCGATTCCGGCGGAACGATCCAGCCATACATGCGTCCGCCATAGTTCTCATGCGAACTGTCCGGGAAAACCAAACGGCTGGTAAACTCAGTCACGTATTGGACCAGGTCCGGTTCGTTGGGATATCTGAAGTCGTCAAAAATACTTTGAACCGAGTTTCCCCCGATGTCGAAATAGGCTTCGAAGGTCAGCCCGCCGCGGACCTTAGTCAGTTCAGTTTGGCCGCTTGTTACCCTGAGTGCAGCGACAGCAATCGCCAGCACAATGCCTCTTTGAATCCATTCCTTACCGAACCGAGTTTTTTTCATAGGTTTAATGATCGGTGTAATTGCTCTTAACGGAAACCGCTTATCGGCTGATGCCCAGCGTATTGAATTAGCAAGACGCCGTCCACTCCTCAAAGGTGACGTCGAAAACAGGGGCGCTCCATATTTACCGGAACCTTCGGATCTTGCTCCACACACTCCGCCCTTCCAACCCGCTGCGGACTGGGACAGTCCGCGGTCCGCCCGCGCATTTCAATTCCACCGACAACTCGGATATGCACCGGTTCGCAACATTTGGCAGGTCCTCATCCGTCAATGCGTCCTTCGCAACGGCGAGCATCCTTGTGCGGCTTGACGGAACCGCGAGGCGTCTTCAGACTGCGAACACGAAGAAAGTCGTGGCCACATTCAAGGATGAACACGGCAATGCCGTCTGCGGCTCGAAGTTCATTGAGATCCATTTCCAGGACGGGAAAGTCGTCGGAATGGGCAACGAGTTTGGACGGGGCCGCGCGCATTCATCCACTGGCGAACGGTAAATCCTCGCTATCGAGAACGCCGGTGTTGGGATCCGACTCTGTTCCTTACACGCATTTCCGAATCGCAGTGTGAACAGCGAATCCCAACGGGAATCCGTCTCAAAGCCCATGGTTGCGACTTCGCCCTCCGCAGCGCAGCGAAGGTAGTCGAGCATGAGCGGTCGAAGCTTGGCGATCCCCTGCTGCCACTCCCATCCATGCACGATGGCGTCTTGAATCCATCGGGTGAATCGACCGCTCCAGCGAGGGATGCGCCGCAGCACTCGCACCCAAGGCGACACCGTCCTGCCATTCGAACGCGCCACCGATGCCGAGCATGCATGACATCCTGAAGCAGCCTCCAATTAAACCGGTTGCCTGATTCCGATTCTCGAAGGCACGGCGCATCACGCTGAAATCACAGCCCTTTGACCGGGGCACCAAAAGAAACGAAGGATTCTCACTCCCTCGTTTCTTTTTTTTCGCTCACTTTCGTTCTTTTCGGCTAATCCCGTTTGAATTCGTGAGCGCCCCGGAGGGGCAATGGCGGACACATTCTTCAGCCGTCTTTTCGAGTCCGGCGGAGAAGGAGTTGCCGAATGGCACTCCCACGCGCACGTCGAAACCGCGCCCGATAAAACTCAAGCCCAACTCTTCCCTGGCCTGCTCGGCAATCTTCACGCAGATGCCGCAAAGGATGCACTTGCCAGGCTCGAAAATCACGCCGCCCGGCTGCGCCTGCTGCTCGAACCTTCGCCGATGAAGTCGGAAATGAGACTGTTCGGCTCCGTACTCCTCCGAGTAACGCCGCAGGCTGCAGGTCTCAAGCGCCCGGCAATCGCAATGCAAACATCGACTGGCCTCGTTCGCCGCCTCGCCATCGGTGAAACCGCAACATGCGCCGCAGGACGCCTCCGTTCGCGGCGACGTGCTGACACCCTTCAGGAACAGATCGATTTCACCGTCCTCAAGGCGCCCCATGACACTTGAGAACTCTTTGTCCGGACGCCGAACCTCGCCTTTCAAGAGGAACGTATCAATGCAAGCCGCCACCGCCTGGCCTTCCCGCATCGCCCGGACCAGTTGCTTGATCGGCTTGACGGCGCTCCCGACGGCGAAGACACCGGCGATGTTGGTTTCATATCGAACCGGGTCGCTTTTGATGCCGTTGGAAGTCATCGTCACACCGAGCTTTTCGCCCTCGATTTTGGAGCATTCGCCAATCGCCAAAAGCACCGCGCCATGCCGCGCCGCCAGACGCTTCAGCGATTCGGCGTCGCAGATCCCCTCGCCCAGTTCGAAGACACCGCCCATTCGTTCAATCTGCCGGATTTCGCTGTTCACCACATCCCTCGGGACTTCGGCTTCGGATACATGCGACAAGAGCGTGCCTCCCGGCTCTTTCCCGCGGTCCACGATGGTGCATGCGTGGCCCTCGCGTAAAAGGTGATAGGCAGAGGTTAAGCCAGCCGGTCCCGCGCCGACGATCGCCACTGATTTGCCCGTTGCCGGAGCGATAGGGGGGAGATATGGATTTTCCGACTCACGATCCACATCCGCCACATGGCGCTCCAAATCGCGAATCGCGGCCGGGTTATCCCATGTGCCGCGGCGGCAGCCGTTCTCACAGGGATGATTGCATAGACGACCGATGATCGAGGGAAACGCAACGGCGCTTTTTACGGTGACGATTGCCTCCTTCATCTCGCCCGCCTCGATCTGCCGGATCATCTTGGGAATATTCATGTGCAGTGGACAGATCCGGTGGCACGGCGAAAGACAATCACCGACATGATCACTCAGCAGAAGTTCCAACGCCGTCCGTCGCGCGTCACGCACGTCTTGGTTTTCGCTCTCGACATTCATGCCCTCCCGAACCTCGGTCGCGCAGGACGGCACCAACCGCCTTTGTCCATTCACGTTCAGCTTGACAATGCAGACAAGACAAGACGTCTCCGGCCCGCATTCTTCCAGGAAACAGAGCGTCGGAATATCCACGCCCGCGTCGCGCGCCGCTCCGAGTATGGTCTGTCCCGGGGCTGCCTCAAGCTCGCGTCCGTCCAATGTGAATTTTGGCATAATCAGTTCACGTCAACGGCGCCGCTCGGACAAACTTGCCGGCAGGAATCGCACCGGGTACAAAGCTCAAGATTGATTTCATGCCGCTGATACGGGGTCATCGGAATCGCGTTTACCGGACAGCTTTGGGCGCAGAGGGTGCAACCCGTGCATCCGGCGTTCACACTGTATTGGATCAAATCCCTGCATCTTCCGGCGGGACAACGCCCCTTGAGATGCGCGTCGTATTCATCCCGAAAATAACGGAGCGTCGTGAACACGGGATTGGGGGCGGTTTTTCCCAAACCGCACAGGCTGCCCTGGCTCACCCATTTCGATAAATGCTCCAGTTCTTCAATGTCTTTTGGCTGGCCTTTTCCCGCACAGATTCGTTCCAGTATGTCCAGCATCCTGCGCGTGCCGATTCGGCAAAACGTGCATTTCCCGCACGACTGGTGCTGTGTGAACTGAAGGAAATAGCGCGCGATATCGACCATGCAGTCCGAATCATCGAGAACCACCAACCCGCCCGACCCCATGATCGCGCCCACTTCTCGGAGCGATTCGTAATCAACCGGAGTATCGGCGAGTTTCGCCGGCACACAACCGCCCGAGGGGCCTCCAATCTGAACCGCTTTAAAAGTTCGGCCATGCCCCACGCCGCCCCCAATCTCCTCGACAATCTGGCGGATCGTCGTTCCCATCGGCACTTCGATCAATCCACCCCGGCAAACCTTGCCCGCGAGCGCAAAGACCTTTGTTCCTGTGCTCGTCTTGGTGCCGAATGCGGCGTATGCCTCCGGACCATGCCGAACGATCCACGACACGGCCGCGAGGGTTTCCACATTATTGATCAGCGTGGGTTTTCCCAGAAGACCGGACTGGGCCGGAAAAGGCGGGCGCAGCCGCGGCATTCCCCGGTGTCCTTCAAGGGAGGCGATCAACGCTGTCTCTTCTCCACAGACAAACGCGCCCGCTCCCTCCTTCACGGAAACACGCAACGGATAATCGTGATCCAAGAGCCGTTCTCCCAGCCAGCCACGCTGCTCGCACATGCTGATCGCGGCTCGCACCCGCTCCACAGCCAGCGGATATTCGTGGCGGATATAAAATATCACTTCATGCGCGCCGACAGCCACGGCGGCGATCGCGGCGCCCTCCAGAATTCGAAACGGAAACGACTCCAACAGCATGCGGTCCATGAACGCGCCCGGATCCCCTTCATCCGATCGGTGTTACCCAGAGCATGCGGGCTTTGGGCTGAGTGTGGACGGCAGAGTGCCACGCTCAGCTTTG
>JAQBVM010000521.1 GCA_027623095.1 Verrucomicrobiota bacterium
GGTCGATGAGCCGCTTCACCGCGCGTATGGAAAGCTGATTCAGTTGCTTGCGTTCATAGAGTTTCAGCAACTCCCGCTGAGCTTCCGGGTCGTTGGCCCTGGCGATATCCATCGCAACGCCCAACGGAATCCGCTCGTTGAGGGCGGCGTCGAGCAAACGCTCTTCTCCCGCCCGTTTTAACGTCATATAGCCGCTGATCATGTGGTCCGGCATGTCCAGCTTCTTGCCAATCTGGACATTCGCGTAACCCAGCGATTGAAGACGTTCGATCTCGTGCATGAGCACCCGCGGCGAGTAGTGGCGCCGCGCCATGTTTTCGACGAGACTCCGCAAAAGACGGTCTTCCCTGGGCACCGCGACCACGGTTGCCGGGATTTCCTTGTGGCCCAAGGCGACGAAGGCCTCGATTCGGCCCTGGCCGCAGACCAAATCGTAACCCGGCTCCGCGCCCTCTTGGGGCGAGCGCAGGCTAACCTGAATCGGCTTTTTCAAACCGAGGTTCCTGATGCTTTGCACGATTTGCTCGAACTTGCGCCGGTCTCGGGACCTTGGGTTGATAATTCGGATCTGGTCGATGGGGATCATTTTGATTTCATCATTCATGCAGCCTCCTGAATTTTGATGCGCTCAGCCATGCCGAAGAAATAATCGAGCGTCTCGAATCGGTATGCGTCCAAATGCCGGCCATTCTCCTCGGCCATGCGCAGGTTTTCCCAGGTCATATCGAGGCCAGGGAGCAGATAGTAGTCACGGATGCCCTCGTTCGTGGCGTTCATTCGGACCGCAATGGTGATGTCGGGCTTGAGACTCGCGTCCAAACGGACCCGCCAGCGTGACGACCCGGCGGCTGTGGTGGTGTGCCGGCATAAAACGATGGACACGCGCAGTTCCCCGTTGACGAAAACCAGCTTCGAATCTTTGTCCCAGCGGGCGGTCGCCCCAAGGGCTGCGAGCTGCTGGACGACGGTGGAGACGAGTTCCGGATGCAATTGGCGCAGCTTGCGGTTTGTTTCGATGAAGCGGTAGTCGATTTCGGGGGTGTAACCGATCAACCGATAGGCCGTAACCAGGCTGCCAAAGCGGTGACGGAACGCCGCGCTCGACGGAAAATCCTCCGTCTCGTCGATGATGATGCCGCTCAGGCGGCCCTGTTGTTTCAGTAAACCACGAAGCTTCTCCAGCATGTCTTCGTTCGTCAGCTTCTGGTATCGGGCCAGGATTTTTTCACGAGCCTTAAGGAACAGTTCGGGATCGACAATCTGTTCAAAGACGCCATCGGCTCGAATCCATTTTTCCGCCGGGTTCACGACATGCTTTCGTTTGAGCTTGAATGAGGTCCGGTGATAGAGGTTGTTGCCAATGTACTTCTCATTCGTCAAAATTGCGTGGACGGTCCCTTTGGTCCATTTTCGCCCGCGATCGGTGAGGCATCCTCGCGCGTTGAGAGCGTCGGCGATTTCTGATTCGCGTTTGTTTTCGGTGACGAAGGCGTCGTAAATCCAGCGCACGATCTTGACTTCATGATCAGGCCCAGCCACCAACACCACGCGGTCGGTCTGGAGACTTTTGTGCTCTCCCATTTTCAGCTCGCCTTTCCGCTGGCCATTTTGGTCCACGAGCATCCGGCGCAGGCCGAACCCGGCGACGCCGCCCTGTTTGAATCCCATTTGAATGAGCCGGCAGGCGCCTTGAAACACTTTCGAGGAGAGCTCGCGGCTGTATTCGCCTGCCATGGCGCGCTTGACGCCTTTCACGATGGTCGAGATGGGGCTGCCGTCGTTTTCGAATTGCTCGGCGCAGTAATGAACCGCCACGCCCGCCCGGCGGCAGATGTATTCGTAATAGGCGCTTTCGTCAGCGTCTTGAAATCGTCCCCAGCGGCTGACGTCATACACGAGAATGCAGGAGAAGCGCACTTGGCCGGCTTGAACGTCACTGATCATCTGCACCAGGGAATCACGCCCTTCGATCCTCAAACCGCTCTTCCCTCCGTCCGAATACTCCTGGACAATCTCCATTCGATGGTCTCTTGCGTACTCCCGGATCGTGTCCAGTTGGTTGCTGATCGAGTAATGCTGGTGCTCGGTGGACATGCGGACGTAGGCGGCGGCCAGTGTCGTCCTGGAATCCGGCTCCGCTTCTGGATCGGGCGAATTCATGGGCACTCCAGGCGAGCAGCGGAACCACCGGCGCGGCGCAATCGGCGGTCGGCAATCGACGAAGGCCTGTCCGAGGCTTCGGGCTGGTTCCAGTTTGAAGTTCGCGCTTCCATAACGAGCCATTCTTGAGAGGCTGGTCGAAGGGAATTGTGGACTTTCAGGTTTGCCAGGCGACCAAAAACGACTGCCAAAAAACGACATGCCATTGGGGAAAGACTGACCTTCAGCGCGGCGGTGGAGCCATTCCAAGCCGTTTCATGATTGATTCCCGTTCGGCGAGGAACGTTTTTGGCGAAATTCCGAAGACTTTTTTGAAGTTTCGGTTGAAATGTTCTGGCTGGCGATAACCCAACTCGATTGCGGTTCGTTTGATTGATTCGAACTTGCCTGAGTCGTAGAGATGTTCGAGCTGCCTCAGTTCAACCAACAAGCGGTGCACAAAAAGCCAGCGACCAGGTGAAAGGCCGAATTTCGCAAACACGCGCTGCAATTGGCGCGGTGAGCATCCTAAATAATGCGCCAGTGCAACAGAATCGTAATGGCAGGCTTGTGCCAGCTCGGCTCCGATTGGAGGAACGTTTTCAATCACGGCGCGAAGTTGAGAGAGCGTCGTTACGGAGGACGGGACTGATTTCGCGCGCATTGCGCGTCCGTTTCAAAGGGTGAATTGCGACGATTCCGCCCCCTTGCGAAATCGCCTAAGCAGAAGGTGCGCCAATCGCCTGAAGAATCGACTGCCAAAATGCGACATCATGGAAGGGGCGGCTTACACGGCGCTGCTCTCGGCGTCGGAAACGGTGCGGAATAGAGCGAATGCCGATCCTTCCTTCGGGAATGCGTGCGGGCATCCCACTTTGCTTCGCGCGATCAACCCGGAAAAAAGAAGGGGCGCGAACCTGCTCGCACCCCCATCTGAGGCACCGCGAAGCGCCCGTGTAGAGAGATGCGTCAAGCCGCGCCCGATTTGGACGCCAACTCGTCGCGGCCCCTACACATGAAATTCGCGGTTTCCAGATG
>JAQBVM010000116.1 GCA_027623095.1 Verrucomicrobiota bacterium
CAAGATGCGTCGCCACTTGGAAAAGCTCAAATTGTGACATATTCCTCTTTTCTCTGCCCGACCCCTTTACGACCCCTTTATGGGCAAATCTCTGTGGTCGGATTTCTAGCGGCGAACGCATTCGCCGAAACGCACCGGCGCCTCGCCGGCGTGCCGCTCTTCCCCCGGAGCCAGATAGACAGGATAGACAAGGCTATATCCTCGCCTCAGGGGTGACGAACGGGATGCTGAGGGACATCGTAGCTTCATGTTCACGTTGAATTGTTGCCCGTCGATTTCAACGAATTTCGGGCGCACTTGAGCGATCACATTCCAGTAACGGTGCGCGTGAAGGTCACGGCGGATGATGATTAGCCAATTGATGCTACAGTCCTCCCTGTCTCAAAAAAACCGCAGATCAATGCCGGAACTCGAAAGAAATCAGAATTGCGATATCAGAGTTCTGGCGTTCACGTAACTAAAATCTTTCCGGGAAGCTTCCAAAGCGCAACGGTATCAAAGAATATCCGCACTGAACTTCCAAAGTCATTCATCGTATCTCTACGACCATGCAGTCCATCATTTACAAAAGCACGGTATTCCCACTGCCCTTCGGCGTCCGAATGAAATTGTAATTCGAAATCATGCCACTGGCCGTCAGACAGTTCACTCGCAAAAACAAATTTCCGACAGATTTTGGTGAAATTCCGGCGGTGATACTCGATTGATTTCTTAATCACCTTCTCTTGAGTCTCGGATTTGTCCGTTTCGATGGTGTCCTCGCTCCCGTCAAGAAAACGCACTTGGTTTACGTCGAGATCAATCAGAGGGTAGTCGTTCTGCAAATGCTTCTCAACTGGTAGGCCAGTAGCGCAGATTCGAAAGCGAACTGCATAATGCCCAGGCTGGGGAAAATCAGTCGAATACGGTCCATACAAGACCGCCGTGCCAGTTTTGTCACCTGACCGACTCCTCGTCCACTCCCAAACCGGATGATTCACTCCAAGTTTGTCAAAATCCTCAGCGACCTTTCCATAATGATGTTTGATGTCGCCCTCGAATTCCGACTCCTGACCTATATTGGCCTTGGAAACACAGAAATACTGCCGAACGAGGGTTGGCTTGTTTTTGCGATCTATCCGAGCTTGGCGAACGATGAAGAAGATGATCGCACCGAGTAACCCCCCAAAGCCCGATCCACAGGCGGTCCAAACCGTCAGCCATAGAATGTCGGTGGGAGGCATCACGACCATCTAGCCGATGATTTCGATATATTTCGAGCACAATTTCCAACTCTTTGGAGGAAATATTGGCGATCATCCGCGAAGAACCGAAATCCTGTATAGATGTCCGGAGGGGTAAAGCCGATGGTCAATGGACAGCGATCAATCCTTCGGCATCGCATCAGGATACGGCCCAAGAAAGCGCTCCCCATTGAAATGGATCAAGTGTTCAGGATTCTCCGCGACCCACACTTCTGTTTCCCAGGAGATCTGAGTTAAGAAACTGCGCATCACATCGCGGGTTGAGAACGCGGTCACGAACACCAAGCCTGCGTTGCAGCCCGCAAACAGATCCTTCAACTCCTTCCGACGCTTGCCATCAACCGGACCAGCAGTCGTTACGGCTTCAATAAGCAACAGCCAATTCCGTCTTGTATCGTGGACAACGACATCCGGCATCTTAAACCGCTCTTTTCCGATGTCAGTAAAGGGGTCGGTCCTCTGTCAATTAAGATGGGTAGTGAAAACGTCACGCCGCGCGTGTAGCTTCCTTGGATGGCGAAAGCGCTGGAACCGCGGACAATTATCAAAGACAAGTGGCTCGATGAATTTCTGAACCATCTCAAGGTTGGAGGAAGCGCGTCGGCATACACGCAGCGAAACTATCTGCACGCGATCAAGGAATTCTATCATTGGTATCAGGATCAACACCAAACTGTTCCTGTCTGGGGAAGTCTGCAGCGCGATGATTTTCGCAACTATCTGAGATTTCTTGGAAGAAACAGCCTGGGCCGCGCTTCGATTCAACTTCGGTTCTCCGCGCTGCGATCCTTTTATAAATTCATCGTGCGCCGCGGTGGAGTGGACACTTCGCCCATTAAGAACATCACGCTGCCAAAACAGCCGAGGAGACTCCCGCGTTTCGTGACGGCCGCGCAAATGCTCGATCTCTTGAAGGCACCGCTTCAAGAGCTTGAGTCGTTAAAGAAAACGTCCAAAGAACCCGTTTCTGTGACTCCTTATCTGAGGGATGTTGCCATTCTCGAAACAGTGTATTCGTGTGGATTGCGCGTGAGCGAACTTTGCGATTTGCGGGCCGAAGACATCGGCTGGCCAGGGCGCGTGATCCGCGTGCGTGGCAAAGGAAGGAAGGAAAGGCTGACGCCGATCGGCGAGCCCGCTCTTGCGGCGATTCAGAATTATTGGAATCAACTCCCTCTCGCTCCTGTTGGTAATTCCCCGGTCTTCGTAACCCACGAGCGCCGCCTATCGCCGATGTATCCGCGACTGATTCAGCTTCGGCTGAAACGGTATTTGGGCCTTGCGGCATTGGACCCGAATCTCACACCCCACATGCTGCGGCACAGCTACGCAACGCATATTCTGGACGCGGGCGCGGACCTGCGCAGTGTTCAGGAGCTGCTCGGCCACGCCCATCTCGTCACGACTCAGGTTTACACGCACGTGACAACCGACCGATTGAAACATGCCTACGATGCGGCTCATCCGCGCGCATGAAAATGCCGCAATGATTGAAGTGATTCGGAATTGCCTTTGCCGGGCGAATACCTATTCTTTCGCCATGAACACGCTCCATCGCTCGGATGCCCGGCAGTTCGCCGTTCTCTGCCTGATGATGATTCTTCTCTTGGGAACCGGTTGCGCCACCGCCAAGATCGATTGGAGCCAGCGTGTCGGAAGTTATTCGATGGACCAGGCGATTCTGGAATTTGGTCCGCCTGACAAGGAGGCGAAGCTTACGGACGGAACGACGGTCGTGGAATGGCGGACGGCGAGAGGGTATTCGCACGGTACTATGGGACCGATGGGTGGTTCGCGATACTACGGAGGGCCATGGGTGTTTCACTACGTGGATCCGCCGACCCCGGATCATTATCTACGGCTAGTTTTTACTCCCGAAGGAAAGCTGCGCTCCTGGGGCAAAGTTCTGAAATAGCAGATGAGCTCGAATCTCGCCTTTGCCTGTGTTTTTGATTAGGATCCTACTATGAACGTGGATATCGGCATTTGGGGCAGATTGAATCGGGTCATCGGATTCTTGTTAGTCTTGACCTGCATAGCCGGAGTCGTTGTCTGGTACCTTCCACTGATTCGAAACAACGAGGCGATGCGCAAGGAGATCAATCGTCTGAAGGCAAGGGTCGCAAGTGAAGAGGAGAATTCGCGTCGGATCGAAAACACGATCAAGGCGCTCCGTACGGATCGAAAGGCAGTTGAACGAGTGGCTCGCGAAAAGCTGGGATATGTGAAATCGGGCGAGACCGTGATTCGTTTCGAGGCGCCTCGCGCGGTCGCCGAGCAGCGGCATTGACGATCGTTAGGGTCAAGGACCGGAGGCTTTTTTTCAGGGTTCGTTTGCGAGTCTTTGCTTGATTTGCTCCATTAGCGCGGGAGGGAGCTCCACCTTGCTCCACGGGCAAGAGTGGTTCGGTGGCCGGGAAATCCAACGAGACGGGCAAACGCCACCCGATAGTTTTTCCCCGAGAAACTCGCAGAACACAATCATCTCCGGGATTTGACCATTGGTGACACTTTGATATTTCATAGGGTTCACTTCTAGCAGCGCGTGCTGCCCAGAAGCTAGAAACAGGTCGATTGCCAGAGTTTCGGTTTCCATCGGGCGAAAATGCCAGTCATCAACATTGAGGTTCATAAGCGATAGGGAAAGGTTTACTTGATCCCCAACTGTAAAACAGAATTAAAATGCGAGCAAGAAGCTACAAGTTTGAGCAGGCGATTACGAACAGCGTGTTGTTGTTGGGGTTAATGGCATTGGTTGAACTCGTCGATTTCCTGATCCCGTTTCCACTCGATGTATTCGGAATCGCACCCAGGACGGTTCCCGGGCTGCTGGGGATCGCATTTAGCCCCCTGTTACATGCGAATGCAGCGCATCTTCTTGCGAACGCGTTACCGCTGTTTTTCCTGCTGATCGTGCTCCATTCCAATCCGCGTTACCGGCCAATGCAGGCGTTAGCCATTATATGGCTGGTGAGTGGGTTCGGAACGTGGTTAATCGGGAGGGGAGGAGCGATTCACATAGGAGCCAGTTCATTGATTTACGGTTTGGTGGCCTATCTCATCTGCGCGGGATGGTGGATTCGAAGCTGGAATTCGGCGATTGTTTCCGTGCTCGTCTTGGTGGCTTACGGCGGAATTTTCTATGGCATGCTGCCCCAAAAAGGGCCTATATCTTGGGAGGGACACTTGGCAGGCGCCGTCGCCGGATGGTGGGTGGCGCGTCGAAATCTTGCATAGCGATTTCGGGGCCGCACGGACAGTCGCCCCACCATCATTGTTTCATGGTGGTGTGTGACTCGGTGCCGCCTAACAGCACATTCTTCCGTCCGCAAAACCGTTGACTCATTGGACGATTGACCCAAAATCCGCGTCCGATACCGTCTAGATCTTTATGACATCCGAAAATCAGACACCCAAGAATCAAGCACAGAAGAGAAAGTATGTGCGGGCGGTTGGACCGAGACTGCGAATTCTTTTGCATTTCGTCCTCGGTCTGGTGGCAATTCTCGGGGCGAACTCGGCCTATCTGATCAGCATTACTGCGGCGGAGTGGCTTACCGGTCTCACCTATCAGAACTATTTTTATCAGTACATGTTTCTCGGTCATCTTGTGCTCGGGCTTATCCTGATCCTTCCATTCCTGGTTTTTGGCTTCGCTCATCTTAAGAACGCTCACGATCGGCCAAACCGCCGCGCCGTCCGTGTGGGCTACGCCCTGCTCGTGACCGCCATCGTTCTTCTCTTTTCAGGCGTCGCGCTCACGCGGCTCGATTTCTTTGAAATTCGAAATCCAAACATTCGCTCCGTGGCGTATTGGGCGCATGTCGGGACGCCAATTCTGGCGGTGTGGCTCTACATCCTGCACAGGCTCGCCGGCCCCCGGATTAAGTGGCGCATCGGCCTCGCTTGGGGGGGAACGGTCGGCGCAATTGTCTTGGTCATGGTCGGACTTCACGCCCAAGATCCGCGAAAATGGAACGTGCAGGGACCGAAGGAGGGAGAAAAGTATTTTGAACCGTCGCTGACCCGCACTGCGACCGGGAATTTCATACCGGCAAAAACCCTGATGATGGATGATTACTGTATGAAATGTCATGAGGACAATTACAATGGCTGGTTCCACAGCGCGCATCATTTCAGCTCGTTCAACAACAAACCGTATTTGTTCAGCATCAAAGAGACTCGGGAGGTGGCGCTGAGGCGCGACGGCAATGTCAAAGCCTCGCGTTGGTGCGCGGGATGCCATGATGTTGTGCCGTTCTTGAGCGGCGCATTTGACGATCCGGAATTCGATCTCGAAAATCACCCGACTTCGCAGGCCGGAATTACATGCACGGCTTGCCACGCGATCACCCACGTAAACAGCACCCGGGGGAATGGCGATTACACCATTGAAGAGCCGATCCATTATCCCTTCGCGTTCTCAACGAATCAATTCCTCCAATTCCTTAACCAACAGCTCGTCAAGGCCAAACCTGAGTTTCATAAGAAGACGTTCCTCAAGCCCCTTCACAAAACCGCCGAGTTCTGCTCGACCTGCCACAAGGTCAGCATTCCGTACGAGGTCAATCACTACAAAGAATTCCTTCGCGGACAGAATCACTACGACACGTTTCTCCTGAGCGGCGTGTCTGGACACGGAGCCCGCAGCTTTTATTACCCGAAAAAAGCGGAAGAGAACTGTAACCGCTGCCATATGCCGCTTCAGGCTTCGACTGATTTTGGAGCCGGATTCTTTAATCCAACAGATTCCAATACACGCTTCGTCCACGACCACTTGTTTCCGTCCGCGAATACCGGAGTCGCCCATATCCGGGGACAACCGGAAGTGGTCCAGGCTCACAAGGATTTTCTCAAAGACACGGTTCGGGTTGATATTTTCGGAATCAAGGAGGGCGGATCGATTTCGGACACATTGATTGCGCCGCTGCGCCCCACGGTGCCGGCCCTGAAGCCCGGCAAGACCTATCTGATCGAAGTGGTCCTGAGAACTCTGACGCTTGGCCATCCCCTGACTCAGGGAACCTCGGACTCCAATGAACTTTGGGTGGACGCGCGCGCAACAAGCGGCGGTCAGACGATCGGCCGGAGCGGCGGTTTGGGCATGTTTAACACCGTCGATCCTTGGTCGCATTTTGTGAACACGTACATGCTGGATCGCGACGGCAACCGAATTGACCGCCGGAACCCCCAGGACATTCTCACGCCACTCTATTCCCACCAGATGCCTCCCGGCACCGGACAAGTGGTCCACTACGCGTTCACCGTTCCCGATAACGCGCGCGACGCAATCACGTTCGAAGCCCGGTTTCAATATCGCAAATTCGACACGCGGTACATGCATTACGTATTCGGAACCAACTATGTCAATGATCTCCCGATCGCTACGATGGCAACCGACAGCGTGACGTTCCCGATCGAGGGAGCGGATCCGGGCATCAACAATCCGGATTCCAAAATACCGTTGTGGCAACGCTGGAATGATTACGGCATCGGCCTCCTTTTGGAGGGCGATCAGGGTAGCGAAAAGGGTGAACTAATTCAGGCCGCCCAGGCCTTTTCCGAAGTGGAAAAACTTGGCCGAGCCGACGGTCCCGTGAATCTCGCGCGGGTTTACTTCAAAGAAGGCCGTTTGGACGACGCCGTCGCCGCGCTGCAACGAGCGGTCAAGTTTGATCCCCCGGCGCCCCGTTGGACAGTTGCCTGGTTTAACGGACTGGTCAACAAGCAGAACGGATTTCTCGACAAAGCGATCAGCGAATTCCGCAGCATCCTCGAGGATCGTTACCCGGAGCTGGATGAACGCGGATTTGATTTCAGCAAAGATTACGAAGTGATCAACGAACTCGGTCTGGCCCTGTTCGAACGAGGCAAAATGGAACGTAGCCCCGGCTCGCGAGAGCGCTATACGAACTTTCTGGATCAGGCAAAACAGCGATTCCAGAATACGCTCGCAATCGACAGCGAAGACTTGACCGCGCATTACAACCTGTCGCTGCTATACGCCGCGCTGGGAGACGATGCGAAAGCCGGCGAGCACCGAACCCTGCACGCCCGTTATCTGCCGGACTCAAACGCCCGCGACCGCGCCATTGCGATCCATCGGCGCAGCAATCCCGCGGCTGATCACGCCGCGCAGTCGATCGTCATTTATCCACTGCAACGTCCGGGAGCGCCCGAATTGGGAGAAGGATTCGCGGCTGCGCAAAGCACTCCTTCGAAGTAAAGTCCGCATTCAAAGTTTTTAACGCATGGACAAACAACCGCTCGATCCGAATCGGAAACGTCACCCCCAAAACACCCCGCCTTTGAACGACGAGACGTCCGGCGAGGAATTGGCGCACTACGATGACACCGTCATCGGCAAGGCTTTTCGCTGGTCCGCGGTTGCCTTTGTTCTGATCGCCGTCCTCGTGGGAATCACACTGTTCGTTTTGAAGAATCGCACTCTGGAGGAAATCTCCAGGATCACGGAGCTTAAAGCTCCAGAAACGCTCTCATCTTCGGTGAAAACCGAAATCCCGACCGTATTTTTCAAAGATATCACAACCGAAGCCGGAATTGGATTCTCCCATTCTAATGGTGCTTACGGAGACAAGCTCCTCCCGGAAACGATGGGCAGCGGCGCGGCATTCTTGGACTTCGACAATGACGGCGATCAGGATTTGTTTTTGGTCAACTCCACGCATTGGCCCGGACATGTCCCAAACGGCGTTGCAATGCCAACGATGGCTCTCTATCGGAATGACGGAACCGGCAAATTTCAGGATGCAACCTCCGGGTCGGGACTGGACGTGAGTTTCTATGGAATGGGGGCAGCCGTCGGCGATTACAACAATGACGGACTTGCCGACCTATTCGTAACCGCTGTGGGTAAGAACCATCTTTTTAGAAACTCCGGAAACGGAAGATTCACCGATGTAACCGCGGAAGCGCAAGTTGGAGGCGGCGAAAACGAGTGGAGCACAAGTTCAGCGTGGGTGGATTTCGACAATGACGGAGATCTCGACCTATTCGTCTGCAACTACATCCGCTGGTCGAAAGAGATCGATTTTGAAGTTGGATACACGGTCGTTGGAGTTGGACGCGCCTACGGTCCTCCCATGAATTTCGAAGGATCCTTCCCGTGCCTATTCCGCAACGAAGGCAATGGCCAGTTCACCGATGTTTCCCAAACAAGCGGCGTTCATGTTTCAAATTCGGCAACGGGAAAACCAATGTCAAAATCACTCGGCGTGGCGCCGCTGGATTTGGATCATGACGGGTGGATCGATATCGTCGTGGCGAACGACACCGTCCAGAATCTTGTTTTCCACAATCGGAAGAACGGAACATTCGAGGAGATCGGCGCCCTCAGTGGAATCGCTTTTGACAGCTACGGCAAGACGCGGGGCGCCATGGGAATCGACTCCGGCCAGATTGATGACAATCAAGCGATGGGAATTGCGATCGGGAATTTTGCGAATGAAATGACGGCCCTGTACGTGGCGCAAGAAAATCCCCTTGAGTTCACGGACGAGGCTATCGCGCAAGGTGTGGGTCCGGCCAGCCGAGTGCTTTTGAAATTCGGCGTGTTTTTCTTCGATTACGATTTGGACGGAATGCTGGATCTATTGACCGCCAACGGTCATCTGGAGGAAGAGCTGACAAAAGTCCAGCAGAGCCAGCATTACCGGCAGCCTGCGCAGTTGTTTTGGAACGCCGGCGCCGGAGGCGGACGGGGGTTTCTCGCGGTTCCCGTCGAAAAGAGCGGTTCCGATCTTGTGAAGCCGATCGTCGGACGGGGTTCGGCGTTCGCGGATATCGATGGCGACGGAGATCTCGACGTCGTCCTGACACAGGTTGGCGGCGCCCCATTGCTTTTGAGAAACGATCAAGTATTGAATCATCATTGGCTGCGTTTCAAACTCAACGGTAAGAAGAACAATCGCAGTGCGATTGGAGCTGTCGTTCAAGTGCAGCTCGGCGGGCGCACCCAGTCCCGCCAAGTCATGCCAACACGCAGTTACCTTTCTCAATCCGAACTGCCGGTAACCATTGGACTCGGACCGCGAGATCACGTGGATGCAGTTAGGATTATCTGGCCCGGTGGAGGCGTGCAAACGCTATCAAACGAACAAGTGCGCGTGGACAAGACAACGGAAATTGACGAATCGTTGTAACGCGGAAGCCGGCTGGTGTTATTCCTTTTAGAAGCCCATGCCCGCATCCTACTCCGCCATAGATCCGGACCACGAAACATCGCTCATCGCGGCGGTGCAACGCGGGGAGGTCGAAGCTTTTGAACCCTTGGTCGAACACCATCTTACCTACATTCGCGCCTTCATCGCGTTGAAAGCAGCCGTGCCGCATCTTGTCGATGAACTCGCGCACGAAACGTTTGTCTTCGCGTATCGCAATATCGAAGACTTCGCTCCGGGCACCTCGTTTCGCTCGTGGCTTCGGGCAATCGCGTGGAATCTGTTGAGGGCCGAGATTCAGCGTTTCAGCCGCCAACAGGCCAATCACGCACGGTACGCACAGAGCCGGTTCTGGGAACTCACCGGAAAACGAACCGAGCGCCAGGCTACTCGCGAGGTCGATTACCTCGAGGAATGCATCCAACAAACTCCCGAACTGATGCGCGACCTGTTGCGTTTAAAGTACCGTGAAGAATGTTCCTCCGAGGAGATCGCCGACCGGCTCGAGCGGTCGCTGGCTTGGGTCCGAACCACACTCTTCCGAGTCCGCCAGCAATTAAAACAGTGTATCGAGAAGAAACTAACCGAGGAGAGCGCATGCTGACTCCGGAACAAATCTCCAGCTATCTGGAGGATTCTCTCGGCCCGGAGGAGCGCGCACGCGTGGAGGCCGTTTTGGCGGGTGATCCGGATGCCGCGCATCAGCTTGGCGAACAGCAGCGCATCGACCGGGCATTGGGCATTGTGCTCGCCCGCAATCAAGCGCATGAGCAGGTGAAACGATCGATTCTTGCAGCAATTCGCTGCAAACCACAGGAGCAGCTTGCGAGCGAGGTGATGCAGTCCCTTCAGACCGAAACTCGGCATCCAACGCCCCCCCGCCCTGCCTCGCCCACCCCTTGGATTTCTGTGACTCGTCAGATCGTTCGCGGACTCGGTCACCGGCGCCTGGCTTGGGTTTCATTGACCCTTGCCTGTCTGGTCTCATTCTTCGCCTATTTGAGCCGGAACCATTCTGAAACCGCCGGCGCGGTCAAACTTGCCGAGGTCACCAGCCCCACCCGCATCGAACGCAGGGGAGAATCCCTTACCGCACCGGACGGTTTCACGCTGCTTCCCGGCGACGTGCTTCAAACCGAACCCGGCTCGGCCGCTTCCATTCGTTTTCCGGACGCAACTCAGCTCCGAATCACGTCGAGTGCAAGAATCCGCATTCCTAATCTCGGCATCGCCGATTCCGGCCAGCCAACAGAAGGCAAACGAGTCATCCTCGATCAAGGTTTCTTGGCCGCCGCTATTGCGCCTCAACAGCGGAACAAACCATTCCTGATCGAAACGCCGCACCTGCGCGTGACCGTCGTCGGAACCAGGTTCGAACTCACCGTCGATTCCCAATCCACCATACTGGAAGTTGGAGAAGGAAAAGTGGAGGTCGCCGACAGCGGGAACCCAGCGCGCATTCCGGTCGCCGCCGGCCAATCCGCCGTAACGCGTGCCGGACAGTCCATCGAAGTGCGTCCTCGCACGCGCGATCCCGGAAAGTGGCCATTCTCCTGGAATAGTCCGTGGAACCTGCCCCTGGGTTCCGAAGCGCGCTTCGAAGCCATCGACTCCGAATGGTTCGCCTTGCGCGGTCCGCTTCGCAACGTAGCGTTTGTTCGCCAGTTTTTCCCGCGCGAACGGGGTGCAATCATGCGCCAGCTTTCTATCCCAGGGCAAGCCGGACGCACACTTCCGATCTCCGATCAATGGACGTTTTCCTCAACTTCAGGACTTGCTGTCACGGCAATCTTTGATACCGCCCTGGACCAGGTGATGGAATTTAAGCGCCTGATCCGGCTTCCATCCGGCGATGTCGAAGCCCAAGGAGCAGGCCGCGGCGATCTTCGAGGTCTGGGTGTTCATCCCGATTGGCGGGGAGTTGCGGAATATGGCGGATCGGCAATCGCCGGTGCAATCCGGCAAGGCGAATTCACCGGCGGCATTCCTCATGCGCTTTCTCTAAATGTCCCGGCCGAAGCACTGAACCGGCGCGGACCAAATGGCCGCCCCTATGTCTGGCCCGCCGCGCGCGCGCGTCCGGAGCAAGTCGGCCAGTTTGCGCGCCGGGGAAACCTGCACATGGGAAGCCTGCTCGGGATCCCGCCGACCGTCGATATTGGGAAACTGGGCGTCGGCGTGTCGGGTCCGGGTTACGAACTCGCACGCGCCCTGCAAGATTACGGTGCTTACATTACGGACTGCTCCGGCGATTCGCTGCACGTTTTCGTCATCGACGCCGAAGTGCCGCAATCCTTCGAAGCGCTCGTTGCCACGCTTCTTCCGCATCTTCACGTGGTTGTCAACAATCGGTCCGACACGCCCGGAGGAGGCGGCATCCCGCGGCGCCTCACTGCGCCACCATTTCAAGCGAGGTAGGGTCAAGTTTCTGTAACGCGGCGCGTCGCTCGCGCTATTCCTATTCAGAACAATCAACACAGCGTGGATTGAGAGATGCCAAAGAAAATTCTTTATGCATCGTAATACTTCGGTCGGAATGTGGGTGGCGGCGTGGATAGCTTTTGGCAGTTTCGCCAACGCTCAGAACCTCAACAACAACAATTCCTTCGAATTGATCTCCAACGGGACGTTCGATAATTCCCTCACTGGCTGGGTTAAGAACGCCCCGCGTTCCGTCCCGTTCGCCATTCAACGGCAATCCGATGGCAACCCAACCGCGGGAATGGCAAACCGGAAAAGTCTTCAGCATACACTGAAGCAGGATATCCTGATGCCTCTTTCCCAAGCTGCCGGCGCGGGCGTGCGGACGTTTGCGACACGGTTCCGCATTGCGCCGGACGCCCCCTGTTCCGTCCGCTGCGTGCTGGATCTGACAGACTCCACGGGGAGCAGCCACACGGTTCTTGCCGAACGCGTCATTCGCAGCGGAGGCGCATGGGCCGACGTCCGGGGCACGATTCCGGTGAATTGGAACGGCACGCTCGCGGCCGCCTGGGTTTCGTTCGAAGTCGGACAAAAATGGGAAACTGAATTTCCCGACTTCACACTCGACGACGTGTCGATCGAAAGTGACACCGACGCCGACGGTTTGGCAGACTCCGAGGAAACGATCACGAATCCTCTGCTCGCCGACACGGACGGCGACGCGTTACCCGATCTTTGGGAAACGCAGAATCAACTTGATCCCGCCGGCGCGAACGATGCGAACATGGATTCGGACCTCGACGGATTCACCAACTTCCAGGAATTCTGGGCCGCCACCGATCCACAAGACGCGCAATCGTATCCCGGGCGGGCGGCCAACCCCAACCTGAACGAAAAGGGCCGCGCAATCCTGACCTACCTGGCCCTGCTGCCGAGTATTGGCAAGACTGTTGTGGGACAGCATATTTCCTATCCCGACGAGTTCGAGCCTTTCGTCAACGGTCTTTCCGCAAGCACCGGTTACTCTCCCGGGTTGGTGGAGTTTCAGTACGATGACAATGCCAACCCGTTTCAAATCGCCACCGTCAATCCGCTTGCCCTCGACTGGGCGGAGAAGGGCGGCTTGCTCGCGATCAAGTTTAACCCGCCCAATCCCTGGACGGGCGGCGCGCAAGCCGCCCGGACGCAAGAGGAACATGGTCTTGTGGACATTTCCGCCTTGCTCGATCCTGCGTCCAGCTCGCCTGAGAATTACCCGGCAAATCTGGCCGCGAACTCGATCTTCATGGGATGGCTCGATGAAGTCGCAAACGGATTGGACGAACTGCAATCCAAAGACGTTGTTGTGCTTTATCGGACCTGCGCGGAAATGAACGGCAGCTGGTTTTGGTGGGGAAAACGCCCGCAAGGCCATTACCAGATGCTGTGGCGCTTCATGTTCAACTATTTCACGCAGACAAAAAGGCTCAACAACCTCATCTGGGTCTGGGAAGGCGACGCGAGCATCCATCCGGTGCTGTCGAGCGACTATTTTTTCCCGGGAACAGACGTCGTGGATGTCATGGGGCACAACTTTTACAGTGATACCTGGGAGCAGCCTTTTGCCATTGAACAACTCTACCGCGAGTACGGGAAAGTCTATGCCTTTCCCCAAGCCGGGCCGAGGGATCAGCGCGACGGCACTTTCGACAATGCGCTATACGCGGACGCCATCACTGAGCGCTTTCCTCGCTCTTCCTGGTTTGGCGTGTGGAATAGTTTCACATCCGGCACGAAGATCTATCAACACGTTGCAATCGTGGATAACGAGAACGTGATCGGATTGATGCAGCACGCCCGGAGCCTGTCGCGCGACGAAATAGACTGGACCGAAACAGAAGCTTCGGCGCCCACACCCCCCGCAGTGGAACCCCCTCCGCCGGTTGTGGAAATTCCGCCTGCAGTCGATCCCACGGCGCCAGTCGAGGAGCCAGCGCCACCCGTTGTATCCGTTCCACCCGTCACAGATCCCGCGACACCACCAGAACCCAGCCCGGTCGCCGAGCCGCCAGCACCCTCCGAACTCGCACCAACTGTCGAGCCTCCCGCTACCGTACCAGTACCGGTTGCGGAAGTCCCGCCAACGACGCCTCCACGACCCGGCGTCGCGCCTAGCATCACACTCCATCCGCAAAGCCAGGCTGTCAGAGCCGGCAGTGATGTCATTTTTCAAGTCAACGCATCGGGAACTCCACCTTTGCGATTCCAGTGGCGCAAAAACGGCGTCGATTCACCGGGCGCGAACACCGCATCCCTCCTTCTGGCAAATGCGCAACCGGCCGACGCGGGAGATTACTCCGCGTTCGTTCTGAACGCGATCGGCAGCGCTCAAAGCGTAACCGCGACCCTCCAGGTCCTCACTCCGCCAAGACTATCGCTTCAACCGGACAGTCAGACGGTTCGCGCGGGCAATGATGTGATGCTTTCCGTTTCGGCTGCGGAAGCGGAGCCGTTAAGCTATCTCTGGCGTTTTGAAGACAACGCCCTCGCGGACTCAGCGCAGATTCATGGTTCTGCCACGCCAGAACTAAGGCTCAGAAATGTCGGGGGAGAACACGCCGGCGAGTATTCTGTGAGTGTGTCCGGTCCCGGAGGAACAACCGAAAGTTTGGCCGCACGGATTGAGGTCCGCGCAGCGCTCCATCCCCAAACGCTGGTGAGAATTGAGAATGGTAAAGTGAAAATTCGTGTCTTCGATGCAAGCGGTGGCTTCATCACTGCGGACGATTTTCAATGGCTTGAAGTTTCCGCGAGCCCCGATCTAAAAACGTGGACAAAGCTTGCCGCAGCTCTCATATGGGAGAATGGCCAGCCGGAAATAGCTGCCGGCACGATCCACAACCAGGGCTTCCGATTCTTCCGCGTCCACGAGAAACCGTGAACCCCCGCGCGACCGTTCCAAATCGACCGCTGCGGCGATACTTCAAGGCAACCGTGACGGAACGACGATATCTCCGAGCAGACTGCTTATGGAGAGCGAACACCTCCAAAGTATAGATGTGAATATGGAGCGTGAACCGGTGATGGTGGGGCGACACTCTGTGGAGCCCTGAACTAACTACGAAGTGATCAAACTGAAGAAGAAGGCGCAATGGAAAAAACGGAGAATCCAGAAATCCCGCGTTTCCAGAAGCCCAATCTACGCAGGCAGGACAATTCAAGGAGAAGTTAGGGCTCCACAGAGTGTCGCCCCACCAAATTTTTGAACGGTTCATTGGAAGTGAAAATCTCTCACTGCCCCCGACCGTGACTATCCATCCCTTCCTCTTAAACCAACTGGCACGCCGTCCGATTCCCATTCGATTTCTATCGTTCGATTCTTGGAATCGAGGCTTCTTCGTCCGGCCTCGAGTATGGCGGTCACAGGAAGTGTTTCATGCACCGTCGCGAGTCTCCCGATCCAATCGTCCGGCGTGCTTTCACCGGATCGAATCGACCGGGCCGCGCGAACGAAGTCGGCGATGCTTCGGTAACCATACGCGTTCTGGCCGGCAAAGCACCCCTGCGCGTCCGGCGCGTATTTCATAAAAAGCGGATTCGGCGACGTGAAACCGCCTTCGTCTGTAGCCAATCCATAACCTCGGTGCGCCTGATCGACATGCACTTCTCCCGCGTGGCCCATGTAGTGAAACCGCTGCTGGGAATGCACATCACTCTTTGGAGCAATCCAGGAAGCTGTGTAAACTGCTGTCGCAAGGTTTCCGCTGACGATGTTTTCCCATTGAGCCAGAAGCGCAATGGTGTCCTCCGCGTCGATCCCTTTCCGCCGGGCAACACCGGTGGAAGCGCGGGCGGTCACGGTGACGGGACGCGCTCTGCCATTCACAGCCCAAACGTTGAAATCGATATGGTGCGCGTTTAGGTAATAGCTGATGTCGCTCGATTTTCCAGCCCAAGCTTGAAAACTGTCCAACTGCGACTTCGGCTGGCTCATATAGGAATTGAAATAGCTAAAATCACCCAGATCGCGGATTCGATCTCTCGCATCCAGATAGATCGGATCCCAGCGCTTATGCACTTCCATTGCCACGATCACATCCTTCTGGCGAGCCGCCGAGGCCAGCTCCAAATGCTCGGCGAGGGTCTTCACAATCGGTTTCGCAATCAGTGTGTGGCAGCCCCGCTCGACAGCGGCCATTCCGAGTCGAAAATGGGTGTCATCCGGTGTAAAAATGATCACCACATCGCCGGGTTTCATTTCTGCGAGCGCCGCAAGATACGCGTCCGGATCGCTTCGAACGTCATCAGATGGAAAACTGTGGAACAACGTTTCGATGCCTTTGTACTGTTGCGCGATGACGCGATCGAGATGCTGCCGAATTACCGGGAATTTGCCACCTTGAGTGCCGGCCATATACAGACCACCTACCACGCCCGTCCTCCGCAAATCAAAAAGGGTAAGCGCCACGACACCCGCGCCTTTGTCAGACTTGCTGGCGGTTCCCTGCACAAACCCTGTTGTGTACTCGCCCGTCCCGATCATCAAAACGTTGGGAGTGTCCTTCACAACATGTTTCTTCAATTAATACCAACAGCCCCGGCGCTGGTTTTGGCGTCCTCCCGCTTGGGCGCTAAGATCATGGACAAAACATCGGCAGCGTTTTCTTTGCGCACCAGATCGATGTACTTCGGACCATCCGCGTAAGGTAAGAAGACGGTTTCAAAAACTTCCCCTTTTAGGATCAGCAATTCGATTCTTCGTTCAACCGGGCTTTCCGCAATGGCATCCTTGAGACGGCCCTCGCCGAATTTCTTCTTGTTGACGCCCACGATTTTGTCGCCCTCAGCCAGAGCCGCTGTGTCGGCGGTGGACCCCGGCACGATCGTCTGAATAACACCATCCGAACCGACGCTCATTCCCAGGGCTGTGAGAGACGCGTCTCTGTCGAAATCCGTCGGTTTGGGCGAATACTCAACTCGATAACCCAGCCGGCTGAACACTTTCAACGGCAGTTCTTCATTGAACCCTCGAACCCGCTCATCAATCAGCGTCTTCCAATCGTGCGGATGCAATTCGTTTAGAAATCTCAAAACGTCCTCTTCGGTGAACGGCATGAGAGGCCTTCCGGAATCATACCGTCCGAGGAACGACATAATAAAATCGTCGAGCGTTATTTTGCCGTCCGTTTCCTCGCGCAGAATAGCGTCGATCTCGAACCAAAGAAGTGCGCCTTCGAAGTAGTAATCTTGAGGACGTTTTAACGAGCGCCAGTGTTTGCCTCCGCTTCGGCGCAAGTACGAAGATGCGGCCGTGTCTTCGAGATTCACGAAGCGCCGCCCTTTCTGCCGCATCAAACTCACAGTCGTGCGTCCGATCCCCATCCAACTGTCGCGGAGCGCGCCCTCGAAGGAGGTTCTCTTCTTTGTCGCGAATAGTCCCGACCGCGCCGCCAGCACAACACCGATATACTGATCGAGCCCTTCATAAACCCACAAAAGCCGGGTGTCTTTGGGAGTGTTATAGTCCTCGGTGTTCATGCCGGCAGGCCGGTGGTATTTGCCGCACCAACGGTGGCCATATTCGTGCGCGAGCAATTGACCCGTCTTCGAAGCCTCCTCGTCGTCCTCAAAACCCTTTTCTCCAACCGCATTGAGGGATGAACGCGTATGTTCGAGCCCGATAAAAGGAAGATTATCGCTGAGAGCCAGAAGGAAGGTATAGGGATAATTGTGCTGGCGGCCAAAAAGCAGCGTTGCTTCTTCGACAAGATTGGTCAGCTTCCGCAGGGTTTCAGGTCCGAGATCAAGAACACGTTTCGATTCGGCGACCATTGCCAGAGTGTGCGGCAGCCCTCCAGTCGGAGTGATATTTCGAGTGCGAACAACTTCACCGCAGATCAGAGGGCTATCCATCAATTCCTGAAACGAGACACGCTCAAACTCGACTGAGCTGCCTTCACTTTTCTTCTCCCGCAACGACGAAGCCCAAGACCAACCCTCGGGAAGGCGGACCGTCAGATCCACGTCGAGATCGTAAATCGATTCGCCGACCGGATAGAGAAGGCAGGTATTCCAACAGATGATTCCGAGTAGCGAGGTTCCGTGCGAATCAATGCCAGTTGAGTTTGCTGTGGATTGATTGCAGATGTAGGTGGTTCGGACGATGAGTTCCTCGGCGGCGCCGGCGTCGGCTTGAAATCGGAACACATCCCTTGGATCCCGATTCCACGGAATCTTTCGTCCGTCCGGAGTCGTGACTTCGAGTCCGGCGAGATTGGAAACTGGATTGTTGGGACCATGCACGCCTTCGATCCATTGCGGGTAATAAAGATCCATTCGCCCTGCTTGGGTCGGAACCGTGATCTCAGCCGTCAAAAGACCTCGCGGCAAATCCGAAGCGTCCACCACCACGCGGAGAGGCGCGGCGATTCCCACCCATCCGGTCGCCACAAGCGCCAGTGCGCTCAGGCGAATCCCAATGCAAAAGAGTTTCCGTTTCATCATTTTGGTTGTCCTTCTCTGTTAGAGCGTGAACTTGAAAATTCGCCTCTACGCTGGGGACGAGGTGAGGGGACTCACTTTTTTCTCGGATGAATTTAGAGGCTTCCGTCGTCTCCTACGGGTTATGCGAGTCTCACCCTCTGAAGTTGAGGCTTTTCAACAACAAAATCCACCGGCTATTCGAACCAAACACAAAACCCGCCGGCAATTGCTGGCGGGATCTTTTGAGAGTTGGCTCCGTTGCGCTCGATCGACCGGGTGAACTCAATCTCAATGGATTCACGTGTCTCGGTTTTTGGCTCGCGGGAGACGACCTTTCGGCCACGACTCGGTTCGGTGACTATTTCTTCAGAGCTCGTCGTGCGGCGGATCACTGAGTTCAACGACCTTATGATCCATTCCGCAGACTTGGATTAAGGTCGAAGCGATCAAGATTCATCACCTTGTGCCACGCGGCCACAAAATCACGCAAAAACGCCTGCTGCGAGTCGTCACATGCATAGACTTCCGCAATGGCTCGAAGCTGGGAGTTCGAACCAAAGACGAGATCAACGGCGGTGCCGGTCCACTTGAGCTCGCCGCTCGCGCGATCGCGTCCCTCGAACACGTGCTCGCATTTGGAGGACACCTTCCACTCGGTGTTCATGTCGAGAAGGTTTACGAAGAAATCATTGGTCAATGTCTCAGGCCGATTGGTAAAAACGCCCAGCTCGGACTGCCGGACGTTTGCCTTCAGGACGCGCATTCCGCCGACAAGCACCGTCATCTCAGGAGCGGTTAGCGTCAGCATGTGCGCACGATCCACCAGCAGCTCCTCCGCCGGTCTCTTCGATCCGTTTCGGACGTAGTTGCGGAACCCGTCCGCATTCGGTTCGAGCACGCGAAACGAGTCCACGTCGGTTTGCTCCTGCGACGCGTCCGTGCGTCCCGGTGAGAAGGGAACCTGCACGTCGTGCCCGGCCTTCTTCGCAGCCTCCTCGACGGCTGCGCACCCGCCTAGGACGATGATGTCCGCGAGCGAGACCTTCTTGCCGCCGGACTGCGAACTGTTGAAGGCCGTTTGGATCTGCCCCAGCGTCTGCAGCACACTGGCCAGTTTCGGCGGATTGTTGACTTCCCAGTCCTTCTGCGGCGCAAGGCGAATGCGCGCCCCGTTCGCCCCACCTCGCTTATCAGTGCCACGGAACGTTGCCGCCGACGTCCAAGCGGTCAAGACCAGATGCGGAATGGAAATTCCGGACGCGAGTATTTTGGCCTTGAGGGCAGCGATATCCTGCTCGCCGATCAATTCATGATCCACATCGGGGACAGGGTCTTGCCACAACTGCGGCTCCGCCGGAACCAACGGGCCGAGACATCGCGCGCGGGGCCCCATGTCGCGGTGCGTCAGCTTGTACCACGCCGTGGCGAAGGCGTTTGCAAACTCCTTCGCGTTCTTGTGAAAACGCTTTGAAATCGGCGCATAAATCGGGTCCATCTTGAGTGCGAGGTCTGTCGTAAACATCATGGGGGCGTGCTTCTTTGACGGATCGTGAGCATCCGGCACGGTTCCCACTGCCGATGCCTCCGTGGGAGTCCATTGCGTTGCACCCGCGGGACTCTTCGTCTGCTTCCACTCGTAGCCGAACAGGTTATCGAAGAAGTTGTTGTCCCATTTCACCGGGTTGGTCGTCCACGCGCCCTCCAGCCCGCTGGTGATCGCATCACCGGCATTGCCGCTGCCAAAGCTGTTCTTCCAGCCGAGGCCTTGCTCCTCAAGGCCGGCACCCTCGGGTTCGGGACCGACGTGCTTGGCCGGATTGGCAGCGCCATGGGCTTTGCCAAACGTGTGTCCGCCGGCAATGAGCGCAACGGTCTCCTCATCATTCATGGCCATGCGCCCGAACGTCTCTCGAATGTCTCTAGCTGCTGCGAGCGGATCTGGGGTACCGTTCGGCCCCTCCGGATTCACATAGATCAGGCCCATCTGGACGGCGCCG
>JAQBVM010000522.1 GCA_027623095.1 Verrucomicrobiota bacterium
CCCTGGCCCAAAAATGGCCCCAATTCACCCACTCGAGTACACGAAGAGCCATAAATGTAGAGGGGGTCCGTCGTGGGGCAATTCGGTGTGACGAACGATTCATCAAAACCCCTGTTATTAGGACCGTCTTCCAAAGGCGTGCTTCTGTCGTAGTCGATAAGCAGAGAGTTCTCGAAGCCGCCACCAAGCCGCATCCCGAATTTGTCATACCACGTAAGCCCCACATGCCATTTGCCAAAGACACCGGTACGGTATCCCTGTTGCTTTAACATTTCGGCGATAGTTAGTTCGCCAGGTTTGATAAAACTGGGGCCGCCGGGGCCTTCAAAGGCTCTCGAACCGCGGCCAGTTCTGAAAACCTGCTGGCCTGAGTAAAGACCATAGCGCGAAGGAGAACAAATGGTGGAAGGGCTATGTGCGTCGGTGAACCGAATACCCTCGGCGGCCATTCGGTCGAGTCTCGGAGTTTTGCAGGCCGCTTTGGAATTATAGCCTGACAGATCGCCGTAACCCAAATCATCGGCATAGATGATAATGATGTTGGGTAAATCCTGTGCCAATACAGTAGCGGCAGCACCCCATAGAATGATCGCCAGTCCAACAATCCACACCGTTCCAACACGTGCGGAGTCGTCCTTGTAGAGAGTCTTAACGGTTCGAGACGTCGGCAGGAGCATAAACGTTTCTTTTGGTTTCGGAACTTGGCTGATTCTTATCGTCATTGGATACCAAGCATATTCGTCATTTCAATCATCGGATTGCAATCCTGCTTCCGATATCACATCAGTCTGCTGAAAAACGACAGAGATTGGCAGCGTCATTTTTCCGGGGGTGCATGACGCAATTCTTCCAAGGTTTAAATTCCCGAAAACTTTGGTCGCAAATCAATCTAGGCACCGAGATACACAGGTCAGATTCAGAGAGAACAGGTCCATCAAACCGCAAGGAGCAGATCCTATCGCAGACTCTTGGTTAAGAGAAAGTCGGCCGAGCTCAATTAGCCGCTCGTGACCACGCACGGGCGTCAGCAGCTGCAAAATATCTTTCCTCAGGCGGGCAATCGGAGTTGAATCACTCCATGCATCGACTCTTCCTCTCCATTCTATTCATGGGCTTGTGCGGCGCCTCCGTACGGCTCGCAACCGGCGCCGAAGCGAAACCGAATTTCGTCATCATCTTTGCTGACGACCAGGGGTACGGAGATCTTGGCTGTTTTGGCTCGAAGACAATCAAAACACCCAACATCGATCGAATGGCCAAGGAAGGACGGCGGTTCACTAATTTCATGGTGGCGTCACCGGTTTGCACGCCTTCGCGAGCGGCACTCCTTACCGGTTGTTACCCGAAACGAGTCGGCCTGCACCAGCATGTGCTGTTTCCCTCTTCGCAAAAAGGGCTGAATCCAAACGAACACACGATTGCAGATCACTTGAAGGCCCAAGGCTACGCGACCGCTTGTTTCGGGAAGTGGCATCTCGGCCACCATCCCGAAACGTTGCCGCGGCAAAATGGGTTCGATGTCTATTTCGGCATCCCCTACTCGAACGACATGAATCACCCTGACAACAAAGGGAAACCCCGCTTGCCATCAGATGATCTGTGGCGGGATCAGGAAAGCGCGATCAAACAGTGGAATACGCCATTAATCGAAAATGAAACCATTGTGGAACTGCCCGTTGATCAGCGGACTGTGACGCGGCGCTACACCGACCGGGCCGTTAATTTCATCCGAGAAAACAAAGATAAACCGTTCTTCCTTTATCTTCCCCACTCGATGCCTCACATCCCGCTCTATGTGCCGGCAGATGTCTATGATCCCAATCCGCAGAATGCTTACACCTGCGTGATCGAGCACATCGACGCTGAAGTGGGCCGCGTCATGGATGCCATCCGGGAACTTGGCTTGTCGGAAAACACCTACGTGATCTACACCTCCGATAACGGTCCTTGGTTGCAGTTCAAAAACCACGGAGGGTCCGCGGGACCCCTTCGGGCAGGAAAAGGCACCACCTTCGAGGGTGGCCAGCGGGTGCCATGCGTGATGTGGGGCCCCGGACGCATTCCCGCCGGAACGGAATGCGACGAACTGGTTGGCACAATCGATATGCTTCCGACCATTGCTGCTCTGGTCAATTCTCCGCTTCCGGCTGACCGCAAAATCGACGGCTTGGACGTATCGGGACTCCTCATAGGTGATGGCGTCAAATCTCCGCGCCACGAGTTTATCCACTACACTGCCCAGGGCGCGCTCGAGGGAATACGCCAGGGAAAATGGAAACTCCTTGTGAAACAAGCGAGCGGCGGAAGAGCGGTAAATCCGTCCACACCGGCTCCAGAAGTATTGCTGTTCGACCTGATGGCTGACATTGGAGAGAAAGACAACCTCGCCCAAGCACATCCTGAAATCGTGAAATCATTGCAAGCGAGCATGATCGAGCTCGACGCCGAGATCGAGGCAAACATCCGCGCACCGTGGACCAAAAGCACGCTCAAAAGCACGAACCGTTAAGAGATGTGAGCGGCGAAGATCGAGGAAGGGCTGGAGCACTCGCGCGTGCTGGTGGTCCGCATGTCGGCGAATGCGTTCGGCTCGGACTGGGCGCAGTTGGAGGCGGGCACGTTCCGGTTTCGCGACCCGTTAAACAAAGAGCGCCGTTCCCCAACGATGAATCGCTGGGCTATTCTCGATCGTCCCTGGCGGGACTGCGTAGCGCACCGGACTGTTTCGTGGAGCCGGGAGAGTGAACTGTGAAAAAGCAGGTGGATTTTACAAAAGGCAACGAAGATAACGAAGAGTAAACCTTACTGAAGCTGCTCGACGGCTGAGATCGCGGAGAACTCAAAGAAACTCAATAGATTGAGAGACCAAGGGCGTTTACCTGCCGGGTGAGAGCCTGTTTCTCCGCAACCTTCCGTCTTTGCGTTCTCTGTGGTTACTCATTTGCGGTTTTTAGGGTGAAACCTAGCGAGGCGTGGCCTCAGACCGGTCGCTCGGAGCGCGGCTTGTCCCAAGCCGCAGCACTTCCGCAGCGGGTGGGTCGTTTCATAGGTTCGGGCGCGCGCAATACGTCCACGTGCTGCGGTCTGAGACAGCCCGCGGTCCCAGGGCTGCACTGAGAAAGACAGATAGGATTGGAGTGGGAAGGGTTTAACGAATTTGCGGGACAA
>JAQBVM010000117.1 GCA_027623095.1 Verrucomicrobiota bacterium
CGGGCGTGTCGCTTAAACAAACGTGCTGCGGCCTGGAAGGCCGCGCGCCAATACCGAAGTGTCGTTGTAATGTTAACTCCTTTCTTTCCGCGTATTCCCGTGTTCTGCGGGCTCAACTGCTTTTTATACGATGAAGCCTGCGAGAAAGGTTTTCAAATGCCGGAATTGGGCCGGGCTCTCTGTTACGGGTTCCGATCCTGGAAACGAGTGTTCATCCAGACTCCGGCCGCGAGCAACACACCGAGCACCAGGAACTCGATATGACTGATCTTGAACGGAAGGTGCTTTTCTCCCCAGACAGACGCACCTCGCAATCCCTCGTCCAGAACCGAAAGAATCAGAACCCCAAGGAATGAACCGATCCACGTTCCCGCACCTCCTTGTACGCGCGTGCCTCCCAGAACAACCGCAACGATGACATGCAACTCCAGACCGGTTAGGGAACTCCCGCTGACGGAACTATTCCTGGCTGTAAAGCAGAGTGCAGCCAAAAATGCCATGAAACCCGCAACGGCGTAAACCTCGCAAAGACGTCGTGTTACTGGAACACCCGCATACCGGGCAGCCACTCTGTTACCACCGATCATCAAAATCTCTCGCAGCCACCGTGATCCATTCAGATACGACCCGGCTGCAAGATAGATCATCGCAATCACGAACACCGCTCCCAGGAATTGCCCAAACCATTCATATCCTGGAACATCGAGAAACGGCGCCTTTTCAAGATCCCCCATCACGACGAAGCAAAGGCCGCGGTAAAGAATCATTGTTCCCAAGGTTGCAATGATGGGAGGAATATCGAGCCGTGCGATCAACAGTCCGTTCGTGAGTCCCAAGAGGAGCCCCAATACAAGGCCCACAGGAACCGCCGTCCACCAAAAACCAATCCCGGGATCAAATGAGGACATCACACAAGCGATCAGAGCTACCATCGACGCCACCGATAGATCGATTCCAGCCGTCATCAGGACCAGCGTCATTCCAAACGCCAGGAGAAGCACTGGCGCCGATTGCGCCAGAATATCACTGAAATAAAGCGTCAAATATCGACCAATCTCGCTCATCGAATCGACTCGCTGCCCGCCAATCACCGTGAATAAGCCGATCTCCGCAAAAAGAATCAGCAGGAGAATCGAGTATCTCACGCGACCTCCTCTAGCATTTTGCGTTTTCGATGCATGGCACAGTCCAGTCCGATCACAAATAGTATGATGGCTCCAGCCACCACCTCTTGAAAATAGGGATTCACCCCTGCGTAAACGAGAAATTCGGAGAGAAGATAAAGAAACAGCGATCCAAGCACCGTCCCGATATATCTTCCTTCTCCCCCAAAAATGTTCGTGCCCCCCAAAATAACCGCGCCGATCACTTGAAGTTCGAAACCGAGAGCGATTCTAGCCGGCTCGATCGCTTGTATGCGTGTCACATAGATCAAAGCAGCCAACCCGAGAAATACACCACCGGCACCATAGGCGGTTTGCAGGATGCGCCCCGAAGAGAGCCCAGCCAGCCGGCACGCTTCTTCAGAATTGCCGAGCGCGAGCCACTTGCTGGGTGTCTTGGAAGAATTTTCCCAAATACCTGCCGCTGCGATGGTGAGAATAAGAATGGCACCGGCATAAACTTTACCCGGACTATGGTAAGCATCGTCTTGGATCGAGATATTCCCCCCGAATCCTGTGATCGCAGAGTCCGCAAGAATCAACGCGAGCCCCCTATAGAAAGCTAGACCAGCAAGAGTGACGATTATCGCCGAGATTCCCAGTCCACGCACCAAGTAACCATTCAGAACCGACAAGCACCACGCAGTTGCGACGCAACCGGCATAACAAACAAACGGCGGAACCTGTCGATGAACCAAAACTCCAAAGACCGTTCCTGCAACCGCGATGATGGATCCAACCGACAAATCAATTGCCCCGGCGCAAATAATCCCGGTTAACCCAAGTCCCGCCAAGACCGTCGGCGCCACGTTGGGCGCGGCGTTCAAAATTACGTCTGCAAACGAACCACCGTCCTGGACCAGAACAAATATTGCCAGCAGAAGCAGAACATTTCCAACTACCAGAAACGCGATGCGCTGAACTAGGAAACGTGAATAGTGGACGTGAAACATGAATTCCTGCACCCACGCATGCCCTCAAATCATTTTGCACACATGCCAGAGGCGGCCATGATGACATTCTCCTGCGTCATCCGTTCCCCACGCAGTTCATCCGACACGCGACCTCGATGCATCACGAGGATCCGATCACTCATTCCTAAGACTTCCGGCAAATCGCTTGAGATCAATAATACGGCTTTTCCTTGCCCCGCGAGCTGGTCGATTAGGGCATGAATCTCCGCCTTCGCCCCGATATCCACTCCGCGTGTCGGTTCATCCAATACGATCACCGCCGGATCGCGATCGAGCCATCGCGCAAGGAGGCATTTCTGTTGGTTGCCGCCGCTGAGCGTCCGAATCGGTTGCCTGATGGAACTGGTTCGAATGGAGAACCGCCGGCACGCGGCTTCCACCCTGCTATCCTCAAGGCGCCTTGGTATCAGTCCACACTTTGTTATGAGATCGGAAAACCCGATGCTGATTGAATCGCGCACAGAATGGTCCAACACGAAGCCCTGTCGTTTCCGTTCTTCGGGCAGATAAACCAAACCCGACCGTACTGCCTCACAAGGACTCCTCGGCCGCCATTCCCGGCCAAGAAGACACATTTTACCGCTCTCGATCGGATAAAGCCCATAAATCGCCCTTGCAAGCCCCGAGCGTCCGGCGCCAACCAAACCCGCGAGCCCGACAATTTCTCCCGCATGCGCCTTGAAACTGATATCGTAAAAAAAAGGCGACCGGGAAACGCCGCGTAATTCGAGCATGGGCGAACCAATCTCTGAAGCACGGTTACGCGGAAAAACCTGGTCAAGCGGCCTTCCAACCATGTCCTTCACGATTCGATTTAGATCGACGCTGTTTGTCGAATACGAAGCGACCAATTCTCCATCCCGCAGTACAGCCACTCGATCCGTCAATTCGAGAATCTCATCCAAGCGATGCGAAACATACAGAATGGAGACTCCCTGCCGGCGCAGCTTGTTTAGCTGCGAAAAAAGCCGCTCCACCTCGGGCTCGCTTAGGCTTGCGGTTGGCTCGTCCAGAATGAGAAGCCGAGACTTTCTAGAAAGTGCGCGAGCAATCGCAATCTCCTGTTTTTGAGCCGAACTCAGCTCATTGAACAAACGGTGTGTCGGAATATTCAGGCCGCAACGGTTCAATCTGGTTTTCGCCTCCCGATGCAGATCTTTCCAATTGACGCCACCCCATCGATAACGCGGCCACGGATCTCCCATCATCAAGTTTTCCGCAACCGAAAGCCGCCCAAAATAGGCCAATTCCTGATGGATCGTCGCGATACCTGCCTCCAATGCTTGGAAAGGCGATTCAAAAGCAACAGCGTGCCCGTTCCACAAGATCTGTCCGCTGTCCGGGCGCTCCACGCCGCTGAGAATTTTTATTAGAGTCGATTTTCCAGCGCCATTCTCTCCCACGAGCCCCAAGACCTCACCCGCGCGGAGCTTCAATTGAACAGGTTTGAGCGCGGCTATTCCACCAAACGATTTCGCGATTGAGTCTAGCTCTAACAGGAGTCCGGACACGAACGGAGGTTAGTGAAGCCACTTAAATCGGTCGATAGCAAAGCTGCGCGATCCAGCAATTCTCATTTCGAGGTGTATGTAGTCCCGGCTTCAGCCTAATGCCATTAGGTAATTCTCCAGCAGAATCCCAACGGGATTCCGGCCCAAAGCCCAGCAGCGAGGGACGAGCCACCCTGGGTAAATAGACGCGCACGCCACAACCCCAACGGGGTTGCGACCTTAAATGAAAAGAAACCTATGCCGCAATCGTTGTCGATCATTTACATTCACCTGATCTTCTCCACCAAAGACCGCCGTCCATCTCTCCGGGACCAAAAGATTCGTGGAATGTTGCACGCGTATTTGGGAGAGGTTTCCAAACGACTCGATTGTCCGCCCATTCTCGTTGGTGGAGTCGAGGATCACGTTCATACACTGGCGCGCTTTGGCCGCACGATTACGCAGGCCGAATGGGACGAACGATATGTTTGGGATTGAGACGCAACCCCGTTGGGGTTGTGATCTGGACCGGCCGTTTCCCAGGGTAGCTCGTGCCTCGCAACCCTGAGCTCTGTTCCGTAATCCCGTTGGGATTGTGGGAACTGTGGTCCACCATTGGTTTCCTGCTGTTGTCATGGGGGTTGAATTACCGAATGGCATTGGGCTAAAGCCGGGACTACGAGCGAGGCGCGAATTGAAGCTGCCGCCAGAATGAGAATTGGCGCGATCGAGACATTGAACTCGTGTTAAATCCCATGAAGATGCTGCTGGCGCTCTGGACGCTCGTCCAAACACTCGCGCAAAAGCCGCGCGAGATCGGCGAATTTGTAAGGTTTTTGGAGAAAATGGACTCCCTCACTTAAAAGACCTTTCTCCCCTGTAAGATCCACGCTGTAGCCACTCGTGAAAATGGTTTTGAGCGTCGGTTTCTCGGCGCACAGGCGTTTCGCAAGCTGGCGTCCGCCGGTTTCCCCGGGCATAAT
This sequence comes from Verrucomicrobiota bacterium, assembly GCA_027623095.1. Taxonomy (GTDB): domain Bacteria; phylum Verrucomicrobiota; class Verrucomicrobiia; order Limisphaerales; family SIBE01; genus JAIPJX01. The sequence continues at coordinate 4,611 of JAQBVM010000117.1, forward strand.
AAGATCCGTAAGGAGAAGGTCGATTTCTGAAGAATGGTCTGCCCAGACAGCCAGCGCCGCATCACCATTTTCCGAGGAGAGCACTCGGTAGCCGCAAGACTTGAGGATCTTTTCCACCGCGTGGCGCAGAGCGGGCTCATCCTCGACAAGGAGGATCGTCTCGTCGCCATGCGGAACGGGGGTTTCCTCGAGGGGCTTTTCATTGGAGGGAGCGATGGTTTCCATCACCGCTGGCAAAAAGACGGTGAAGCGTGATCCCTCTAGCGGTTGGCTCACCACCTCAATCCACCCCTGATGCTGCTTAACGATCCCGTACACGGAGGCGAGCCCCAAGCCGGTTCCTTTGCCGACCTCTTTGGTCGTGAAGAACGGTTCAAACAGATGCTGCAGCGTCGCGTCATCCATTCCGGATCCTGTATCTTCGACCGTGAGCGCCACAAAACATCCCGGACGCGATTCACTGTTTCGGGCGGCGGGAGCCGCGTCAAGTACCACATATTCCGTGCGGATCGAAAGACGACCTCCCGTCGGCATCGCGTCGCGCGCATTAACAGAGAGGTTGACGATAACCTGCTCGATCATGGCGGAATCGGCCATAACAGACGGCAGGTTCGGCCTGTAAACGCATTCCAATTCAACCCGCTCTCCCAATAAATGCCGAAGCATTTTCATGAGGTTCGATATCAACTCATTCGAATCCACCAACCGAGGCCGCGTCGGCTGCTTGCGGCTGAACATTAGAAGCTGGCGTATAAGATTCGTCATGCGCCCCGCAGCCCGCAAGATTTCATCAACGGAGCTCTGCCTGACCTCCGGGAGCACGGCATTGTCTGAAACAAAACTGCAGTGCCCCTGAATCACGGTGAGCATATTATTGATGTCGTGGGCCAATCCGGCTGCCAGCCGTCCGATGGAATCCATTTTCTGCGCTTGACGCAACTGAGCCTCCAATTCCCGGCGTTCGGTGACGTCCTCAAAAATGCCCAGCATTTTGACAGTGTGTCCGTCCGCGTTTCGGATCGAACTGATTTGAGCCTGCTCCCAGAAAGCATTCCCGTCTTTCCGGACGCAGCGAACCACACCTTTCCACTCGGTGTCCGCGGTGGCGAGCCACCAAGAATCAGCGTCATCGGTTTGCGAAGACTCGGACGACTTCAAGGAACGGATATCCCTCCCAACCAATTCCGCCAACGAATACCCGGACGAACGGCAAAACGCCGGGTTCGCGTATTCAATGTCTCCGGCGACATTGGTGATCACAATGGATACGGGGGATTGTTCAACTGCAGATGACAACTGGCGGAGCCGGTTCTCGGCCTGCTTTCGCTCTGTAACGTCGCGGCTGATACCGACGAGTCCGACAATGTTTCCGGCGCCGTCCAGCAAAGGAACCTTGGTCGTTAACAGAAAACGATTCCTCAAAGTTCGGTCCGCAACGATTTCCTCTTGGTCGGTTATGATTCGGCCATCCAGGAGAACTCTTCGATCCGAATCGGCAAAGAGCCTGGCCGCACTGGAAGGAACAATATCCGCCGCCGTGCGACCGAGTGCCATTTCCTTTGAATCCAAGCCGTGAAATCTCATATGAGCGCGATTCGAAAGCAAAAAGCGGCCATCGGAATCCTTCACAAATAGGTTGTCCGGAATGTGGTCGATGATCGTGCCGAGGAGATTCTTTTCGCGCGACAAAGACTCCGTCAACTCCCTCCTCTCGGTTACATCGCGGGCGGCGCATTGCACTCCGAATGGACGCTCGTCTTCTCTCATAATGCAGAAGCCGACTTCCAGAACCCTCGGTTTGCCGTCCTCGCGAAGGGCATTCACTTCAAAGCGCGCCACTTGCCGGCCAGCCAACACCTGGCCGATCTTTTCCTCGATCAAGGTCCGAGACTCGGGACATACAATATCTGCGATCGGTCGTCCGGTAATCTCCGTCTCGGACAATCCGAAGAACTGCTCGACAGAACGGTTCGCGTACACGCATTTGCCCTGAGTATCCGATGTGAAGAGTAATTCGTCGGAATTCTGAAATAACTCGCGGTACCGCTGCTCGAGAGCCGCTACATTCCTCAGCTTCTCTCGAATAACCTCCGTTTGGAGATTGACGGTCCTTCGGAGCGATCCTACCCAGGCCAATCCGCAGAGAACAAGCAGAGAAAGCCCGCCCGCAAGCATGTACGTGTGACGGGTCGTCCACATCGGAGGACGTTCCAGAAGCTCAAGGTCTTCCGGTTCCCGGAGAATAACGCGAAAGGAGGTCGGCACTCTGTCTTCGCCGCTCTCAATTGAGCAGACACCCTTCAGACGAACACGGCTTCCGGCCTCCAAGGCAGGGATTTTGCGGCCGCCGGCCGGACTGGCCATTTCAGCGAAAAATATGATCGCCCCATCTTGAAGAACGAGACGCGGGTTGGCCGCGTTCGGAACGTTTTGCAACAAACGCGCGTTCAGTTCCACAAGCATGCAATCATTGGTCCCACGGAGCAGGATCTGCTCCGCCTCGGACTGGATGATCTGAGGCGGCGTTCCAGGGGTTGTCTTACTTACGATTGCCTCCTCCAAATGCGGCGAGAAACCGCCCAGCGCGGGAAAACCGAGAACTTCAACGAAATCACCCGTGTTGATTTCGTTCATCGATTGCGTGTGAATGCGAATGCCTCCAGAACTGTCCTGGAGATAAAACCCTCGCAAGTTGATTTCTGCGGTGACAGCGCCGCTTATCTTCACTCGCCGCCCAGCGAGCCGTTCCGGATCGAACACAGCCACCGATTCAATCGTCACGGTTTCGACGGCGAACGGATCCTCGGGCGGTTGTTCCAGGACCGTGACATAATCGAGGCTGGGAACGTGAAGCGTCACTCCCGCCAACTGCCCGCGGGCATTCAATTCAGAACCGCACGCGCCTTGGATCGTGACAAGCGCATCAATAAGATGAGTAGGCAATTCTTGATTCCGGAAATCAGGGATCAGCGCTTTGAATCCGCCCTTGGGGGTTGCCAGACTCAGGTAAACGTGGTTCCCGTTCGGAATCATCCGGCGTACCACGCCCTGCATCTCGATCCATTGCCCGTCCAAGTGACCCGACGCCAGATCCTCCAAGTCAGCTTTTATGGCAAAGGGCATGTTGGTGCTTCCCAGCACACGATACTCAGGCTCGATGATCATCGGCACATAACCGCCGGGATCCGTCCGCCCGGTTAGCTCCACCCATTGGCCGGGCCGGATCTCCGGTTGGTTCATTGCGACAAAGATTCCGCCACTCCTGTCCTGAATGAAACCGAGCTGCCATTCCGCGTCCGTATAGGTCATCACCCCTGTGAGGCGAATCGGAATCCGCTGCGCGGCGAGTTCGCGGGGCAGCTTTCGGATCTGCGCGGCGCGAGTCAGCACACCAGGGAGATTCGTCTGAACGGAGAGGTCGCCGATTTGAGGGGGTGCGAGGCTCGAAAGAGTCGGGGGCGGCGCGATTTCGAAATAGGCGTGATCCAGAAAAGCATCAGTCGCCGTACTCGTGAAAAATCCCCAAACCTCCACTCGCTGGTCCTTCTGAACCGGAGTCGCTTGGATTACCCTTGCGCGGATGACGCCTGTCATGTCCGAAATAACAAGATCTTCGCCAGGCCGGGCGGATGTAATAACGCCACACAGATGGACCCGGTTGTTCGTCCACGATCCGAGTTCGCGATTATACAGGCTGTCGATCGAGACGACAGGCACGAGCCTCGGATCGGCTTCCGGTTGACTGAGAACCGTGATCTCGTCCAAACCGGATGCAAACACGATAGCCGAGTCGAGCCTCCCATTCGTGACTTTGCTTCCATTGATGCCACGCACCCGAACCTCGCAACCCATCAACCGCGTAAAGTCATTTGTCCCCGTCGGTCCTCCCAAGACGTACACCCGGCACTCTTGTTCCTGGCTTCGAATCAATAGGCTCAGCCGCCCCAAGCTGGTTTCAGCCACACGGACCTCTCCGGTTGTTTCGATCCACTGGCCGATGTCGTTCGAAAGTCGAGGCAAATCCAAAGATTTCGCCGGAGGAGGAGTACTCTCACCAAGAACTCTAAGATCCAGGTTCACCAGGGAGGGGCGGCCTTCTTTGACCGATGTCCGCCCTGAAAGTTCCACGAGCTCCCCGCGTTGTGGTTGAGTTGAAAAACCCTTCGGATCAAAGTAATCAGTGCTCACCCCGTCGTGAATATACAACTGGTTCCACTCAAGATCATAACAAAGAACAACCCCTTTGATTTGCACCGAAAGCCCGGTCTTCGCCAATTCCGGCTGAAGGTCATAAAACTCCAGCATGGTTGACACTTTCGCGGTGCCCTCCGCTCCGGCGGTCAACCAAGCGCAACAATCCAGAATCATCCACGCGGCAAGAAGAACGCGCCAAAGATCGCACGCATATTGGGACCGTGAACCGGAGCGGATTGCACGTAGTCCCGCCTTCAGGCGGTTCCAACCGGCTGAAGCCGGGACGACATGCCGCTTACCCCGAAAATGGGAGGGTGAGGCTCCCGCCGAACCCTGGATCTTTGCGAAGTAGGGGTTCGACAGGAGTCTCACCCTCCCGCACAAGACGAGGAACGCGCTCGCTACAGTTATTTCATCCGAAGCGGTGTCCTTTTTGGACTGGGGATTCATGGTCAAAAGACAAAAGTGTCAGTGAAACACGCAACATCAAAAATATCGCATTTAAACCTTAGGCCTAGAATGAAGACAACGCTGTAAAGGCCCTTCGGGTTTAGTCGGGTGTGATTTACCACCCCGGACCATCGCATGCAAGTTCAATAGAGCACTATAAAATTGATCGGGCGCTCCAAATGAGGATCGTTCAATCTTGTGAAAGATCGATGAGATTGTCTTTTCAGCATCCTGATCAGTTGATCGGGCTTTTTCACAACGGTGGGGCGACAGTCTCTGGAGGCCTGACCTTCCAGTGCGAAAATCCAAAACTCCGGTGGGGCGACACTCTGTGGAGCCCTAATCAACCGTAAAACCAAAAGAGAACCAAAACCGGTGCAATGGAAACACGGAAGCGCCAACCTCTCCGGCGGTTCCACAGCTCCATATCTTCAGGGTCTGTGCCGCGAGGGAAATTTCGGGCTCCAGAGACTGTCGCCCCACCGTTATGTCCAACCGACCTCATTCGGAGACGCGCCCAAATTGATCGCTACCGAGTCCCGGCGACGGCCGGTTCACCACGGACGATATTCGCTTGCGCCGAACAGCCGGTACCAATCTTGAATTTCAGCAAGTTCGGTTTTCACGCGAGGGCTGGCCGCGGGAAAAACGACAGGAATCGGAGCCGCCAAAGCAGCGAGTTGCGCAACGTCGAAAGACTCCAGAAGACCAAAACAGAACAGCTCGGGTCTTGTGTTCACACCCCAGTTCTGTTCCAGAACCTCTTTCAAACTGCCCAACGCCCCGTGAAGCTCGACTCCATCAATCGCTTGTCCTTCGAGCGCGGCGGCAACCAGCGTAACCAGGCTGGTTCTAGGACCCAACGCCACGACAGCCACCGGGCCCGTTCGGTGTTCACTCTGGGACCAGCGCGCGATTGCCGTTAGCTGGCTTGCCTGAATCCCAAGCGGACGTTCACCAACTGCGGCCGCGAGCAAAGCGAACAGATAATCACGGCTCTTGATCTTGCATTCGCCGAAATAAAAGGGGTCCACCGCCAAGACTCGATTTCCGAGCGCAAGAAGCCGCTCCGCCTGATCGGTCGCGTTCGTCCGCCCCAAGTCGGACACAAGAATCGTCGTGGCTTCGGGTTTCCCTCGATAAATTTCCACTGCCGGCACCGTCCAGATTCCACTCAATTTCAGCCGCCAGAAAACCGCGGTCAGACCGTTTGTTTCGACGGAACTTAAACGCTCTGCTCGCACGGTGTAGTTCCTAGTGCGGACAACCTGATGCAGCTTCATCCGGCGTGTCTGCTGCCAGCGTTTTGCGGAAACCGGATCCGTGGGAAAGGCGGGTTCACGCGGAAGATTCCTGGCAAGTTCCAACGCGATCGAGTTAAAATCCGCGCTCGCCTCCGGAATATCCACAGTCAGTTGCTCCGCGGTCTTGAGCTCATTCGTGCATGCGATTTCCCGCCAATCGTACTCGCCGGTACCCGGGAAAAAGTGATCCCCAATCAACCGATAAAGCTGCTCCCGATTCTCGATTTCGAAGTTGTGGGTTCCCGGGTCGTAATTGGTATGAGTGCGAAGATTAGTCTCCTTCCCAAGCAGCCGGTAAACCGGTCCGGCGGATTCCATCAATGGAGGCAGCGCGTGATCCGACGCAAAGCAGCAATCGTCCCGCGCATTGAAGGTGAGCAAGGCCGGACGCGGCGCCAGCATCGCGGTTAGGTGGCTGTAATCCGCGACGGTTGCCAAGTCGTTGGGAGTCTGTTCCGAGTCGCCGAGATCTGAGAGATTGCGGACTCGCGTCAAAAAACTCGAGTAACCCGCAACCGGATTGCACAGCGTTACTCGCGTGTCCAGAGCGCTGAGAAAGATGGTCTGCCAGCCGCCACCCGAAAGCCCTGCCACCCCGACACGATTCGAATCGGCGTGATCGAGCGCGAGCAAAAGATCCAGTGCGCGTGTCATCGCCAGGTAGAACGGCGCAATCCCGCTGGTGCCGCAAAGGTCCAGTTGGTTCATGCGATAGTGATCGAGCCCCGGCTTTCGGAGCTGTCCCATGTTGAGCCATTCGACGTTCAGTGCGATCATTCCGCGCTTCGCCTGGTTGATGCACCGGATCTGTTTGTAGGCAGCCGCCTTGCCGTTTCCGTCGTGCCCATTCACGTTAAGGATCACAGGCACCCGGCCCGACAACGCCACCGGCTCGTAAAGCAACGCAGGGATCCAAAGCCCCGGCAGAGCTTCGTACCGAAGTTTCTTAATGCGGTATCCAGGGCCGCCCTCGATCGTTTCGAGCCATTCCACCTGCGTCTTCGCGTCCCGCCATTCGGCCGCTTGCCCTCGGAAAACAATCTCGTCAAGCACGCGGTGACGAAGAGTCGAAGCTTCCATTTCCCACGCGGCTCGAGACGCGGGCATGTTCGCTCTCGGAATCCGCGCCTCCAAGAACGCTTGCACATCCGCAAGCGGCTCCTCGGAGCCGATAATTGCATGATTCAGAAACTCGCCCACGGCGCTCACGCGCGGCGGCACGCTTTTCGATTGTGCCTGGCTTGGCTCAGGCGCTTGCGATCGAACAAAGACCGGTGTTCCCAGCGTCAGAACAAACGAGAGCGCGTAAGGAAAATAGAGATTCTTCATTTCAGAAACATTTGAAGAGAAAGGTTTCTAGGTATTCGAACGCGAATCCGCCGCCGCGATGAACGCGCCGTGCTCAGGTGTGTCCAGACCGCGCCGGAGCGCCGCGAGTGTTTCCTTCATCGCACCCCGGAGCAGCGCGCCCGTATCGAGCCATAGGCCTGGGAAAACACCGCTCTTGAGCAGGCCGTCCGTGTCTGGCGCGATCTCGTGGTATTGCCCCTCGACAAGCCGCCACCAGATAAACCGGTTTTCAACGGTGATCCAGGCCAGGTATTCGCAGACACCATTGCGGCGGTAAGCGTCTTTCTTCTGGTGTAGATCGTACGCTCGGGAACTGCCGACAATTTCCACGACCAATTCCGGCGAGCCCTCGATGTAGTCATCCGAGGAAATGCGCGCTTTCCCACCTTGCTCGGTTGTCTTCATTAGCACCAGGTCCGGCTGCGGTTCGTTGTCGAGATCAAGGCGCACGGTGGAATTGTCGAAACAGGAGACTCCCGGCGTCTCCGACGCGTAGAGGACAAGCCAGGCGCCTAGCTGGCCGTGCGGTTCGGCGTGCTTCTTCGCACGAATGGGAGATGGCATATAGACGGTTCGTTCGATTAACTCGGCTTTTTTGAGATGCGGCATTTGTTCGTAACGCCGCTCGAATTCTTCGCGGGAAAGCCGGTCGCCCGGCTCCAGTGGCGGATCCGCCGGGGAGAAAACGAGTGGTTCCGAGCGGACCGTGGATTCGAGACTCGCTGCCATATCTAAAATCTACGGTCGTTTCCGGAGGAAACAAGACGAATATGAATCGGACCTTGTTTCTCAACACCTTGTTTAGCATATCCACTCCAACCGGTTGTCGCCTTTCTTGTTGGGCGCGGATGAGATTTCACGATAGAGACCAACCCTCCACGCTGACACCCCTAAGACCTTCAAAGCGGCGCGAGTTGAAAGGTGGCCAGCGTGAGTCCGTGGGTTTTGGCTGTGGCCGCAATCAGTCCTCCAGGCAGCTCTGCCACTCTTGACGCACCCGCTCGATCAGCGCGAAGTCCTCTCGGATTTGACCGTGTTTTCTCTCCCAAGCCGCCCGTTCTCGCCATACTGATGACTGCAGACCCTTGCCCAGACCGACAGGCTCAATCCGAACCAGCGGACGACCGCGCCGCGTGATGAGCACCGGTTCACGCCGCTTGGCCACCTGCCCCCACAATTCGGACAGCTTGGCCTTCACCTCAAAAGTCCAATCGTAATCACGCCCCGCCGTTACCTACTAGTTGGTGTGTTCGCAAGTCTAGGATGTGATTGTGAGAACTTCCGAAAAACGGAAGCGAATCAAGGCCCTGAACTGTATGGACAACTTTGTGTCGCACATACGACAGAAACTTGTCCATCTGAGAATCGTAGTTCATGGGAAGAATCGCGACGTTGCGACGTTGCTGTCCTCATTCGGAGCAACACTTTGACCTGGCACACTCGAACTTTCGCCTTGGCCTTTGATGCGCGGCCTCTATCTTCTTGCGCGTGTCCAAAATCGGAAGGCAGCCTATCTCCGCAACGACCCGCACCTGCGCGGTTTACGGACATCCCATCCAGCATTCCGCCTCTCCGGCAATGCAGAACGCGGGCATCGAATCCCTGGGTTTGAACTGGAGATATCTTGCGTTTGATGTGCATCCGGACAATCTCCAGGCAGCGATCGCCGGGGCTAAGACCATGAAGTTCATCGGCCTTAACCTCACCATCCCTCATAAGTTACTCGCGATGGAGATGGTGGATGAACTCGACGAATCCGCGAAAACTTGGGGAGCGGTGAATACGATCCGATTTGAGGGAACCGCAGGCGGCGATGGATGGAAGCCGCTTCACCAGATTCCTTTTGGAGAGCACATTCACGGCGTCCGGAGCCTGGGTTTTAATACAGACGCGGACGCCATTGTCCGTTCGTTGAAGGAGGATCTCGGGTGCGACTTAACCGGCGCCACGGTGTTACTGTTAGGGGCTGGGGGAGCCGGTCGCGTGGCGGCCCTGAAGCTTGCGGCCGAATCGGTCCACGAGCTATTCTTAGTGAACCGCACAAGTGCCAAAGCGGTCGAGATTGCAACTGAAATTCAAAAATACTTTCCGAAGGTCAAAGCTTCGGCGGGTTATCCCGGCAAAGGAGTCGATCTTGTATTAAACTCCACGTCACTCGGGTTAAAACCTTCGGATCCGATCGCGATCGACGAAAGCGCGTTTTCTTTGAAAAAAACCAAAGCAGTCTATGACATGGTCTATCAACCGTCGGAAACCAAATTACTTTTGGCGGGGAAAGCCGCCGGATGCCGCGTCGCAAACGGACTCGGAATGCTGTTGTACCAAGGCGCCAAAGCCCTCGAAATTTGGTCCGGGCAATCGGCGCCGGTCGAATCAATGAGGATCGCCCTGCGAAACCATATCTACGGGGATGTTTGATTCTCAATACTGGGCGTCCGTGCCCGCGAGCTTCTGGGCCGCGGTCCTCTTTGTCTTCGGATGCATTGTCGGAAGCCTTCTGAATGTGTGCATTTACAGAATGCCGCGTGGTGAAAGCATCGTTTCGCCGGGATCGCATTGCCCGCAATGCGGATACTCCATCCCTTGGTTCTTAAACATTCCGTTGTTCACCTGGGTCTCTTTGGGCGGCAAATGCGCCAATTGCAAAACCTCGATTTCAGTTCGCTACTTTCTGGTCGAGTTGCTGACGGGCCTTCTCTTCCTCGCAGTTTGGCTCGCTCACGGCGGACAGTCCGGCGCGTTGGCTCTCGTCTATTGCCTCTTTATCGCCGGATTGATTGTGGCTTCGTTCATCGACATCGAGCATTTCATCATTCCGGATGAAATCACACTCGGCGGAATGGTGGCAGGGTTTCTCTGTTCCGCGGCCTTCCCAATCATGCACGCAGCTTCCGGCCCGGCGGCGGGATTGAAATCAAGTTTTATTGGGATCGCTGTCGGAGGCGGATTGATCTATTTGATTCTTCGATTGGGGAAACTCCTATTCGGACGGCAGCGGTTCGACCTCGATCCGGATACTCATGTCATCTTCACGGAGGACGCGATGGTTCTGCCGGATCAGGAGATCCCCTACGAAGACATGTTCTATCGCGGGACGGATGCGGTCGTTCTCAAGGCGAAAACCGTTGAACTCATCGACCGGGGCTATTCAAACGTTGCGGTTCGACTAACGCCCCGAGCCCTTCGCATCGGAGAGGACCAGTTTAATCCGGAGGAAATCAAGTGGCTGGAGGTTGTCACCGACGAGATCGTCATTCCGCGCGAGGCCATGGGACTTGGCGATGTGAAGTTCATGGCTGCCATTGGAGCTTTTCTGGGCTGGCACGCAGTGGTGTTCTCCTTGATGGCAAGCGCCATGATCGGTTCCGCCGTCGGCGTGACCCTGATTCTTTTCAAAAAACATGCTTGGTCCAGCCGGCTCCCATACGGTCCCTATATCGCGCTGGCTGCATTGATCTGGATTTTGGGTGGAAACCGATTGGCCGCTTGGTGGTTGGAACGATGAAACCCAAATCTGAAGTCCTGCTTCGAAAACTGACCCGTCGCGAATTCCGCGAACGCATGCGGGCGCGCGAGCTGAAGGCCTGCATCATTCCGATCGCGGCAATCGAACAGCACCTGGAACATTTGGCGATGGAACATGACTGGCGCAGCGTCGTGCATATAGCCACCGCGGTCGCCGAAGAACTCCGTCCCACCGTCCTGGTTGCCGAAGGACTCATGGCGGGAATTAGCGAGCATCACATGAAACATCCCGGAACTCTCTCGCTTTCGCCCGGTGTGTTCTTGAGCGCTCTTTCAGAGTTAGTCGATAGCGTCGCGCGCGCGGGATTTGAAAACATCCTCGTTCTCAACGGGCATGGCGGAAACACCGTCCCATGCAGAGCGGTTTGGGACCAATTCTTGCGACGCCACCAACGGAACCTCCATTTTCTGCCGTATTGGGAAGTCTTGACCGACGCGGACGCCAGGGAATTGCTGAAGTGCGGACACCGAATTCCGACCGACCTTCCTGGCCACGCCCAGGAATTCGAAACGTCCATTGGCCTCGCCGCGTTCCCGGAGAATGTGCGTCAGGACATGTGGACGGATCAATCGGACAAAACACCTTCCGAGGCGACTGCTGGCCAAGGAACCATTTTTTTGGAGCGTATCATTGAGCGGGTGACCTGCTACATCCGCGAAATGATCGAGGGAAAACGAATGGCCGAAGTTCCCCCATTCCATCCGTGAACCACGGTGGGGAGACACTCTGTGGAGCCCTGACGAACCTTGAAGTGGAAGAATATAACGCAGAGGTGAAATGGAAACACGATCACCTCCAAGCCAGTTTTGGAGTTTGTTCCTTCCCAGAATCCTCAGCCAGACGACACTTTTCACCGCGCTCCATCAAAGAACTTGCGAATCAAATCGTCCCGCGAACGCGGCGTTGCCAAGGTGAATCCGGCACACAATACGGATGAACCGAGAAGATCCCAAATAAACGGTTGCACACCGAGGAATTCGTACACCGTAAACCGGCCCTCAAGCATGTAGCCGGCGATGTACAGCACTAGGTGAGTCCCGCACCCACCCAACATCCCCGCGATCGCGCCGGCGCTATTAAACCTGGGCCAATAGAGAGCGAGCGCCATCGGCACCAGGAAGCCTCCGGCGAGACCGCCGCTCGCGAAAACAATCAGATTTTGCAGATACTCGGGCGGATTCAACACAGCTAGGACGGCTCCCACTCCCACCAACGCAGTGATGCCGTAAGATAACCGCGACAGCCCTTTCTCCGAGATATCCGGATTGATGTTTCTCTGATACACATCCCGAACGAGACCGGAAGACACCATCAGGAGAAAACTGTCCACGCTCGACATGACGGCTGCGAACGGCGCGGCAATCAGCAGGCCCGCCAGCCAAGGATACCCAGCGGCAGTGGTCAAATACGTTGCCATCGCGGGCATGATACGATCCGAGTCGGCCTCCATCCCGGGCAACAGGACTCGGCCACAGCAGAAGATCACGACCAAAGGGAAGTAGATTAGCGAGTAATAGAAAACCACCATCACCAACGCCCGCTTAAACGTGGCCGTGTTTTTGAACGCCATCTGGCGCACCATATTGCTCGGCTGCCCCGCTCCGCCAAACGCCCAGAATACAAAGAAACTCATCGCCATTCCGGCCGAGAGAAAACCCATTTGATTCTTCGGATCCGGACCCGGTGCGGACACATAAACACCACGCTGCCCCGCGCCGTGCTTGTAGGGTGTGAGACTGACAATCTTGACTTCGACTCCCATCCCCAAATCTTCGGCCTGGATTCTCTCAATTTCCTCGGGAGTCGTCATTCGAATGATCGGGATTGACTGGCTCTCGGTGGCACGGACGGGAATGAACGCGGGCGCGGCAGTTCGGATCATTCCCTTTTCACCTGTGTCAGAACGAGTTTCGATCCAGGTGCCTTTTCGAATCATCACAACGCGGTCACTCGCCTTTTCGATCCGCAGTACCGCCTCTCCGTGTTCGGGGGGCGTCATCAGCGCCAGTTTCTGGGTCGCATTGCCCAAACCGCCAACCTGGTTCAACACTAACACCAGCATCACCAGAACGCCGATCACCATCACCAATCCCTGCATCACATCTGTCCACACCACGGCTCGAAAACCGCCGTACGCAGTATAGAAAATGACAGTGACGGCAAAGACGATGAGACTTAGCAGATAATCGGGTTCGGTGCCGCTCACCAATGGAAGCCCCTGCTTCACTCCGTCCACCCACGCCACAGCCGATTGGAATAAAGGCACATTGCCAAGAAGCGTCGAGAGGATATGGCTGCCCGCTTTGAACTGGGCGAGCAGATAAAAGAACATGAAGAAGGTGAGCAGCAACGTCGCGAGCATGCCGACGTTTTTGCTGTCAAACCGTTCGCGCAACACTTCCGGCACCGTGATCGCTCCGGCTGTCCGGGCGACTTGATTCACGCGCTTCGCGAGGAGCCCCATCGTGACCAAGGGGACAATCATATAACTGGCGATCCAAAGGGCCAGCACCCAGCCGTGTGTGTAAATCAACGACGGGAACCCCATAAAGCTCCCCCCGGATGCATTCGTCGCCGCAAACGTCAAAGCAAATGCCCACATTCCCAGATTTCGGCTTCCGAGAAAATATTCACTGACAAACTCCTTTCCCTTGAGGACCCGAGCCGAGAGCCAAGCGAGAAAAAACACTCCCACCAAATAAATCGCAAAGCTGATCAGAGCCGAGTTTGTGGCGCCCAATTCCCCCGCACCCAGAATCGTCGTGTTAATCGGATCAGGCACCGGGCTTCCCTTTCTCCGCCAAACTCGAATTCGGCGGAACCGATCGGTTCGCGTCCACATCAGGCGCGGCTGGTTCAAGAGGATCGTCAACTATGAAACCGAGACAAAACCAGATCGTGAAAACGCTCGCCGCCAGCCAAGGGATTAACACGCCCCAAAACACCCAGGACGGCATTCCAAACGCCAGTTCGACAGGTTCACTTGGGTCACGATATCCCTGCAGGCCGCAGTATCCGGTCACCCAAAGAAAAAAAACTGCCGAACTCGCGAGAATCAGGAGCGTTTCCCGGCGGCAATTCAAATAGACGGGATCTTGTGTTCTGTTTGGACTGGTTCTCATTTCAAACCTCTAATCGATTCTCGAAATCTTAACCGCGCTCATTCACATTTGCCCAACCACGAGCCGCCAACCGGCTGAATAGTTCATCGGCCGCCACATTTGGCAAGCGATAATCCGACCGTCGGCATCGCGCGGGCTCATCTGAATGAGGGCAGGCGCACCCTCTGCAGATCCACATGAGAGTGGGCGCCGACTCTCGCTTCTCTTGGTGAGCCGACACTCCGTGGAGCCCTGCTTCTCCTTGTGGGGCGAGTGTCCTGCAAATCGGTGCTGTGGAAAGGCCAAATCGCTTGCATGTCTCGGTGTTTCCATCGCGCCTTCCCCAAATCTCATCCGCGGGCTTCGTATCGGAACGCTCTTCCACGGACCGGGCGGAGCGACGGTCTCTCTACCTTCTGGTTACCGCTACAGCAACACTTCGGAACCGCTTGGGCGCGCCCGGTAACAGCGGACTTCAGTCGAGAGCTCTACTGTGCGGTTTTCAAGAACCCGACGGCGCTGCGAATGGAATACTGGCTTTTAAGTAATAGGCGGCACTTTCGACGTAATGATCCGCCCACGCTCTTAATCCCTCCTGTTCCGCTTCGGAGAGTTGTCTCGCGACCTTTGCAGGCGACCGCAAAACCAGAGATCCGGCCGGGATTTGCGCGCCCTGGATAACAAGCGCGTTTGCGCCCACGATCGACCTTTTTCCGATAACTGCTCCGTCGAGAATGGTAGCACCCATCCCGATCAAACATTCATCTTCCACCGTGCAAGCGTGAACGATTGCGGAATGGCCAATAGTAACGTAACTCCCAATCAAGCAAGGCAGGTCTGCAGCCAAGTGTAGCACCGCATTATCTTGAACGTTCGAATGATGGCCAACGACAATTCGATTGATATCTCCTCTAAGAACCGCGTTGAACCAGACGCTCGAGAAGTCACCCAAGGTCACGTCTCCCAGGACGGCCGCTCCGCGGGCGATATAGACACCCTCGCCGCAGCGAGGCTTCTTCATTAGGTGATTATCAAGCAGTTTTCTCATGTTACGCATCTTGCGGTTAAAGCACGTCGGACTTCGATCTCCAAGAAAAAACCCACAGGCTTGAGATATGGCTTATCCGATCGGGCGAGCCAGCAACTCCATCAAGTCTCTAGCCACTGCTAAAGAATTTGACGAGATTTCGATGAACGCGGCAACGTCTTGGACTGCGGTGACGAGCGAAGCGATTCGCCGCTTTCGCGTCGGCGAGTCCGAGGGCTCGGGACGTCCAAACAACTTGGTTCCATGTCAAAAGCGGCAACTGCGCAGGCTCCGTTGCCGCAAGACCTGGTGGAAGATGTGACGGAACCCTGAGTCTCCTGGCGAATGCAATGAGTCGGAATTCGTGTCTCCTTGTGGGACGGGTGTATTGCAATTCGGAGCTGTGGAAACGCCGGATTGCTTGGATGTCTTGGTGTTCCCATTGTGCCGACTCGTTCAGATATTTCGCCGCAAGGTTGATTAGGGCTCCACAGAGTGTCGCCCCACCAGACTGGAGGAGTCCGAAATTCGAATCGAAGCAGTTGCAGCATTGATTCTTAATAGCTCTCCTGGGATCGTCCGTCTTCGTGCTCCTCTCCTCAATCCGAACCTGAAGAAGCCGTTCAGGTTTGCCCTTCATTCAGATGCACAGAAGTCGGCGTCTCCCTGATCCTCGCCTAATTTTTTAAAACCCCGAAAAAAGTGAATGGGAGAAAGGGTTTTGTCTTGCC
>JAQBVM010000118.1 GCA_027623095.1 Verrucomicrobiota bacterium
GAAAGATAGCCGTCTCACAAGGAGAAGCCAGGGCTTCACAGAGTGTCGCCCCACCGAGAGAAACGAGAGTCGTCGGCGTCCTTCTCGGCGGAAGTGCGGAGGGTGGTCTGCCCTCATTCGGAGATGCGCCCCCGCTGACCGCTCAATGGAATTTGGCCTTGTGGCGGTCCCGGTCGATCGGTAGTTTGCCGCCGCTATGGACGCCAACTCATCGCTGATTTCATCCGTTTCAATTCGATCGTTCCAGTTTCCCGGAACGACAACACACGGGAGGATCCAATAAAGACGCTGGGGGAACTTCAACAGTTGGCAGGGACGTTTCAATCGGTGCTCGAACTCCCGGATTTCGAAACGACCCCGGAGACCGTAAAAGCGGCGGTCACCCGCGCGATTGCAGAGGCGGACGCAGCGCTTGAACTCTTGGGGAAACTAGAACCCGACAAAGTGACTTTCGAGAATACCGTCAAAACGCTGGACGACATCCTATACAGAGCCGGGCTAACGGCCAATCGCGTCAATCTCGCGAAGGAAACGAACGAGACGGAAGGGGTCCGAAACGCGGCTACGGAAATGATCAAAGTCTTCGAAGATTGGGCGGTGGGGCTTGATTACCGCGAGGATGTCTATCGGGCTGTGCAGGCGTTCGCCGATTCGAAGCCGGAGCTGGCCGGAGAGGATAAGAAGCTGTTGGAGGAGACACTTCGGGATTACCGGAGAGCGGGACTGCATCTTCCGAAGGAAGAGCGTGCGGAAATTGAGCGAATGCGGAAGCGCATCGCCGCTCTTTCCACCGACTTTGATTCCAATATCACACGGGCGGAGCGGGCGCTCGAGTTCACTCGAGAAGAGCTTGAAGGCGTGCCCGAGAGTTTTCTATCGCAGAAGGGAATCGAGATCGAACCCGGGAGGTTCAAAGTGATGGCGAATGTGACCCATCACTTCGTCACGGTGATGGAGAACGCGCGGCAGGAGACGACTCGCCGGCAACTGGAAGAGGCCCGCAGCTCGCTCGCTCGCGAGAATCTTCCGTTGCTCAAGGAGATCTTGATCCTGCGCGGGCAGGTCGCCCGGAAGCTCGGTTACGCTTCCTGGGCGGACTACAAGATCGAACCGCGGATGGCGAAAAACGCATCGGCGGCGCGTGACTTCCTTGAAAAACTGAATGCGCAACTGGACTGCAAATTCAAAGACGAGCTGGCCCAGTTCCGCGCTATCAAAGCTGAAGAGACCGGTGATCCGAACACAACAATCCATTTGTGGGATTGGCGGTACTACAACAACCAGTTTAAGAAGCGGGAATTTACGGTGGATACCGAGGCGCTTCGCGTGTTTTTTCCGTATGAAAAGGTGCTTTCGGGAATGTTCGACGTTTATCAACGAATCTTCGGGCTTTCGATCTCGCCGATCGACGCGCCTTACAAATGGACGGAGAGCCTGGAGTTGTACGTTGTGTCAGATGCCGAATCGGGAGAACCGCTTGGAACATTGTATCTGGATATGTATCCAAGGGCGGGCAAATTTAATCATTTCGCGCAGTTCGGAATCATTGAGGGAAAGCAACTGCCCAACGGTCAATACCAGCGGCCTTGTGTCGCGTTAATCTGCAACTTTCCGAAGCCGGAAGCCGGAAAGCCGTCTCTGCTGACGCACCGAGAGGTGGAAACGGTTTTCCATGAATTTGGGCATGCGCTGCATTCCATCCTCACGCGCGCCCGTTATGCCCGTTTTTCAGGGACGAGCGTTCCGAGGGATTTTGTAGAGGTGCCGTCGCAAATCCTTGAGAATTGGGTTTGGGATAAGCGAGTGTTGGACGGCTTCGCGGCGGACTATCGAGATCCCTCGAATAAGATATCCGCCGAAATCATCGCCAAACTGAAAGAGGCGAAACTGGCAACAGCCGGGACATTTTATCGGAGGCAACTGGCGATGGGTCTGCTTGACCTGGCATTGCACACTGAGATTAACGCGGATAACGCCGGCACGTTTCTCGAGCGGTCGAACCAGATTCAGCGGGACGTCTTTTTGCCAGTTCCGGAAGGAACCTGTTTCATCGCGTATTTCGGGCACCTGACCGGATACGACGCCGGTTACTACGGTTACGCCTGGGCTGATGCCATTGCGGCAGACATGGCGACGGAGTTCGAGAACTCAGAAAAGGGATTTCTCGACGCGCAATTGGGAAGGCGCCTTCGGGATGAAATCTACGCTCCCGGGAGTTCGCGGGAAGTGGACGTTTCCATCGAACGTTTTCTGAATCGTCCGCGGTCTATCGATCCATTCCTCAAATCGTTGGGGATTGGGGACCGATCAGAAGTCGAATCGTGACAACCCATTTGGATTGCGGCTAGTTTGCGCCTATGGAAATGCCGATCATCACACTGGGTCATTCGCCCGATCCAGACGACGCATTCATGTTTTACGCGCTGGCCCGGGAACTCATACCGTGTGATGAATTCCGCTTCGAGCATGTGTTGCAAGATATTCAAACGCTGAACGAACGGGCCACCCGGGGAGAACTCGACATCACCGCCATTAGCATTCACGCGTATGCCTACGTGAGCGAACACTATGCGTTGCTTCCAAACGGCGCGAGCATGGGGGACGGTTACGGTCCAATTCTGGTCGCTAAACAGCGCTACACAAAAGAAGAGATTACCCGGTTGCGGATCGCTATTCCAGGAAGGATGACGAGCGCGTTCTTGGCATTGCAGATCTGGCTTAACAAGCCGGCATCGGAATTGAGCCTTCAGATTGTTCCATTCGACCAAATCTTGAATGTTGTGGAATCGGGCGCCGCCGACGCAGGGCTCGTCATTCACGAGGGCCAGTTGACCTACGAACGGCAAGGCTTGGTTCTGTGCGAGGACCTTGGCGTATGGTGGGGACAGGAAAACGAAGGACTTCCTCTGCCGCTGGGTGGCAATGTGATTCACAAACGCTTCGATCCGGCGATTCGCCGGCGGATTTCGGATATTCTCCGTACGAGCATTCAATACGCGCTCGATCATCGCGAATCGGCAGTGAAGCATTCCCTTCAATACGGACGCGGTCTCGACTGGAAGGACGCTGACAGGTTCGTGGGGATGTACGTGAACCATTGGACGGTGGATTACGGCGAAAAAGGACGAGAATCGATACGGCGATTTCTGAATCAAGGATTTGAGCGCGGCCTGATTCCCCACCGCCAGGAACTTGAGTTTGTGAGTTAAGTCTCCGGCCGCCCTCGCATACCGGCTGGGCCTGACTCCCAACCTGAATCCGCGCCAGCCACCAAAAGGCCTTTACCGGGCAATTGGTTTGAACGGAGCTTGACCGTCGCGCAAGTTAAACATAGTTTTACACCATGACAAAGACAATCACCAAGATTGGCAACTCGCAGGGACTGATATTTGACGCGGCGCTGATGGATCTTGCGCGCATCAAAGTGGGCGATCAGGTTACCATCACGATCCATGACGGCGGCTCAATCGTGTTGACGCCCCTGCGGCCCGTCATTGGCCCGGAAAAGGCCGCAACCACAGCGAAACGTTTAATCAAGAAGAATGCGGAGCTGTTCCGGCGGCTGGCATGAAATCGCGGCTCTCGCATCCCACGGTGGAGGCTGTGAAAGCGATTCACGCCGAAGTGCTGGCGGCGCACGGCGGTTCGGCGGGGTTGCGCGATGACGCGCTGCTGGAATCCGCCGTCGCCGCACCGCAGGCCACGATGATGGGCGAGCCGTTATTCGCCGAACCGATGGAGCTTGCCGCGGCCTACCTTTTCTACCTGTGTCGCAATCATCCGTTCGTGGACGGCAACAAACGCACTGCGCTGGCGACGTGCCTGGTTTTCCTGAGCGAGAACGGTCTGCTGCCCGACGAAGAACTTGACGCCGATGCGTGGGAGGGGTTGACCTTGGCCGTGGCGTCGAGCCAGCTCGACCGCGAGCAGACGACGGCCCAACTGCAGAAACTGCTTCGCATTCGCAAATGATCGACTCCGGATTCGAGAGCCGTTCACCCGCTGAGTGAGCGCAGAGATTTTAGCAACGCCTTCGCGCTTTTTTCCCCTTCTTTCGGCTGAAACTCCGCTTTAGGTTCAGTGGTCATGGCCTGCGTAAATCCACATTGGCTCGGTCTTGCCGGCCCGCTCGAATCCGCATTTGCGATAAAATTCTATCGCCCGTCCGTCAGCAACGAGCATGTGCTGGTGAAAACCAGCGTAGCGCGCGATGAGCACCTCAATCAATTTCGTCCCGATGCCCCTGCGCTGATACTCAGGCAGCACAAGCAAGTGCGGGTAATAGACAACCAGGTGGCCGTCCGAGATGGCGTTGCCCAGTCCGACAAGCCCGCTGCCATCCCAAGCCGTGATCAGCGAATGCGACGCCTTGAGCGCCTTGATCAGCAATTCCGGCTTCTCCGCTGACGACCACTCATTGGCGCGATACAGAGTCAGAACGCTCGCAAGCGGCAGCTCGCGGGTCTCTTTGTATTGAATGGCGTTGGAAATCATTAACGTGTGATGCCGCCCGGCGGATGCCCTGGGGGATTAGGGCGGAATTATGGACGAAGGCGACCATTGGCCCGTTGTTGTCCGCGGCGATGATTCATGTGACAATAATGGACAATTTGTCGAATGGCTCTAAGCGCATCCGAAGCTGCAACGCATCGGATTTGACACGATCCCGAGCGGTGCGGGAGGAATACAATGACCGGCGCGTGGAATGACGGCCGGTCGCCGTCCTAATGTTTCGGCCTTAGAATAATTGCTTTCTTATCCGTGCCTTCCACTTCGACACTGTGCGTTTCGACTCCTTGATTTTCTTTCAAGGCGTTGTGGATGATCCGCCGGTCGAATGCGTTGAGAGGTTCCAATTCGACGATATCTCCCCATCGACGAACTTTCTCCGCGGCATCGAGGGCTTTTTTTACCAGGGCGTCGCGGGCTTGAGTGCGATAGCCGCCCACATCGACGGTGATTTTGGGCGCCGAAGTATCAAGCTGAAACAGGAGGCGGTTCGCAATATACTGCAGTTCGTTCAGGGTTTGTCCCTGGCGTCCGATCAAACGTCCGGCGTCGTCTGCCTTTACATCGAGCAGCAGGCCTCCGTCGAGTTCGTGCTGTTCAACGGTTGCATCGAATCCGAGGCGGCGCAGGAGTTCTTCCAATATGGATTTGGGATCAGCAGGCATAAGAGTTCCGGTATGACCCGGTAGAATGGTTTGAGCCTTTGAAGGAGATCGAGATCAATCGAGTTAGGCTGTTTAGGAGCGCTTTTTCTTTTTGGCCGGCAATGCCTTTGAAGGCGGAAGCGCGGGAACCGCACCCGGTTGGGCAGCCGGCTCATTGGCTTTGGTCAGTTTCATTTGGGCAATTGTTAAAAGATTCTGGACAGTCCAGTAAAGAGTCAACCCGGCTGAGAAATTGTAAAGAAAGACCATGAACATGAGAGGCATGTATTTCATGATCTTCTGCTGCATCGGGTCCATTCCTGGAGAGACCGGCGTCATGCGCGCCTGCCAAAGCATGGTCGCTCCCATCAGCAATGGCATCGGGTTGATCGGAAAGTTGATTCCGGGAATCGTCGCGATTGTATCGCCGCGCGAAAGGTCGCACGCCCAGAGAAACTCCGCGCCACGAAGTTCAATCGCACTCCCCAGCATTGTATAGAAACCGATGAAGACAGGAATCTGAAAGAGCATCGGGAGGCAGCCGCCCAGAGGGCTGACCCGATTCTCTTTCATGAACTCCATCAACTTCATGTTCATCTTTTTCGGATCGTCTTTATACTTCTCCTGAAGCGCCTTCATTTGCGGTTGAAGCGCCGACATGCGCTTCATGGATTTCATGCTGGCTTTGGTGAGAGGCCAAAAAAGCAACTTGATGATGATCGTGATGACCACGATGGCGAGACCGTAGGAGAGTCCCCATGAGTAAAGTCCGTTCATGGAGAGAAGCAATCCCTTCGCGAACCACCCAAAAAAACCAAATTGCATGACCAAATCCAAACGAAGGTCGGTTCGATCTCCAATTTGCGAGAGCGTGTTTGCGAGGGTCCGATACTCCTTTGGCCCGGCATAAATATCGAACGTACGCTCCACGGATTGGCTTGGATCGAGGGTCATTCCCGGATAGATAAAACTGGCCTGAATTCCGAAGGGCTCCGGGGAGAGTTCCGTATCCGCCGCGAGCTGATCTTGGGTGGGAGGCGGCAGGTTAATCTTTCGCCCAACCACACGCGGCGCGGGTAAGTCGGGGATAACGATCATGGTGAAAAACTGGTTCTGAACCGAGGTCCAAACCACGTTGCTCGCACCAGCAGCATACTGGGTTCTCGGATTTCCAGGAAAACATCCGAGCGTCTTGTTCGCGAACCAGGATTCATTCACCGTCTCGGCCTTCGTCCCATTGTACCATTGAAGCCCCATGTACATCGCCTGATCGTTCTTGGTCATCGGCGTCGCGCTGCCAACCACCCACTCTTGAAAATCCACCGCGAGAGGTTGCGTGGATGAATTCTCAAAACGAACGCTCGCTTTGAGCAGATAGTTGGTGCTGAGCCGCACCTCCTTCACCACGCGGAGTCCGCTGGCGAGCAGTTTCTCGGCGCGAACGCCGCCTTGAAAAGGAGTCAAATCGAATATTCCATCGCCTTCGATGCGCTCTCCTCCGAGAATTGTGAGCGCGGGGACGCGCGCCGGAGCGTTTAACTTGGCGAGCTCGCTTGTCTGTTGATCTTCGTCACACATCACATGCGCGGGATGATGCTTGAGCTCGATTGATTTGAGGCCGCCGCCATGCGATGAAAATGTATAAACGGCGTTCTCGTTTTCGATGGTGACCGTTTTCTCGGGGGAACTGGAGCGGAAGGGAGGCGGCGCCGGAACCACCGATTCGGGTGCATTCTCGATGGAATCAAATCTCGGCGAAACTCGATTGGAGGAGTCTCGTGGATCATTATTCAGCGCGTTGGTGACCAGATTCGTCCCTCTTGCCAGCGGAGTGGGAGGGAAAAACTTGTTTACCAGCGGATACCAAAGCATCAGCATGAGAAACGATGCCAATAGTACGATGTAAGCTTTGCGATCCATTCGAATTGGTCTAGAGGTTGCCCAGTCTTCGATCCAGGCTTATCGATTCTGTCTGAGGCACCCAAATTCGCCCGATCGGCTGGAGCGGGTGTTCGCTCGGAATCTCCGCAGGACTTAGTTTCGCTGGCACGGGATCATGACCGCAGCCACCCCACGGATGACAGCGACAGATTCGTTTCAACGCGTGCCAGCTTCCCCGGCACGAGCCGTAGGTTTGAAGCGCTTGAATCGCGTATTCCGAACACGAAGGATGAAACCGGCATCGGGAAGTCGGTCCGAACAAGAGAGTCTTTAATGGCGACAGTGTCCAACGATAGACGCGAACGCTGAAAATGAGAATGGTTCGAATGTGCCTCACAAGGATTCTTTCAACAAACGCGCCTGGCGGAGGGCTGAAAGGTAATCATGCTCCACGGCAGCCAATTTTTTGCCGTTGATGGAAGCGCGCGCAACGAGGACTATCGCCACGGAATGTTTGAAATCACATTGGTGAAGACGAAAAGCTTCGCGCAACAACCGCCGTGCTCGTGCGCGGATTACCGCGTTTCCCAGCCTGCGGGAGGTGACAACACCCAATTGAACCTCGGAATTGGGAGAAAGTGGCAGCCAATTCGCAATCAAGCATCCTTTTGCCAATCGACGGCCCTGTTCGCGAATCTGAGTAAATTCGCGTTTGGTGCGCAGGCGCATCGCGCGGGTCAGACGCTTTCTGCCACACTGGTCGCCCGTCATGGTTGTGCCAGTCACTCTATACGGGTGTCAGTCGCTTGCGACCCACGCGCCGACGGTTCGCCAGAATGGCCCGTCCGCTTTTTGTCGAATTGCGGCTCAAAAAGCCGTGTTGCCGTCTCCGGCTTATTTTCGAGGGTTGATATTGCCGTTTCATTCGTAAATTGTTACCTATTTCAAGTGTCCTTAATGTGGCCGAACCACTTACCCCGGGAGCCGAAGGCCTTCAACAGGCGCTCCTGTTTTCACGGAACTGGGGAGCTTATCAATGAAGCCTAATGTGTCAAGCATTCGGCCCGATACCCTTTTTTCATGAGTTGAGGTTACTGTCACGGGAACCGCGCCTATGCCATCTTACACTTACCTCGCTCGGGATGCTGCGTCTGGACGGGAGATGCGAAATTCGCTTGATGCGGCCTCCGAGGAAGCGGCGATCGCAGCCCTTCTCAATCGAAACCTCCTGGTGCTGTCCATTCAGGAGAAATCTACAAAGAAAGGGAAGTCTGCCGGCGGGACAGTGCCGCTATCTGATCTCGTCGTCTTCACGCGACAGCTTGCGACGATGATTGACGCGGGCCTGGCCATGGTGCAATCGCTGCAAGCGCTTGCGGAGCAAACAACTAACAAATTGATGCGCGATGTGATACGGGATGTTTGCTCGCGTGTGGAAGGAGGGGATGGATTCTCGATGGCGCTTCAGAAGCATCCAAAGGTCTTCAACCGGCTCTACGTTTGCATGGTGGATGCGGGTGAAAAAGGAGGTCTCTTGGCGGAAATTCTGGCGCGATTGGCTACGTACTTGGAAAACACAGCCCGGCTTCGAAAGAAGGTGAAGTCGGCAATGATGTATCCCACCTCCGTAACGGTCATTGCCATTCTGATCACAATTTTTCTCCTGTATGAAGTGGTTCCGGTATTCGGTGAAATTTTCGCCGGATTTGGCGCGAAACTACCAACACCAACGCTCTACCTGATTAAGCTGAGCGAGTTTGTGCAGGATACCATTCTTTTCATCATTCCCGGAGTGATTGCTCTGATCTATGGCTGGCTGGCGTACATCAAGACAAAGCAAGGTCGGGAGTTTTGGGACAGAACGCGGATCAAGCTCCCGATATTCGGGGTCATCGCCCATAAGATATGCCTTGCTCGCTTCACCCGTACGCTCGCCTCACTTGTCCGCAGCGGTGTCCCGATCCTTGAAGTTCTGAACATTGTCGCCAATACATGCGGGAACGTGATCATGGAAAAGGCGATTCGGGTGTCGTCCGGGGATATCGAACGGGGCGACGGAATTTCCGCGGCTCTTTCGAAACATCCGATCTTCCCGACCATGATCATTCGAATGCTCACAGCAGGAGAGCAAACGGGCAAGATCGACTCGATGCTGGAGAGAGTCGCCGATTTTTTGGACGAGGAAATTGATACGACTCTGTCCGGCTTAACTTCGCTAATCGAGCCGTTGCTGATTGTGTTTCTAGGGGTCGTGGTGGGTGGAATCGTGATCTGCATGTTCCTTCCGATTTTCAAGATCACTGAGATCATCAATCCACCGGGACGATAAAGTCTGGGTGCAATTGTGGAAGTGTGGAACGATGAGATTCCAGCTTGCTCTGCCGAACCCCTTCACGATATAGCTTCTTCTGGATGGCTAAGATTCTGCTTCTTGACGACGAATTGACCATGGTTCAAATGGTCACGGAATTCCTTCGCGCGGACGGCCACGAAGTCTTGCCGTTCACGAGTTTCAACCCTGCAATCGAAGCGTTGGAATCCTCGGCGCCCGATTTGGTGATCACAGACCTTTACCTGGACAAGACGCGCGCTCATGGTTTGGAAGTTCTGCAGAAAGCCCGCTCTCTCAACCCGCCGCCCACTGTGATCGTGATTACCGCCTTCGGCTCGATCGACACGGCCGTGGAAGCCATGAAGACCGGAGCATACGATTATTTGGAAAAACCTTTAAAGCTGGATGGCCTCAAGTTCTGCGTCCAGCGTGCCTTGTCTTACAACAACGCTGTCTCGGAGAATATCTATCTTCGGAAACAACTTAAGAAAAAATACCAATTCAACCAAATCATCGGAACCTCCACAAAAATGCAGGAAGTGTTCAAGATGATCGAGCGCGTCGCTGACTCGGACAGCACGATCTTGGTGTTGGGTGGAAGTGGCACTGGCAAGGAGCTGATCGCCAAAGCACTTCACTACAATAGCCGCAGACAATTTGGCCCCTTTGTGCCGGTGAATTGCAGTGCGTTGCCCGAAAACCTTCTTGAATCAGAGCTGTTCGGGCATCGCAAAGGCTCGTTTACTGGAGCTATTACCGACAAGAAGGGCCTGTTTCAGGAGGCGGACGGTGGAACGATCTTCTTGGATGAGATTGGGACGATGCCGCCCGTCCTGCAAAGCCGGCTTCTTCGCGTGCTCCAGGAGCGCGAGGTCCGGCGTGTCGGTGACAATATCGCTGTCAGCGTGAATGTGCGTGTTGTAGCGGCGACCAATGAATCTCTCGAGAAACGGATCAAGGAAGGAACTTTCCGGGAAGACCTTTTCTACAGGTTAAATGTCATTCCAATTACTCTTCCGGAATTGCGTGAGCGTCTCGACGACATCCCGCTGCTTGTTTCTCATTTTCTGCGCGATAAAACGCACCCAAGAACCGGAAGTCATTATCAGATCACGCGCCAGGCGATGGAAGCGCTGTCGTCACACGACTGGCCCGGCAACGTCCGCGAATTGGAGAATGCGATCGAACGGGCGGCGACCCTTTGTGAGGAAAGCACAATTCAAGTGACGGATCTGCCTCCCGCGCTGCGAATCCATTCCGAGAACTTTAGTTCAGACACCGTCATCGAAACTCGGGAGGGCGGGCCGCCTCAATCCATGATGGTGTTATCGGAAAGCTTGTACCCGCTGCGTTTCAGTGAGATTCAGCAGGATTCCCAGGTCGTGCAAGCAGCCGGTGAAGAAAAGCCTGTAGCCGCTCTGAAAGATTTCCTCAGAAACCAGGAGCAAGGATATCTGAACCGCGCGATGGCCCAGACGGGCGGCGATAAGGAGAAAGCCGCCGAACTCTTGGGAATAAGCCTGGCCACGCTTTACAGGAAGCTCTCAGAGGGCGAGGACGGTTAGACCAATTCGTCAAAACCTGCTGCTAATCAGCGGCATGGGAGCAAAATGATATTTTTGTTTCCATTTCACACAAGAATTCTACGATTCAGGCTCAATCCGCTTCAAACCGGGTCATTTATCTCAACTAGAAATCGACTATGCCAATTACACATACAAAAGACCTGTTCGCCAGAGCTCTTAAGGGTAAATACGCCCTTGGCGCTTTCAACGTCAACAATATGGAGTTGCTTCAGGCGATCATCGAAGCCTGCGAGGAGGAAAAAGCGCCCGTCATGCTGCAGATTTCAAAAGGCGCGCGGGAATACGCAAATCCTGTCTATCTCAAGAAGTTGATCGAGGCGGCAGTCAGTCTTTCGACAATTCCAATTGCAGTCCACCTCGATCACGGGGACTCTTTCGAACTGTGCAAAGAGTGCATCGACGAAGGGTTCACAAGCGTCATGATTGATGGAAGCCATCTTCCCCTCGAGAAGAATGTGGAGATTTGCAAGAAGGTGGTGGATTACGCTCACAAGCGGAACTGTGTCGTTGAGGGTGAATTAGGGATGCTCGTCGGCGCGCAGCATGATGACGGCGAGGAGGGAGGCGGATTCTCAAAGGGCGGCGTTTACACGCATCCGGATGAAGCGGTTGAATTTGTGAAGGCAACGGGCGTGGATTCGTTGGCCGTGGCGATCGGAAACTCCCACGGCGCCTATAAGTTTAAAGGCCAGCAGCGTCTCGATCTTGAACGGCTGAAAGCGATCAAGAGCGCGCTGATGGCCGCCGGCATGGGAGATTATCCGCTCGTGTTGCACGGCGCTTCCAGCGTCCCGAAAGACTTGGTGCAACAGATTAACAAGTATGGCGGAAAACTCGGCGAAGATACCGCCGGGGTTCCGGAGGCGGACATCGAGGTGGCACGGCGAACAGGATGCACAAAGGTGAATATCGATACCGACTTGCGCTTGGCCCTTACGGCCGGGATTCGCAAGTTCTTCGCTGAATCCCCGAAAGAATTCGATCCTCGCAAGTATCTGGTTCCCGCGCGCGCGAAGGTCAAGGAACTCGTGCGGCACAAAGTCAAGAACGTGCTTTGCTGCGCGGGTCACGCGTTCGACTAATCTTTAATCCGGACGGCTTTCCGGGTTCAATCGCGTTATTCAGCCGGAGTCCCCTCAGCAGCGGGTTTCGGCTTTGGTTTTTGGTGCCGAACGAACAGCGGAATGCTTGTTTCTTGGCGTCCGTCAATCGCCACGTCGATTGCGTATTGCCCGGGGTTGTCAAATTTAAGCTGCTGGATGTTGATAATAAAATTCCGCACCAGGAAGTTTGCTTCGGGAGGAATGGAAACGTCCACCGGCATGTCAATGCTCGGCATCACAAACTTCCCGTCCTCATTGACGAAGTTCATTTTTACATTGTGTTGTCCCTCTTCGATTTTCGAAAAAGCAATGCGAAGCGCAACCGAACACTGTGGATGAAAAGCCGGAAGATGATTCGTGACGATCGTATCGAAGGTTCCCAAAATATTGAGCTTGCCCCCGTAGTCGGTCGCGGCATCACAGAGTACTGACAACTGAATATTCATCGTGCTTGAGACCCAATTATTTGGCAACGGTCGTGTTTTCCGACCACCAAATGATGTCGCGCACCGAATCCCCGGCGTCCACGTTCAGCGACAGAGTGCCGTCGTAGCGGACCGGAGCTTTGATTTTGGATCCCTGCCATTTGTGGATCTCGGAATGACCATCGGCATAGGAGAGACCGCACGCGCCATTGTGATAGCTTGCGGGGAAATCGATGATGCGCGCGGTGGTCGCGCCGGGACGCACCATCTGTACCGCGCAGGCAGCATCGTTAATGCTGTCCGGATGTTCGTCGATGAGCACCCACGTATTGGCGGGTTTCACGATGTCGCTTTCCTTTGCGTAAGTTCGCCAATTGGCCGCAGGAAGCCAGCTTCCATTATCGAAGACCTGGCTCATTGAGTTGCTGCGAACGCGCGGCAGTTTCTGCCCTTGCACGGTGACCGTCGCCCGGTCTGACGGGCACTTAAAAATGGAATACGTTCCCTCGCCGACGTAAGGCAAGATTGGGCTTTTTGCGATATCCTGCTCGATATCCCAATTGCTTCGGTTCCCGCCGTTGAAATCCAGATTCCCAGTAATCCATCGAACGCGATTTTGTCCGGTCACGTTCAAAGATGCCAGGAGCAACCCTTCATAATCGTCCCCGTACAAGCGCCAGCCCAGCATCATTTGACGCAGGTTATTCATGCAGAATATCCCTTGAGCCTTCGCCTTTGACTTGGATAGCGCCGGCAAGAGCATGCCCGCGAGGATCGCGATGATCGCGATTACAACGAGCAGTTCGATGAGCGTGAAGCCGTGCCTTGGTTGCGGTAACGGATTGTGGATAGGGGCCTCAAATCTCGATGTCGTGTTCATACTTTGCAGGTGTTTGTTTAGAGTCTTAGGTTATTTAGAATCTGATGCTGGCCAAATGCCAAATGAATTCGTTGAAAGATATTCAATTCTCACTATCATACGCCTTTCTCAGGGCCTATCAAGCTTGATCAAGTTTATGAAACCGAACACTCCGTTTTCACGCCGCGCGTTCGTCTCTCAATTCTCAAGCACCGCGGCGCTAATGGCGATCGCGCCCTCGGCTGTTTCGATCGCAGCGGATCGGAACCTGTCTCGGAAACGTTTTAAACTGGCCGGATTCACAAAACCATTTCAGAACCTCAGTTTCGAGGACACGGCGGACATCGTAGCGGAAATTGGCTGGGACGGCATTGAATGCCCGGTTCGGAAGGGGGGCCAAGTGCTGCCCGAACGCGTGGAGGAAGATCTTCCGAAACTTGTGGAGGCCTTGAAGAAACGGAATCTGGAACTGCTTACGATCGCCACGGATATTCGAAATGCCAGCGATCCGTTCACGGAACGCGTCGTTCGTACCGCAAGCAAGTTCGGAATCAAGATCTATCGACTTGCGCATTTGCGTTACAACCAGAGCAAACCAATCCCAGAGCAGGTGCGGGAGATTCGCGCAGGATTCGCCGAATTGGCGGCTCTCAACCGTGAGCTCGGCATCTGTGCAGCTTACGAGAATCATTCCGGTGTGGACTCTGTGGGAGCCGCCGTTTGGGATATGCACCAATTCCTGGATGGTTTCCAGCGCGATAGCTACGGAATTTGTTTTGATATTGGTCACGCTACGATCGAGGGTGGGTATGCGTGGCCGACAAACTTCCGGCTAGTCCAGCCCCTTTTGAGAGCGGTGTACGTCAAGGATTTCGTCTGGAAACGCAACGGCGAAAAGTGGAAAGCCGAATGGTGCCCTTTGGGGGACGGCATGGTGAGTAACGATTTCTTCCAAACTCTGAAGGCATCCGCGTTTGAGGGGCCAATTGTGCAACATCACGAATACCCCGTCGGAAGCGGACCGAAGATGATCAACTTGATGAAAAAAGATCTAGATGCTCTGAAAGCGCGATTGATTGCTTGATCGGCAGAGCGGTTCAGCCGAGTTCAAAACTGTTGTAGTAGATTTGGGTGTCCGCCGGGCGTTGCCCATCCTTGGTTACCCCGAAAACGGGAGGGTCAGGCTCCCGCCGAACCCTGGAACTCTGCCAATGGGGTTCGACGGGAGTCTCACCCTCCCGCACTAAACGTGGCATGCGCTTGAATCGGTGTTTTCATCCGAAGCCTCGTCCTTTTTGGGCTGGGGATTCATCGGAAAAGACCGCATCGCGATTCCGCCGGTTCAATCGCGGAAAACTTGGCTGTTGAACTCTTTGCTCCGGAACTCTATTCTCCTCTTCCATGTCCGCTTGCCTTGGACCCAATGGATTCGACACGCGCCCGACAAGTCGTCGAGATTTCTTGCGCCGCGCCGGTGGAGGATTTGGAATGCTCGCCCTTACCTCAATTCTTGACCGGGAGGGCTTGCTCGCGAGCGGCGTGGGGCACGATGCCCGGTTTTCGAATCACGATCCGTTGCAACCTCAGACGCCTCACTTTTCGGCAAAGGCCAAGAGCGTCATTTTCCTTTTCATGTCGGGCGGTCCGAGCCATGTCGATCTATTCGATCCAAAACCGGAATTAATTCGGCTCGCCGGGCAGCCGATTCCGGAGTCGTTCGGAGCATTCAAGACACGGCGGAAGGTCGCGAAAAACAAACTGCTGGCGCCCGTCCGACCGTTCGAGAAACACGGTCAATCCGGAATCGAAGTTTCCGAGTTTCTTCCGAACATTGCCGGATGCGTGGATGATATTTGCCTTTTGCGCGGTTGTCACGGTGACAGTGTAACGCATCCCGAGTCGGTGTACTTGATGAACACGGGTTCGATTCTCATGGGACGCCCGAGTCTAGGCTCCTGGGTGACCTACGGTTTGGGAACGGAAAACCGCAACATGCCGGCGTTCGTGGTGATGCCGGATCCGAAAGGCTGGGTTAAAGGCGGCGCTCCGGCATGGGGCAACGGCTATATGCCATCCGTGCATCAGGGAACGATATTGCGGGGAGGCGAATCCCCGATATTGCACCTGGATAATCCGAAAGGAATTTCAGCCGATCAGCAAAGCCGCACGATCGATTTTGTCAACGACCTCAACCGCGAGGCGCTGGGTTCCGGAGACGAGGGTTCGGAATTGGCGGCGCGCATAGCGGCGTACGAACTGGCTTTCCGGATGCAGACGCATGCTCCGGACGTTGTCGATATCTCGAATGAAAGCCAGGCGACCCGGAAACTTTACGGAATGGAGGAAAAACAAACGGCTGACTTTGGCCTGCGTTGTTTACTGGCGAGGCGCATGGTTGAACGGGGCGTCCGATTTGTTCAGTTGTATTGCGGCGACACAAACGGTTGGGATGGGCACAGCGATGTGGAGGGAAATCACGCGCAGCTTTGTGCCGCAAGCGATCTTCCTGTCGCGGGACTGCTGAAAGACCTCAAGTCGCGCGGTCTGCTTGATTCTACGCTGGTCATATGGGGAGGGGAATTTGGACGAATGCCGATGAGCGAAGGATCGGACGGGCGCGACCACAACCCGCATGGATTTTCGATGTGGCTAGCCGGCGGCGGGGTCAAAGGAGGCAATGTCATCGGCGCCACCGACGCCGTCGGTTTGCGGGCGGAACAGGACAAGACGCATGTGCATGATATTCACGCGACGATTCTGCATTTGCTCGGTTTTGACCATACGCGGCTGACATTCCGTCACAACGGGCGTGAAGAACGCCTAACCGATGTGTCCGGGAATGTGATTTCACGGGCGCTTGCTTGACGCTGCATTAAGTCTCAATCTTCGGAACTCTTCTTGCGAACCGGGAAAGGCACGCACCAGACCGACAGTCATGCCACTCGCAAATTCGACAATTCATAAAGGCGTCTTCATCACTTTCGAAGGTACCGAAGGCAGTGGGAAATCCACTCAGATCGTTCGGCTTGAAAACCGGCTGCGGAAGCTTGGTTATACCGTGAAGGTTGTTCGCGAACCCGGTGGAACTCCGATTGGCGAGGAAATTCGGCACACTCTCAAACACAGTGCCGCGAATCAAGGAATGACCGCGGAAACGGAGTTGCTGCTTCTCAATGCGAGCCGCGCCCAATTGGTTCGAGAGATCGTTCGACCCGCGATCGAGGCAGGTGAGATGGTTCTATGCGACCGATTCTACGATTCAACAATTGCCTATCAAGGCTACGGTCGCGAAATGTCGATGGCGGATGTAAAAAATGTCATCGAGGTGGCGACCGGCGGTATTTCGCCGAATTTGACAATTCTCCTTCGAATCTCCGTGAACGCAAGCGAGGCACGCCGAAGCGCGCGCCAGAATTCGGAGGCAACGCAAAGGGACCGTTTTGAGGAGGCGAACCGCGCGTTCTTCGAACGGGTTGAAACGGGATTTCAGGCGATCGCCGCGTCTGAGCCGAATCGGATTAAGACGGTGGATGGAAACGGTACGATCGAGCAAGTCGAAGAGAGGATTTGGGAGATTGTTCGGCGCTGTATAGAGGTTCCGCGCGATCCTTAAGGTTTGCCATCCGAAGCTCCCGCTCGACAGCGTTTGGGCCGGAATTTCGGAAAGAGAACAAGCGGTTGACAAAATAATGCATTTCGGTACGGTTACGCGCTCTTGCTGAAAAGAATTTAACTATGCCGAATACCAAGTCTGCCGAACGTCGCGTGCGGAGCAGTGCGCGGAAGCAACAGAAAAACCACAGTGTCAAGTCAGAGTTGCACACTCTCGAGAAGAAATATCTGCGCGCGCTCCCTGGGGAGAACCGAGACGAAGCAACGGCCGCATTCCGCAATATCAGTTCGGCACTCGACAAAGCCGCCAAAAAAGGAGTTGTGCCGAAAGCAACAGCAAATAGGAAAAAGTCCAGGCTGGCGGTGCGTCTCAACGTCTCCAAGTAAGTTAAAAACTTCAGGTTCCGAGGGGGAAAGTTCCTAGCCTATTAGGCTCGCCTGCAGATCTTTCCAACACTGGAAGAGAAATGGTCGGAGCGACAGGATTTGAACCTGCGGCATCCAGCTCCCAAAGCTGGCGCTCTACCAAGCTGAGCTACGCTCCGAACCGAAGGCGCGTAATATTGTCTAGAACCGCTCCCTCCGCAATGACTATTTTCTCCTCGCACCTTTTGCAGGCGTAATCTGGGCGAGAAAACCTTCCAGAGTGTTCCTCGTTTAGTGACGGAGAGTTAGATTCTTGCCAAACCCATTATTGGGCGAATTACAGGGTTCGGCAGGAGCTTCACCCACGTATCGCAGGTTTAAGGTTCTGATTCGTGTTCAAAATTTCGAGGTTTTCATCCTCCAAGAACCGGCCACACGCCGGACAGTGCTTCCAGGTCCTTCGCCACTCTATGGACGAGCTACACACGATTTCGGTCGAACCTGTTAACATTGACTCAGCCGATACGAATTTGCGGAGCCTTTCGGCAGTTCCCGCCGCTTCGGACAAGCCGCACCTTCGGGAGATGATCACAAATTCTTCGCCGCCATAGAGGCCACTTGAGGCCACTTGAATCTTGGGACCAAAGAGAAAACCGCATTCTCTCGGCCGTTTCGCGCGGAACAGCGTCAACGGCCAAATGACCGTGTGTGCGATGGCGCTGCGGCTAGGAAGGTGCCCGTCCAAAAAGAGAATTGCTGAGGGAAGATCAATACTTAGAGTTCTGCTCTATGAACCACGACCTTTTTAACATTTTTAGAAATCGGATCGCACAGGACGACATCACCGGAGTCAGGGAACTGCTGGTCAAGAATCGCGAACGGATTCAAGCGGTGGCGCCGGACGCCTGTTCGTTCGTCTTGGGAATCTTCGCCTCGGTCCGCAGCGCTGGAATGGCAGATTTGTTGATCGAGAATGGCGCCGGCGTCACAAACGTGAGCGAGTGGTGGGCGCCCGGTTTCGGGCTGAACGATTTCGATCCGGCGGTTGCGCTCCATCTCATCGGACGTGGCGCCACCGTTACGCCACATGCGGCGGCGGCCATGGGGTTGATGGAAAAGCTGATCGAGCTTCTGGATGACACTCCCGAGTGCGTTCATGCCAAAGGTGGTGACGGCGGCCGCCCCCTGCATTTCAGCCGCACGGTCGAGATTGCACGCTTGCTGCTGGAGCGGGGCGCCGAAATTGATCCGAAGGATGACGACCACGATTCGACGCCGGCACAGTGGCGAATCAGCGACGCCCCGGAGGTGACGCGGTTCCTTCTGGAACGGGGCGCAAAGCCGGATATCTTCATGGCAGCGGGCCTGAGCGATTTGGAACTGGCAAGGAAGGTTGTTACCGGTGATTCGGCATGCACGACTTATCGCATCGGGAACAACAAGGGTCCATTCCCAGGCATTGGCTTTAAGGGCCGGGGCGGGACGATTTATCAATGGACGCTTGGATTCAATCAATCCCCGCATGAAATTGCCCTCAAGCGCGGAAACAGGGAGCTATTCGATTTTCTCATGAGCCGCACGCCGCCACTCCATCAATTCCTTGTCGGTTGCATGCTGGCGGACCGGGCAATGGCCGAAGATTTGGCCGCTCGGAATCCTGGTTTATTGGGCGAGCTAGACGATGATGATCGAGCGCTTCTCGCCAAATGCTGTTGGGAAACGAATCTCAATAGGGACGCCGTTCGACTCATGTTGGACTTGGGTTTCCCAGTCGATGCGCCCGAGTTCAACCACGGGTATCAACCGCTTCACAACGCCGCATGGTGCGGAGATCCGGAGTTGGTTGAACTCCTGATTCGGCGGGGTCATCCGATCGATGGGCGCGATCCGGGCTTCAAGAGCACCGCGCTGGGCTGGGCAATTCACAGTTGCGTGACCGCGAAACGGCATCCGGAAGGCAACTTCTCGCGGGTCGTCGAATTGTTGCTCAAAGCGGGAATCCCGGTGGACGAGGGGCACTATCCAAGCGGGCACGACGGAATCGACGCCGTGATTCAGGCGCACGGTAACTGAGAAAGTGACCGATGGAATTGAATTGTCCCATTCATGGGACGAAGAATTCCCACAAGCGGACGATCAATTCAGTTTCTTGCGGAGCGCGGATTGGTTTGCGCCCTGGATTCACAAGGTTTAGGTCGCTTCGACAAACAATGGCATGTCAGTTGCATGGGATGATGGATGGATCATGAACGACGTTAGATTTGCCTTTCGCCAACTGCTGAAGAACCCTGGATTCGCCGCCGTGGCCGTGCTCACGCTCGCGTTGGGAATTGGGGCGAATACCGCCATCTTTGGCCTGATCAACGAGCTTTTGCTGCAACCGCTGCCGATCAAGGAACCCGAGAAACTTTTCGGTATCGTGCTCGTGGATGAGACCGGTGATTTCGCGGATCAGAACATCCCTTATCCAATTCTTCGTGATTTCGGCGAACAGATCTCGGGCATATTTTCTGAACTAAGCGGTTACGCGCCGGTGTTTGCTCCCGCTGAGATCGCGGGTCAGCCGCAATTCGCCACGGCTCAACTGGCTACGGAAAAATACTTCTCCACGCTCGGCATTCAACCCGCGCTCGGCCGTTTTTTCGCGGCAGGGGATGATCAATTGACAGATCAAGGCGTTGTGGCTGTCTTAAGTCACGGCGCCTGGCGAAGTTGGTTCAACGAGGATGCCTCCGTGGTTGGCGCAACGGTTCAGTTCCGTCCCGCTTATGCTGATCCTGTCAACTGCACAGTCGTCGGTGTTGCGCCGGAACAGGGCTGCTCTAAAGTCAGGCAGGACATGTGATGAGACGGATGACGTGTCCGATTCGGCGGTTCATT
>JAQBVM010000119.1 GCA_027623095.1 Verrucomicrobiota bacterium
CTATGGCAACACGATTCGAGATTGCGTTGCACGGAGAAAATCCAATCTCCCTCCGCGCGGCGGCGGAAGAGGCCCTCGACGAGATCGAACGTTTGGAATCGAAACTGAGCTTGTTTCGACGTTCGAGCGATATAAGTCGTGTCAACGCGCTGGCAAATGTCGAACCGGTCCGAGTGGAACCGCAGGTTTTCCAGTTGTTGTTGCAGGCCCGAAAATTTCATGAGGAATCGGAAGGTGCTTTCGATATTACGATCGCGCCATTGATGCGATGTTGGGGATTTACCGGGGGAACAGGCCACTTGCCGGACACGGAAGCCATTGAGGAGGCGCGCGAGCAGGTTGGAATGCATCACGTGATTCTGGACGAGGACGATTGCACTGTTCGGTTTTTACGGCCCGGCATGATGTTGGATCTCGGGGGTATCGGAAAGGGATTCGGATTGGAATGCGCTGCTGAAAGTCTCATCGAAGCCGGCGTCACGAGCGCTCTGTTGCACGGCGGAACGAGCACGATCTGCGCGATCGGGAAACCTCCGGAGGAGGACTCGTGGAAAGTGGCGATCGAAGCTCCTGCGGCGAAGGGTGGTTCACGAGAACTGATTGAATCGAAATCAGAAGTTTCAGCTTCGGAGGCTAATTTATTATTGGCGGTTGTGTTGTTGAAAGACGAGGCGATGTCTGTTTCCGGGGCGCACGGGAAGTTCTTCGCGGTTGGAGAAGAGACCTATGGGCATGTTCTTGATCCACGAAGCGGCCGACCGGCGCTCGGAGCGGCGCTATCGGCGGTGATATTGAAATCAGCGACAGAAACGGACGCGCTTTCAACGGCTCTCCTGACTCTCGGTTTTTCTGGTTGTGATTCGCTGGCGCAAGGCCGCCCTGGAATGCGGTTCCTGCTGGCTGGTTATGGGGCCCAGGGAAACGAGATGCGAATCGAGGCTCGAGGGATTCCCTTAATAAGACCCTGACCGCAGGTTCCATGTGTCTATGATTTCGTCCGGAATGTCAGTAAGGAACCTGGACTTTTGCTGGACCACGGAGTTCGAATAACCGGCGTTGAGTCGAATCAGCGGGTAGCTGAGGTACAGCTCGTCCTTTGCTCTCGTAATGGCGACGTAAAACAGCCGCCTCTCTTCTTCCGCGCTCTCGGATCGTTCCAAGGAGCGCGACGACGGAAAGAGTCCATCGCACAGCATAATGACGAAGGCAACGGAGAATTCGAGCCCCTTTGCCTGGTGGATCGTGGAAAGGTGGATTCGCGGCTCAGATTCCGACGACGGCTTCTCTTCATCCGTTTCAGCATTTGAGACGAGCGCAAGCTGACTGAGAAACTCTTCGGTCGTCGGAAATTGAAGAGCGTAGTTTGACAACTGGTCGAGGTCTTCCAAACGATTGCGATAGTTGGAATAGGTGTTCCGAAGGTACTCGTCATAACCGGCATCCAGAATCAGTCGAATCATGGATGACGGTTTTTCTGAGATTTCTTCCAACTGGGAAATCGTGGTGCTGAATTGAGCCCAAGCGACAGCGGACTTTTTCGGCGCCCGCTTCCCACAAGCTTGCAGGAGAGACGCAAGCTCCTTCGGACGAGTCGCATCTGTCGAAGGGTGATCGGCGGGATGATTCCAACATTCCCGAAACGCCGCCCAAAGCTTGTCCGCTCCCTTGCCGCCGATGCCTGGAATCAGACGGACCAACCGTTTATACGACAGTTCATCCGTTGGGTTCGCGATCCATTTGATGTGGGCGGCCACGTCTTTGACGTGGGCTTGCTCAAAGAATCGGATGCCGCTCGTGATGGAAAATGGAATGCCGGACCGAGTCAATTCGAGTTGGAGTTCGAGGGCGTGGAAATGAGAGCGATAAAGGACTGCCAGGTCATTCAGGCTCTTCCCCTCTTCGCGAAGTTCGAGCGCGCGCTGCACGACAAACCGGGCTTGCTCGAAAGCGGTCTCGCAGGCCACAACCACAGGCTTCGCGCCACTTCCTCTGGAGGCCGTCAATCGCTTCGAAAACTGGTTCGTGTTGGATGCGATCACTGCGTTTGCCAGTTGAAGAATCTCCGGTGTGCTCCTGTAGTTGGTCTCAATCTTGTAAACGCGGGCATCCGGATAACGGTCTGGAAAATGCAGAATGTTCCTGAAATTTGCGCCCCGCCACGAGTAAATGCTCTGAGAATCATCTCCAACGACCATCACATTCTTGTGCCGGTCAGCGATCAAATCGATCAGGTCGCTTTGCAATTTATTGGTGTCTTGATACTCATCAATCAGAAGGAATTGAAATCGGCGTTGATACAATTCCAGCAGATCTTGGTTGTCCTGTAGTAGTCTGAACCAGAGGAGAAGAAGATCGTCAAAATCCATGACATTTGCCGTCCTCTTTCTACTGGTGAACATGGTTTCAATGCTCGTGATTTCTGCCGCCCGGGATTCGAGGTGATCGTACTCCTCGTGAAGCGTCTCCGCGATCGGACGACGGGTGTTGGATGCCAGAGACAGAATGTCCGCCAGCACATCCGCCTTCGGAAATCGAGGGTCTTTGTTTGTCTTAACCTCTTCGATGCACGACTTTAGGAGCTCTTTGGCATCTTCACGATCGAGAATTGTAAACTCGGGCTTGAATCCTATCCGATCGGAATGGCGCCTGAGAATCCGATTGCCAATCGAGTGAAACGTGCCTCCCCAAAGACCGGAAATATCACCGGCAAGGAGATCGGCAACACGGTGCATCATTTCTTTGGCAGCTTTGTTAGTGAATGTCAGCAGCAGGATCCGATCGGGAGGGATCCCTTGTTCCAGGAGATAGGCCACGCGATAGGTGAGCGTTCGCGTCTTCCCGGAACCGGCGCCGGCGATCACCAAAGCCGGCGAGGGAAGCGCCGTGACGGCCTCATATTGTTGGCGATTCAGCTCGCCAGCATAGTTGATGTGGAGTTCGACCGGAGGACGAAAGGGCCGAAGAACGTAATCACGAGGCATGGAGCACGGACTAGGAAGCCGGAGCTGCGATCAACTTTTGGACTCGGTCAATATTCGCCTCAATACGGTCAATATAGAAATTCGGTCCGTCCGGGAAAGGTTTGTTCAGGAACTTGTACAAACCCTGAAAGTCATTCGTTATTCTCGGCATAACATAGTGTTTCCAAAATCCGGGCGTCTTCTCGATGAGATCCAGAGCGCTGGCAAAGATCATTCTAGGCGCCGTGTTGTTCGCGTTGAACCGATCGGATTCCTGAAACTCTTCAAAGAGGATTGGCAGCTTCTCTACGTAGTCTTTGGCGGCCATCTGGCCTAGAAGGTCTGCGGTCCCAAGAGCGTATCCTGCGATTCTCTCCGCCCCTTCCTGGAACGGAATAGCGTCGAGTTTCACATTAACGCCCGTGCATCGGATCATATTCTGAACGGCAAGAATGTCGTTGTGCGGATAGCCGTTTTCTGCCAATAGACCCGCCGCAAATTCGATGCTTCGGTTTACATGGACCAAGGTGTATTTGGCGCCAGTCCCGTCGGTGTCGTCTCTCGTCTTCAGATATCCCGTGTCGTGCAATAGAATCGCCAGGAGCCCGAGCTTAAACAGCCGGTGCGGGAGTTCGGGCTGTCCCTTCGCCAAATGCCGTCCGTGCAAGAGACGCATCATGCAAAGAGTAACCTGCAAAGTGTGCTCTAAGTCATGGTAACGCGCATCGATCGGTGAATAATCCCGATACTTTCCGGAGAAACTATTGACGAACCAAAAGAACGCTTTGGAAACAAAAGCCTTATCCGCATATGGAAATAATGCCAGATGAGTTGCCTGCACTTCCGCTTCCACGGCCGCAGGATCTTTCGTGTTGACCACGGGGCGCATCGGCTTCTTTTTAGCACTCTCGGAACGAATTGCACGTTTTTTTAGCGCTTCATCGTGCGAATGTGGAAGTTTCTCGCGTCGATAGATCTACTGCAAATACAAAGGCTTCCAAAGGCGGGAACGCCTCGCATCTCCGACTTGTTGGACCTAGCGTTGGACCGCGGGCTGTCCCGGCACGCAGCGCGTCAGACGAGCAGAGACCATGGAACAGAATCCGAAGGTTCTGGCAAATTCGGAGCGCAACGATTCTGACTTTTGCGCTTGGCACCGCATGCGACCAGCAGGGAGTCTCGCCTTTCAGCGGATTCAACGGCCAAACCGGCTAAAGCCGGAACTTCGTACGATTCAACCGGAGCAATTCGTGTCTCGGACACGGAATGGATTGACGTCATCGGGTCGGAAACGTTTGGATAAGGAGGTCAATGTCGCACCGAAACAATCCGTCAAAGCAATTCGATCCTACTTTTAGGGCGAAATCCCGTTCCACGTGGGAAGTTATCCGCCGGGTGGCCGTTTATCTGCAGCCGTACAAATTGATGGCGGCTGGAACGATCGGGTGTGCGATCCTGTCACTGCTGTTTGCTGTCACTTATCCAAAATTGACTCAATTCGTCATTGATGAGGTGATTGGCAACCGGAAAACGGACCTGCTAGCGCCGGCAATTCTGGCCCTTTTAGGAGCATTTCTGCTCCGAGATCTGTTCAACAGCCTTCGGATTATGATCAATAACAGCTTCGAGCAAAATGTAATCTATGACATGCGGAAGGATGTCTTCGCGCGGCTTCAAAGGCTTCCAGTTCAGTATTTCGATCAACGCGCGTCGGGCGATCTCATGACGCGCGTGGTTGAGGATGTGAACGCGGTGGAACGAGTTTTGATCGATGGGACTGAGCAGGGTACGGTGGCGCTTTTGAGCATCTTCGGCATTCTGGGCATCTTGCTCTACATGAACCCAAGTCTTGCAGTCGTTGCCTTGATTCCTCTGCCGCTCCTTTTCGGAGGAGCCGCCTGGTATACATTCACAGCTCACCGCCGATACCGGGCGCAACGGCACGCGGCAAGCGCGATGAACGCTTTGCTCATGGATAACCTTCAGGGGGTCCGTCAAATTAAAGCCTTCGGCCGGCAGAAGCATGAAGACTCTCGGTTCGCGGATCGAGCGGAAGATTTGCGCCAAAGCACCTTGGGAATCATGCGCGTCTGGGCGATGTATTCGCCAGCGATGAGTTTCGCCGCTTCTTTGGGAATGGGTCTTGTTCTTTGGTACGGGGGAAGTCTCGTTTTGGACGGAGCGATGACGGTGGGCGAGCTGGTGGGATTCATCATCTATCTGGGTCTCTTTTACGAGCCCGTCGGGCGATTGCACTCACTGAACCAGATGATGCAAGGGGCACGGGCTGCCGGAGAACGGGTCTTCGATATTTTGGACGCGACTGAGGAACGATCCCAGGCATCGAAACTCGGGCGGCTGAACAGTCCGATTCGTGGTGAGATCACCTACGAAAACGTGGGATTCCAGTATGCTCCGGGAAAGGCAGTCCTGAGCGATATCTCGTTGAGAGCGGATCCCGGCGAAATTGTGGCGCTTGTGGGACCGACCGGCGCCGGCAAGAGCACCTTAGTAAACCTGCTGGCGGCGTTTTATGAGGTGTCATCCGGATCGATCACGATCGACGGGCAAGATATAGCTGGAATTTCCCTTGAATCTCTCCGCGAGCAAATCAGCGTTGTGAGCCAGGAAGCATTTCTGTTTAACGGCACGGTTCGTGAGAATATTCTTTACGGCCGGCTTGATGCCGCTGATGAGGAACTCATCGCGGCTGCCCAAGCCGCGAATTGTCATGAGTTCATCGCCCGTTTACCAGAGGGATACGACTCCCGAGTGGGCGAACGCGGCGTCAAGCTTAGCGTGGGGGAGAAGCAGCGGGTTAGTATTGCGAGAGCCTTGCTGAAAAATGCGCCGATCTTGATTCTTGATGAAGCGACGGCCAGTGTGGACACGGCGACCGAGAAGCTGATACAGGAAGCTCTGGAACGGTTGATGGCGAACCGGACTAGCTTTGTAATCGCTCATCGACTAAGCACGATCCGCAAAGCGGATCAAATCCTTGTCTTGCGTCACGGCAGGATTATCGAGACGGGAACCCACGAGGCGCTTGTCGCACGAGACGGCCTGTACGCGCGATTGGCGCGCATTCAGAACACCACCTTCATCGAGGAAGGTTTCGAAAAGATCGAAAACGAACTGGAAATTGTCGCCAATCCGTGACGGAGGTTAACTCACGGCGCAATGAAAACGTGTTATCTGGCTTGTGACCTCGGCGCGGAGAGCGGCCGGGTCATGCTGGGAACTCTCGACGACGGAAAACTGGTGCTCGACGAGATTCACCGCTTCCCGAACGTTCCCTTAAGAGATGGAATCGCGATGCATTGGGATGTTGCCGCGCTTTTCAAACAACTGAAGGAGGGTCTGAAGAAAGCGGCAGAATTTCCTGTCAAAATCTCAAGTTTCAGTTGCGACACTTGGGGCGTTGATTATTTGTTGTTCGACGCGGCTGGAAACGTGATGAAGCCCGCGTTTCATTATCGTGATCCGCGATTCGAAGCCGGCGTTCGAACCGTGTACGGCAAGACCGATTGGCCTGCGATCTTTGCCGAGACGGGAGTCCAGTTCATGGGTTTCAACAGCATCTTTCAGATGGCAGCTGAGGCTGATGGGCGGCTGGAATCAGCGGACAAGCTGTTGCTAGTTGGCGATGGGATTAACTTCATGTTGTCCGGCGTGGCAAAGTCCGAAGAATCGGTCGCCAGCACGAGCCAATTATTTAATCCCCAAACCAGAAGCTGGTCCCAGAAGCTGATTCGCACCCTCGGCTATCCGGAGCGGCTTTTTCAACCGATTGTTCCTTCGGGCACACAGCTAGGTTTCCTGAAGAAAGAGGTGGCGGTGGAAACAGGACTCGATGATGTGATGGTCATTGCGGGCTGTTCTCACGACACTGCGGCCGCCGTGGCCGCCGTACCAGCCTCGGGTTCGCATTGGGCCTATATTAGCTCCGGCACCTGGTCACTGATGGGTGTGGAATCGCGAGTTCCAATTATCAATGATACAAGCCGGGAGCTGAACTTCACAAACGAGATCGGCTACGGTGGATCAGTACGGTTGCTCAAGAATATTATCGGTCTCTGGCTGATTCAGGAATGCCGCCGCGAATGGGCGAGGGCGGGGAGGGAGTTCGAGTATGCGGAGCTGGCGAAATTGGCGGCCGCCGAGGATTCGTTCGTCTCGATCATCAATCCTGCGGATCCGCGTTTTATCTCGCCTGACAACATGCCAGAAAGAATTGCCGCGTTCTGCCGGGAGACAGGGCAGCCCCTGCCGCGGAATGAGGGAGCCTTGATTCGTTGTGTTTTGGAAAGCCTGGCTTTGCTCTATCGGCGGACTCTGAGGGAAGTGGAGCGAATCACCGGGAGCCGAATGAGGGCGTTGCATATCGTCGGCGGTGGAAGCAAGAACCTCTTGCTAAACCAGTTCACGGCGAACGCGGTTCAGATCAGTGTGCTGGCCGGCCCTTCGGAGGCAACCGCTGCCGGCAACGTTTTGGTTCAAGCGATTGCCCTGGGACATCTGCCGAATCTGCAAGCCGCGCGAGACATTGTGAGATCTTCAATGGAGATGACTCGCTATGAACCGCGGGACACCGCTGCCTGGAACACGGCTTACGAGCGGTTCGAAGCGCTCACTTGCAAGAACGTCTGATTTTTTCATCAAGCTTTTGGCTGGGTGCCACTTTGTGGAACCCTAACACGACAAGGACTGCCCCGTCCGAAGTCGTATCACGTTTCACGTATCGCGCGGATAGGCTTGAGAAATCGCGACACCGTATCTGTCGGACTTTTCTGGAAAGTGTCACCCCACTGTTTGATTGTGGTCTGCCGCGCTAAGAAGTTTCCGAGTCAAACGTTCCCGAACATCCGGCCATTCTGTGTCGAGGATACTGTAATAAACGGTATCCCGAAGTCGTCCGCTCTCCGTGATGATGTGTTTCCGGAGAATTCCTTCTTCTGTGGCGCCGATCCTGAGGATGGCTTGCCGGGACTGATCGTTCAGAGCGTCGGTCTTCAATTCGACGCGAATGCAACGCAGCGTCTCGAAAGCGTGCCGGAGCATCAGGAGTTTTGTTTCCGTGTTGACGCCGCTGCGCTGCCATCGGCGTCCAATCCACGTCCACCCGATCTCAACGCGCCGATGCATGGGATCGATGGCGCAAAAACGCGTGCATCCGACCGGTTTGAGATTCGGCGCGCCGAGAATGGCAAACGGAAGCATTGTGCCATCGCGCTGCCCGCGAAGCGCCGTGTTGATGTAGTCTTCCATCTCCACTCGAGTCGC
Organism: Verrucomicrobiota bacterium; assembly: GCA_027623095.1. Taxonomy (GTDB): domain Bacteria; phylum Verrucomicrobiota; class Verrucomicrobiia; order Limisphaerales; family SIBE01; genus JAIPJX01. The sequence goes on from JAQBVM010000119.1 coordinate 8,244, forward strand.
AACCCGGTTCGGTGTCCATTTCCAGAGTTCTTCTTCAAGACCGAATGCGCACAGCGAATCCAAATGCCCCATCGAAAGAGGTTCGAGAATGACGTTCTGTCCTTGCAGAGTTATTAGAGGTATTTCCATAAGGCCGAGGCGTAGATTCAGCGGCTGGGCAACTGGGGCGCAATGGAAGTTTGGGTTTGCGCGATCGAACCTGCGCCGGCGGACAGAGCTGGCCGCCGTGCGCGCCGAACGCTGATGACGATCACTCCCAGGAGGATGATCGAGGCGGCAATGATGGTGTTCGAGTTGAGCGTTTCGCCGGCGATCGACCATCCGAGGAAGACGGCGACAATGGGATTGACGTACGCGTAGGTTGAAATGCGCGCGGGTGTTCCAACCTTTAGGAGCCAGCTATAGGCCGTGAATCCGATCAATGAGCCGAACACGGTAAGATACGCGAACGCAAGCGCCGACCGGGCCGATGTGTGCGCGACCGAGAATCTAGGAGCTTCACCAAGCATGATGCCTGTTAAGAAAAGAAGCGCGCCTCCGGCGATCATTTGAAGAGCAATCCCCATCAATGGAACGGAAGGTTTCGGGGTGTAACGGGCGAAAATAGACCCAGCTGCCCAGCAGATACCAGCACACAATAGCGCGACGGCGCCTACCGTATCAATCGCGCGCTGATCCATTAAGTCTTTCGAGCTCACGAGGAGCGCCACACCGGTGAATCCGATCACAATTCCGAGTACGGTTTGCCCCTTTGGACGAGTGCCGCCTGGCCGAATCCAATCAAACAGTGCGAACCAGAGAGGAACGATCGCAATAAGCAGGGAGGCGAGACCCGAAGGGACGGTCTGTTCCGCCCAAATGACACCGCCATTGCCGACTCCCAGAAGCAGCGCTCCGACGATGGCTGCGTTTCGCCAATGCGAGCCCTCCGGAGCCGGGATTCCCCTGGAGCGAAGGAAACCGTAAAGCACCGAACCGGCGATCAGAAAACGCGCGCCGCCCATCATGAGCGGGGGGATCGTTTCGATCGCATATCGTATCCCCAGGTAAGTGGAACCGTAGATGAGGTACACCGCAAGATAAGCGGCGACAATCAGACCCTGGGATGCGGGAGGAGCGTTCGAGTTTTGCATTTTGGCGTTCGCTTTGTATTCAGACGTCGTTACCGGTTCCCGAAGAAACGCCGCTTAAGAAAAAGGCGGAAATAGAAAAGCCCGCCGTTACTTTTCGCGGCGGGCTTCAGGGATCAACAAAAGTTAGTCTATTTTGGGTGCCCAACCGCTGCCACGCCGCCACACGGGGCGCGCATACTGCCACGCAACGGCAGCGAAGCGTACGCGTTTTTTCGCGACGCCAGTTGTGTTGGTTTGGAGCTCTAACACCATATCAGTTGTCACATTCCTACCGGGGACATCTGGAAGAGTCAATGAGTACGTTCCGAAAGGCGATTTCGATGTTTTAAGAACTTCGGCCTTGGCGGGGCAGAGTTCTCAAAAGTCTGTACTTCAAATGCACTTCTTTCGCGCTCATCATCGCAATGTTCCACCCCTGCCTTCCATCCAAAAACCCAAATCGCAGCACGTAGCCGCGCAGCCACCTGAACGCAGAGTGGAGAACTGGCGCCAAGGGTCCGGCGGTTTTGCCTTTTTCGATTCTGGTTTCCGCCCAGAGCCGGGCATAGTGCTGGCAGCGCCTCCAATGATCTGATGAATCTGTGAAGGAATAATGAAAGATTTCACCTTCAAGCGCTTGTACGGAACCTTGAATCGAAAGCCGCTCGTGCACTTTGCCGCCTTCGAAACGCGCTTGTTCACGGCGAAATAATCGTACTAAGCGGTCCGGATACCAATCGCCGTGGCGAATCCACCTCCCATCATACAGAACGCAGCGTGGCATGCTGAATCCCGCAATCGCGTCTGGCGCATCGTCCAGTGCCAATCCTCGAATTTCTTCCCGAAGATTGGGTGAGAGCTCTTCATCGGCGTCGAGGCTCAGCACCCACTCATGCTTCGCCAAGTCCAGTAAACGGTTCTTCTGGCCGACGTAACCCAGCCATTCCCGCTTGTGCCAGCGCGCCTGAAATCGGTTCGCGATCGACTCCGTTGCATCCGTGCTGCCGGAGTCCAAAACGACAATTTCTTCCGCAAGATCTTTGCAGCTAGTTAAGCAGCGATCGAGATTCGCCTCCTCGTTCAGGGTGATGACACAAACGGATATCTTCACGGTATCGAATTTTGCAAATCGAATCCGCGCGTTTCTTTCCGGCGATTCGACCACAACACTGATCCTATCGATACCTGTTTCGCATTGTCAAATGGACCCGCGATGAAACACTCTTCTCGCATGGATCCGTTCATTGATTTTAATCGTGCCCAATGAGTTCATCTGCGATCGAGGAATTCCCAAGGCACAAGGTTCGCCCGTTGCGTGGAGAGCGACTCCTGCGAGCTCTGCACCGTGGTCTTCCGCTGGGTCGGAAATATCACCCGCTGGTTTCGCTTCTTAATTCCCGTCGGGGAATGATCGCGATCCCGTTCGAGCGGCACCAACTCGTTCAGCCTGCCGCGTGGAGAAAACAAATCGCAAACATACTGCTCAGCGGGAGCAACATGGTCCCTGAGTTCAAGCTGCTCGCCTCTCTGATTCCGGAATTAACGGACGGCACGGTGCTCGATGTGGGAGCAAACATTGGATTATACACACTGCTGCTCCGCTCGATTACAGATCGCCCCATCATTGCGTACGAGCCGCAGCCATTTCTCTTCAAATTGTTTCAATGGAATCTCTCTTACAATCGCATCGAGACTGTCGATGCGCGCAATACGGCTTGTGGCTCGAAAACGAGCAAGATCGCATTCAACATTGGGATCAACGGCGCCGTCGCCAGCGGGAACCAAAATAAGCCCGTGCCCGAGCGGCGGCCAGAAAATGCCGCCCCCGAGAGTTGGCAGACAGAAGCAGATCAAACCCAAGCGGGGCATGCCGTGATCCAGGTTCCTGTGGTTACTCTAAATGAGGATTTGGCGGATCAATCTTCTATCGCCCTCCTAAAAATCGATTGCGAAGGCTTCGAACATCAGATTCTTCTCGGAGCTGGCGAAGTGATCGAACGCCACAAGCCGATTTTGTTCCTGGAGATACATCCGGAGTTCCTTCGCACCTTTGGGAGCGCCACGAAGCAGGTCGTGGATCTATTAAGTCCCGAGTATCATCTCGAGTTCTGGACCTTTCAGGATCGCTGGCCGAAGACGAAGTTGGGGCGAAGCCTCGCGAAGTTTCGGGAACCGCGTCCGTACCAATATCGCGATGCGGCGGAAATCTATAGTTCTGAGACACAGGGGATCTGTCCCTCTCAGATCTATTGCATCGGCCGCCCGAAACGGGCACTCTAAGATTTTTACCTGACTTGCCCTCTTGAATTCATTGGGCGAGGGGTGTAAATGTGCAAACGGCACTCAAAAACTTCTGAAACCATTCTTTATGAAACTGAAACGGCGTTGGTTGATTCGAAGGTTCAGTCCATCTGAATTCCCCCTTATCCAATGTACAGATACGGCGTAAGACAGCGGTACCCGTTCAGACGCCGGTAGTCTCTTGTTTTCGTTGCGAATTGTACGGTTCGAGACATAGGCGGTTGAAGAAGTACAACCCCATCAATTCTCGATCCCGACTTGAATCCCAAATACCCCTAAACTCTGATCGTTTGAAACATATGAGACGAACTCATCTCGCAGCTTTGTTCTGTGCCGCAGTAGCAGTCGGTCCGCAAAATTCCGTCAGTGCAGCGGAGCAACTCTCCCAAACAACAACTTCCTCAATCCGTGCGAATGCCTCCAGCCAGACCGCCAAGATCGTTCACTCCGCCCAGGCATTCATTGATTCACTGGACGAAACCCAACGCGGCAAGCTTACTTTCGAGTTTGGGGACAAAGAACAACGCGCTCGCTGGTCCAATCTTCCCATAAGAATGGCTGAGCGCCGCGGGCTGCGAATGGGTGATCTGACCGAAGTTCAGCAATCGGCCGTGATGGCGCTGCTCTCGGTTGCACTGAGCAAGATGGGCTATGAGAAAGTCGTCGGCATCGTGGATAGCGATGAAGCGCTGAAGAATTCAAGCCGCGGCGGAGGTCCGGCTTTCGGACGGGCGGAGTTCTACGTATCGTTCCTGGGCAAGCCCTCTGAGAAAATGCCCTGGATGTTTCAGTTCGGCGGGCATCATCTTGCGCTCAACGTCACGATTTTAGGAGAAAACGGCGTGCTCACACCAAGCTTGATCGCAGTACAGCCCGCCCGCTTCACGCTTGATGGCCGGACGGTTCGCCCGCTCGGACGTGAGACTGACAAAGCGTTTGAACTAGTTCACTCGCTGACCGAAGCACAACGCACACAAGCCGTGCTTGGATTTCAAATGCGCGACCTGGTTCTTGGGCCGGGCCACGACGGTGAAAGCATTCAACCGGAAGGGATCCAGGCGTCAGCACTGAATCAACAGCAGCAACAGTTGCTCCTTGAGCTCGTTGCCGAATGGTCGGGGATCATTCACGATGCTGCTGCCGCGGCAAAAATGAGCGATATCAAGGCCAATCTGAAGGACGTCTGGTTTGCTTGGGCCGGTCCGATGGAACAACCCGGCACCGCCTATTTTCGAGTTCAAGGACCGTCCGTGGTAATTGAATACGCTCCGCAGCGACTCGGAGGCGACGTCACGCAGCACATTCACACAATGTATCGCGACCCCACGAATGACTACGGCAAGAAACTTCTCGGTCAATGAAGCAGCTCGCGCTGATCGCCTTGGTCCTGGCGCTTTTAGTCCCCGCTCGGGCGCATCGACTCGACGAGTACCTCCAAGCCACGCGAATTACCGTCGAATCCGATTCTATTGATCTGATCATCGATCTGACGCCGGGAGTTGCGATCGCGCAGCATCTGCTGCGATTGATTAAATTCGATGGAGACGGTCGCATTTCTGGCAAGGAGAAGGAAGCGTACTCTCAGCGCGTTCTCAGCCAGCTCCGGCTGGATCTCGACGGAAAACAACAATCCATCACGCTGCTCGCGGCAACATTCCCTTCACTCCAGCAATTGAAAACCGGGGAAGGAACCATTCGCATTAAAGCTATCGCCAAGTTTCCGGCGCTCGTCATTGGAACTCACGAAATCGTATTCGTTAACAACCATTTGCCGACCTTCAGCGTATATCTCGTCAATGCGCTAGTTCCAAGGAACAAGGCGATCCACATTGTCCGTCAACGCCGCGACGAACTTCAGAAGGAATATCATTTAACCTTCGAGGTCCTGCCGCCACCGCCTTGAACACCGCCTTTCTCGGCAGAACGTTGTCAGCCAATCTGCCAGCCTTTCCGGGTTTCGCGCTGTACCCAGGCGTTGAGTTTCCGCAGATTGGTTACCTTCATGTTCGGCCCGTCCCATTCCAGCTTCCGGCCCGGCCCGGCATGCTGAGCGAGATTGCCCAGGCTTGCGAATTCCGTCAGCCGCGTGCCGTAATCGAAACTCACCGCAGTTTCTGATTTGCCCTCCAGAATAGCTTCTAGAAAATCTGTGAAAATATCCTTGGGGCGAGGCAGCGTTTTCGCGGGAACCGCCACTTCAGCCATCTTTTCCCACGGCACCACGTGCATCCTGTCGCCGTAAGTACCGGTGTGAATGATTCCCTTGGTGCCCACGTAAAGCGTGCCGCTGTCGCCACGGTCGAGTTCCTCGTCGGGATACCGACTCTTGAGTTCAGACACGAGTTTCGGGAAGTTGCGGTCCTCGCCCATCGCCGCCCGAAGGTTGCCTTGCGGTTTGCCCTTGGCGTCCTTTTTCAATCCCTCATACCAATAGACTTTCAGGGGCGGCATATCCGCCCGAGCGGGGATATCCCATCGAATCCGACTGCCGATAGGGTAGCGCTCGTCGCTGCCGCCTCGCATCTCCTCGACCTCAATGCTCGTTGGGTGATCGATTTTCAGAGCCCAGAAAACGCCGTCCAGCACATGGCATCCCATATTGCCGATGGAACCGTTGCCGAAGTCATACCAACCATGCCACTCGTGGGGATGTATGTCGCTGTGAAAGTCGCGATACGGAGCGGGCCCGATGTATTCATCCCAGTGCATGCCTGCGGGAATCGGTTCCACCGGTGGGCGGGGGCCCTCGCCGCCGTTGGCGCGGTTGGTCCAGCTATGGGTCTCCGTTACCTGGCCAATCACCCCGCTCCAAATGTATTCGCACAGAGCCCGATAGCCTTCCATGCAATGTCCTTGGTTTCCCATTTGGGTGGGCACCTTCGATTCCGCAGCCATCTGGCGCATTCGGCGGGCCTCTCCAATGTCATGACAGACTGGTTTTTCGCAGTAAACCGCCTTGCCAAGTTGCATGGCCATCATGGCGGGAAGCGCGTGGTGGTGGTTGGGCGTGGCGATGAAGACCGCGTCTAGATCCTTGCCCAGCTTGTCAAACATCTTCCGGTAATCCGTGAACGCCTGGATCTTGTCCGCCTCCAGTTGCTTGTTCTTCAACCAATTTCGCACCGTGTCATGCCGGGGCTCATAGACATCGACCGTGGCCAGCAAGTTGTGTTTGTGACGGAAGATCACTTGGTCGAGGTGGGTCATGGCCCGTCCGCCGCAGCCGATCTGCACGATGTTTAATTTCTTCCCAGCATCGGCCGCCAGAAGATTGGGTCCGGAAAACCAACGAGTGGCGGTCATTGCACCGCCAGCCAAGGCGGCGCGCTTAAGAAATAAACGGCGATTGTAACGATTTTTCATCTTAGGATCCTTTCGAGGATTAACCTGGGTCAGGCGCGGATGTGCGCACTCACATTTCTGCAACACCGCCGATTGTAGGTGGTCAACAAGTTCTCTCGGCAGTTATACATTTTCCAATTGGGGCTTAATCTGTCGTTCATGTTTAAGCCCAAATACCGTGTGTGCAATCAAAAACCGGAATACGAACCGCCGAAAGGGCGCATCTCCGAATGAGGTCGGTTGTCGGAGATCGTGGTGGGGCGACAGTCCCTGGAGCCCTAAATTTCCCTCGCGGCACAGACCCTGCAAATATGGAGAAGTGGAACCGCCGGACAGGTTGGAACTTCCGCGTTTCCAATGCGCCTTCGGGTTTCAGATCTTCGCTTCGAGGTTGATTAGGGCTCCAGAGACTGTCGCCCCACCGTTATGAAAAGGGTCCGATCAACCAATCAGGATGCTGAAAAGCCAATCTCATCGATCTTTCCCAAGATTGAACGATCCTCATTCGGAGCGCCCACTGGGAAAGGGATCCCAGCCGCGCTCTTGCGCTTAGGTCGCGAAGGCGAGGTGGCAGGTCGTAGCGCAGGCTGCAGAGCCTGCTGTTTCGCAGGTTGGCAGCCTGCGGGGACGCGACTCTGGAGGAACGTCGGATTTGAAATTGGAATCAGGACCGTCTTGCATTTGCCAAGTCCCCCGACTGGCAGTCAGCGATACAGCAGACAAGGCTGTCTGCCCCAAAGGGTCGGGCGAAGCCACGTAACTTTAACCGTTGAGCAGCCGTCTTTACCACCGCTGTGACAATTGCACCGAATTAATGGCCTGGCGCGACAAACGAACTCTTCATCACTTCCGTTTTCAACAGCCGCCACACACGCCGCCAATCATTCAGACCGTTGAGTTCTATTCAAAATGACCGAAGGACATCACCAACTCGAGGTAGAGACCGCCCCGGAACCTCGGCATCTTCCATTCTTAATCCTCCTGTTTTTTGGCAGCGGTTGCGCCGCGTTGATTTATGAGATCGTCTGGTTTCAACTGCTGCAGCTGGTTATCGGATCATCGGCCGTCTCATTGGGCGTTCTGCTTGGAACGTTTATGGGAGGAATGTGTTTGGGGAGTCTCGCGCTGCCGCGGTTGATCTCGCCCGGGAGGCATCCCCTGCGCGTTTACGCATGGATCGAATTGGGAATCGGTCTCGTCGGTTTGGCCGTCGTTTTCCTGATGCCTGAGATTAATCGTCTCTATGCCGCCGCCGCGGGCGAGCGGCTTGGAGGATTCCTGCCTCGCGGAATCGTGGCCGCCATCTGTCTGCTGCCGCCGACGCTGCTCATGGGCGCCACTCTTCCGGCGATGGCGCGATGGGTTGAAGCCACGCCCAGAGGGATTTCATGGCTCGGATTCTTCTATGGCGGAAACATTGCGGGCGCAGTGTTCGGTTGCCTCTTCGCCGGGTTTTATCTCTTGCGCGTCCACGACATGGCCATCGCCACATACGTCGCCGCATCCATAAACGGCGTGATTGCGCTCTTGAGTTTTCTGATCGCAGCCATGACTCCGCGGAGAGAAACAGTAGGTTCGAACGAAGAATGCGCGGCGAAAGTCTTAGCCTCGATATCGAACGGTCCGGACACGGGTGGGCTTGTTCCGCGCGACTGGGAACCTCGGAGTGCATGGACCGTTTACGCCGCAATCGCGCTCTCAGGGACGGCTGCATTGGGCGCCGAGGTCGTCTGGACCAGGCTATTGTCCCTCCTGCTGGGGGCCACCGTTTATACATTCTCGATCATTCTGGCAGTGTTCCTGGCGGGACTGGGCATTGGAAGCGCCGTTGGCTCCGTCCTGGGACGCGACGGGAACAGACCTGCTGTGTTGCTGGGTGGCTGCCAATTCCTCTTGCTGGCGGCGATTGCGTGGGCGGCCTGCATGCTGGCGTACTCTCTTCCCTTTTGGCCGATCGATCCCTCTCTCTCGAAAAATCCATGGTTCCGGTTCCAGGTCGACATCGTCCGATGCGTGTGGGTGATCCTTCCCGCCGCAGTCCTGTGGGGCGCGAGCTTCCCATTGGCGCTCGCGGCCGCATCCCGCCGCCAGGACTCAGGGCGTCTTGTTGCCGGAGTCTATGCCGCAAACACCGTTGGCGCGATCATCGGCGCAGTCGTGTTCAGCGTTATCTTGATCCAGACGGCTGGAACCCAGCAGGCGCAACGCGTCCTGATCGGAATATCGTGGATGGCAGCCGTCCTGGCCCTGGCGCCGTATCTGTGGCAAGCTCGCGCAACAGCCTTTTCCAACTCCATGAAGAAATCGCGGCGACTCTCATCGACCACCGCCACAGCTCTGTGCGTTTCCACACTCGTGGCGGGATTGCTTGCGACGGGTGTTTCACCCATACCCTGGGGTCTGGTGGCGTACGGCCGCTTTTTGGCGACTCGCACCGAGGATTCGCAACTTCTCTATCTGGGTGAGGGAATGAACGCCTCGGTCGCCGTCACAGAGCTGGCAAACGGGGTGCGCAATTTTCACGTGAGTGGCAAAGTGGAGGCCTCCAGCGAACCGCAGGATATGCGGCTGCAACTGATGCTCGGCCACCTTCCGGCGCTCCTGCATCCGAATCCGAAATCGGTCCTGATCGTCGGCTGCGGCGCGGGGGTCACATCGGGCTCGTTTGTTCCGTATCCCGGGATTGAGCGAATTGTCATCTGCGAGATTGAACCGCTTATTCCGACGGTTGTGGCGCGGTACTTTGACTTTGAGAATAACAGCGTCCTGAAAGACCCGCGCGTGGAAGTTGTCTATGATGATGCGCGGCATTTCATTCTAACGACCAGCGAGCGGTTCGACATCATCACTTCCGACCCGATTCATCCGTGGGTAAAAGGTGCCGCGACGCTTTATACAAAAGAGTATTTCGAGCTTTGCCGGAGCCGCTTAAATCCGGGGGGGTTAATCACGCAATGGGTACCTCTTTATGAAAGCAGTGTTGCCGTCGTGAAGAGCGAAATCGGGACTTTCTTCAGCGTCTTTTCCAACGGCACGATCTGGAGCAATGATGACTTTGGGAAAGGCTATGACATCGTGCTTCTCGGGCAGGCGTCCGGCGCTACGGTGGATGTCGATGCCATGCAGCGGCGCTTCGACCAAAAGGAACACGAACGAGCGGCGAGTTCACTCAAGAAGGTTGGCTTTCGATCGGCGATCTCGCTGCTGGCGACCTACACGGGGCGCTCCTCGGAATTGGCGTCCTGGCTGGCGTCCGCCGAAATCAACCGCGATCGAAACCTCCGGCTCCAGTACCTCGCGGGACTCGAACTCAATTCCTACGAAGGCGAGGGCACTTATGGGGAAATGCTCGCTTACCGAAATTTTCCGGACGAATACTTTGTCGGGGCCGCTCGAACGCAGCAGGCGTTACGGCAAGCTTTGGGAGACTCGGAAAACTAGGCTGGTCTCCCGGTATCCGCTTTCACAAAAGACAGCGATACGGAAGCCGGAGAGGACGATATGGCGCAAAGTTGAAATTGATTTTCCGAAACAGGCACCCACCGCTATCGTCCGGGACGCATGAAGCCCGGACCTGGACCGCCCCCCATCTTGGACATCATTTTCTGGAACTTGCCCATCTTCTTCATCATCTGCTGCATTTGGCCAAAACGTTTGAGAAGATTGTTTAGTTCCGCCACGCCCACCCCGCTGCCTTTGGCGATTCGCAATCGGCGCTTCGCATTTAGGATTTGCGGATGCCGCCGCTCTTGAGCGGTCATCGCGCAAATCATGCCTTCCATCCGTTTGAACTCCTTTTCTCCCTTGCTGAGATCCGCTTGTTTAAGCATTTCCGAACCGCCGGGGAGCATTCCAACGATGCTTTCCAGAGATCCGAGCTTTTTCATTTGCCGCAGTTGCGCCAGGAAGTCCTCCAGCGTGAACTGGCCTTTGCGCATCTTCTCTTCCAGCCGCTTGGCGTCGTCCAGGTCCACCGCTTCGGCGGCGCGTTCAACCAAACTGACGACATCCCCCATTCCCAAGATGCGGGAAGCCATTCGTTCCGGGTGGAATGCTTCGAAATCTTCAAGTTTCTCACCCACGCCGACGAACTTAATCGGCTTGCCAGTCACCGACTTTAAGCTCAGGGCTGCCCCGCCACGGGCGTCTCCATCCAGACGCGTCAAGATTGCGCCCGTGACTTGAAGGGCTTGATCGAAGTGCGTTGCCACATTCACTGCCTCCTGTCCGGTCGCGGCATCGAGGACCAGCAGAACTTCGCGGGGCCGCACCAAATCGCGCAGCCTGACAAGTTCCTGGACCAGATCCTCGTCAATTTGCAGCCGGCCGGCTGTGTCAAAAATCAAGGTGTTCCTATTTGTTGAACGCGCTTCAGCAAGAGCATCGCGCGCGATCCGGAGCACATCCGTTTCTCCTTTCCGGGCGAACACAGGCACGTTGAGCTGCTGGCCGAGCGTCAGCAACTGATCCATCGCTGCCGGACGATAAACGTCGCAAGCGACCAGCAGCGGCGATCGGCCTTCCTTTTCGAGGAGCCGCGCAAGCTTTCCAGAAGAGGTGGTCTTTCCGGAGCCGTGCAATCCAACGAGCAATAGACAACTTGGATCCCCCGAAAGGTCCAGGCCCGCGTTCGCTGAACCGAGCAGCAGGATCAGCTCGTCCTGGATAATCTTGATAATCTGCTGCCCGGGCTGAATGCTTTGAATTACCTTCTCCCCGATCGCCTGTTCTTTGACCTTCTCGATGAAGTCACGGGCTACCTTGAAGTTGACATCCGCATCCAAAAGCGCGAGCCGGACATCCCGAAGCGATTCTGAGATGTTGGATTCCGAGATCTTGCCAAGGCCGCGCAGATTCTTGAAGGCGGATTGCAGCTTGCCACTTAACGAATCAAACATAGGCGATCACACTAGGCCAAGCAGACAGGGTTGACAAGAGGGGCTCGGGAACCCAAATCCTCGCCTAAGCGGCGGGGTGAAAAAAATTCCGAAGGAGGGTGCCTGGAGGGGGCATTTA
>JAQBVM010000523.1 GCA_027623095.1 Verrucomicrobiota bacterium
GAGAATCCGGACCATCCCCACGCGGGTGGGGAGAACTTTGTAAAGTTAAGAATGCTGTCTCATGTGCTCGGACCATCCCCACGCGGGTGGGGAGAACATACCTTGTGGAACGATTATTTTAATAACCACCGGACCATCCCCACGCGGGTGGGGAGAACCCTGAAATCCCAACAGGTTACGGCGTCATTGGCGATGTTTTTCCGGGAATCAGAAGGGCTTGTTCTCGTCGTCCACCCATTCCTCAGCCACCAGCCAAAGGCCGCTGAGTTGGGTGTCGCGTCGGTCGGGTTTGCCCCAGCGCTCGATCTTGAAGCCCTGACAGTTCGGCTCACTGGTCAGGATGAGCAGACTCATGCCTTCGGCATTGCGCTTCACATAGTCCAGCACCTTGTCGCGCGTCCGGCGGTTGACGGTGCCGACGAAGACATTGGGCTTCGGTTCGACAAACCACCGTTTGAGCATGCCGCGGATTGCAGGCGGAGTATCGTGGGCGATGAGAACGGTCATTCAATTTCCGATTTGCGAATTGCGATTGACAAATTGAGGTGTCACAACGCGGAGGGAGGACGGTCGCCGGCTTGAACGGGGGCGGCTTCGGCGGTTTGAAATAGAGCGGCCAGATCCTTGGGCATCCGTTGCAATATGCGCTCCTCCTCGACGCGTTGCTTAAACAGTTTGCGGACGAGTTCGCCCTCGTCCTTGGGGTCCTGCCGCACGGCGAGAAAGGCGGCGGGAATGCTCGTGAGGTGTTTGTAGAGATCCGCCACGTCATAGACGAAAGGCAGCGTGCCGGAATCATGCACGAAACCAAGGCTGGGAACATAGCCAAGTGAGCAGATAACGGCGGCGCACAAGGCATAAAGGCTAGCGTTGGCGGACGATAGGGCTTGGTTGATGCCGTCGGACATCTCCCAGTTCTGGCGGTCGTAGTTGCGGCCCTTCCATGTCACGCCGTGCTGGAGGCCGAACTGGGCGTAAAGTGTCCTTACCCGCAAGCCTTCCATGCCACGCAGTTCTTTCACGGATTTGCCTTCCACTTCGACGTCGGGGAAACGCATGAGGAACATGGCGCGGGCGATCTGGGTGCGGCGGCGTTTGTCGGCCCAAGCCTCGGCGTGGAGGCGGGGCATGTCGTTGGTGTGATTGGGCGTGAGTCCGAAGGCGTAAAAGCGGAGCGAATCCTCGCCGGTCCAGCAGACGGGCGTGTTGCTTTCGGCGCAGGCCTTGATCGCCGCGTGCGTGATCGTGGTGCCGGGACCGAGGATAAGCGCGGAAACCGTGGCCACGGGAATGCGGCAGAGCATGCCGTCGGCTCCGATCCATTTCACGCTGGAATCGTCCACTTCGAGGCGACCGTGTTCGAGGTAGAGCGGCGTCCAGCGGTCCTTGGCGGAGGCGAGGGTTTCGAGGGGCGGGGGGTCAAAGAGAGCCATCGGAATTTACGATTGACGATTTGGGCACGCACCGAATCCAGCGCGGGGCGTGGCGTTCTCCAATGGGTGCGCCGAAACCAACCGGCTTGTCTTCGATCATGTCTGCGCCGCTTTCACTGGCGGTGACTTCGAGGACGCGGTCGAACTGTTCTTCGGTTGCCGTGCCGGGGTAGCCGGCGCGCTGGAGCAATGCGGCCCAAACCACGGCGCGTTCGCCGGGCGGAGCGACGAGCACCGGGCTGGCAGGAAGGCAACATTTACGTCCGAGCCACACGCCCCATTTGGGATTGCGCAGCGCGGCGGCGATTTCTTCGAGCAAGGCAGGCGGACCTTCGATCATTACGCCGAAGCGGGCGTCGAGCAGGTAGTGGCGATAGGTCTGGACCGTAGCGTCTTTATCCACCTTGCCGCTGGCGCGCCGGATGCCAGTGACGGTGTGGTAGTCCTCCAGCCGCTGGATGGGAAGTTCCCGGCCGCGTCTGTCGCGCTTGTCGAACTTCACGGTGATGACGCGCAAGGCGTCGAGCCGGGCGAGTTGCGCCGCTTCGTCCGGCGCGTGCTTATCAATTCCCAGCGCGGCGGCGATGATTCCGAGCACGCCACTACGCGTCGGATGCAACGCGGTCGTGCGGCGCTCAAAGCGCGAGGTGTGCCCCCATGATTGCATGGGGCCGTCGAGCAACAGGGCGAGACAGGCGTTAGCTGACATGCTTCGTCAGGGCCTTGCAAAAGGCGTTGAGGTTCACGTCGGGGAGAACGACTTCGGTGTCACAGGTGATGCACCAGGTTTCCTTCAGATTCGCGTGGTGCGCCTTCATGGCTTCGATGGAGGCGTCCAGCAAACCGGATTTTGGGCGCACCGGCGTTTCAAAGGCGTTGATCAACTGCACCGGCTGCCCGGCGGATTTGAACGTGCCAAGCACGCAACCGGGCAGCGTGTGCGCGTTCATTGAGTTCTTCCGCGCGCCAGGCACAGCTATGAGCGTGGCGCGGATGAAGGCGTCCACGACTTTCCGGCGCTCGTCCACGGAGAGTCTGGCGAGGTGATCCCCGTCGGCCAGCAGATCCAGGTTGATGGCAGCGTAGCGGTAATAGACTGCCGAGGAAAACTCCAACGTGCCGATCATGCCGGCTCCGGCGTCATCGTCCTTCGGCTTCCGGTCATCCACGGCGGAATAGAAGTCGAGATCGTTGTCGGACTTGTGTGTGGAAAGGGCGTGACTGAACATGGCCGCGCCTTCGAGGGTGAGCGAAGGCAGGCTGGCGGCCATGCGTCCGAAGATCGCGATGTCCGCGCCATCCAACAAGCCAGCAGATTTGCAGAACTTATCGAGTTTCTTTTCGTAGTCCTTCGCTTTGGGATTCTCCTTCAACATCGCTGCCACCTGTTGGGCGATGGCGTCAATTTCGGAAGGGGTGAGGAAGGTCAGGGTGCCGACTTGCGGTGTTTCACCATCCTTGCCGGACTTGGCATCAAGCTTGGCCAGTTTGTCCGCGATGTTGGCCGCGTGTTCCGCAACGGCTTTGTCGTCGGCGATGCCGTGCTTCTTCAATGCGTCAGCGAGCGGCTGAACGATGAGCTTCGTGCGTTCGCCGCCGAAACGCGCGTCGGGCAGGTTATCCTGCGCGTATTCGCGGATGGCGCGCTTGAGCGA
>JAQBVM010000120.1 GCA_027623095.1 Verrucomicrobiota bacterium
GCGAGAGTCGGCGCGTCATCCCCGGCGGAAGAGCGGAGGGTGGGTCCGTCCTCATTTGGAGATGCGCCCGCCACGAATCCCGTCGGCAATGAATCGTCGGCAATGAATCGTTGCATCGACGCTTTTGAGATGATTTCATGAGAAGTTCTGAAAGTGGCTGCCGATGAAACACGTCCTGATTGTCGAACCCGACCTCGCCTCCGGCATGAAGTACTTCCGCACATTTGTGGTTGCGGGTTATGATGCGGAACATGTCACCAGCGGCGCAAAGGCCCTTGCCACGCTTCACCGGACCAAAGCGAACGCGGTCGTTCTGAATGTGAACCAGCGCGGAGACCAAGCGCGCATCCTCTTGCAGACAATCCGCTCGCGGTCCGAGATGCGAAGACTTCCTATCATCACGTACGCGGATGAAGACGGTGAGAACCCAGGCAAGGAATCGTGGCTGGATGGAGCAACGGACTTCCTCGTGCTCGGTAAAAGCGGCGCCCAAGATCTCCTGCGCGCTGTGGAACGGATTTTGCGCCCGATCGAGGAGATTCCATCTTCGCCTTCTCCTGAGCCGGTATCCGCGCGGTCTGTAAAATCGGTAATTCCGGCACCTGCTCGTGAAACTCCCAAACCACCTGCCCTCAAAAAAAAGGAACCTAGTCTGGACCAGCCGAAGCCACCACCCCAAGACGTCGGCGAGAAGAACAAGGAAATGTCGGCTCACCGGGAGAACGTGGCTGACTTCCAAAGTATTCGGTTGCTCTCACAACGTTTGTTCGGCGCTCAAGGATCGAAAACCCGCCAACCGCTTCTGACCGAACTGCACCGGGCAGTGCGGACTTTTATGGGAAAGGATGCGTCTTTGCAGTCAGGCATTGTTCCCCGTCTTTGGGATGCGCTGGCATCGCTCCTCGGCGAGTTGTCGCAGAACCCGGACAGCGTCACTTCCTCAAACCTGCGGACAATTCTCCATGCGGTTAATTCCTTCGACACGCTCCTGAAGAATCCAATCCTTTCCATCCAGTCGGGGCCGCCTCCATTCAAGGTGCTTGCCGCGGACGATCAACCGGACGTCCTCGCTCTGATTCGGCGTTCGCTTGCAACGGTTGGGCTCGAGGCGGACGGCGCCAAGGATGCATTTGAAGTGCTGGAGTTAGCGAAGCAAAATCGATACGATCTGTTCGTCCTGGACATTAACATGCCGAGGATGAATGGATTCGAACTTTGCGAGAAGCTTCGAGTCTCGTCCGGCTATGAAGAGACTCCAGTCATTTTCGTCACAGGAGATGACCGATTTGACAGCCGCGTCCGGTCGGCCAGCATCGGAGCCAATGAATTGATTGCGAAGCCATTCCTGCCAAAGGAGCTGGCCCTCAAGGCATTGTTTCACCTTTTACCAACCTGGATCAAGCGGCTGCAATCGAACCGCTCAAAGGAAAAGAATTAGTCATTCGTTCGATTGAATCCGAATCAAAGCACTTCCTTCGCCGAGCCCGAGACTTCACTTGCGATCCACGAGAATCGCCCGGAAAGATATTGAACCTGCCGCGCGATTCTGAGATCAGTCCCGCGACAGATGCGCCTTTGTGAACGCGATCGAGGCGCGAATGGCCTCCTCGACCAGTGCGGGATCGCCGCCGCCAAAGCCGTGCTCGGCATTCGGGATCGTAACAAATCGATGCTCAATTCCATGCTTCTTGAGCTGTTCCGCCATCATCACAGATTGTTCGTACGGCACGTCCGTATCATCCGTGCCGTGGATAAGGAATGTCGGCGGATAGTTCCCAGACACGTTCTTAACCGCCATGTAAGGGTGAAATTTTTCGGGCTCATCGTTTGGATCCCAGCCGGAGACCTCGCTCGGCCAGATTCCGTGTTGACGGCAGAATTGATAAAACGCGCCTCCATTTCCGTCGCGATCTGCGGCGTTGGCAATCGGCGGACCATGGACTTGCAATCGCGCCTCGCTCTCGGTCATTTTGATCTGTTGATGGCGCGCGTGCTGGCTGGGCTTGCTGTACCAGTCGCCAATCAGATCGCCGTAACCGAACATCGACACCAGTACTCGCGGCGGCGGTTGCACGCGAAAGCCGGATGTCAAAGCAAGGTAACCTCCGGCCGAACCTCCCCAGACGCCAATTCGATCGGGATCGGCTTGAAAAAGATCCGGCCCCTTTGTGCGCACCCACTTGAACGCGTCCTCCAGGTCCTCAATAATGAACGGCAGCCTCGTTTCGGGAGCGAGCCGGTAATCGATTGACACGACAATCAATCCCTCCTCAACGAGACGCTTTCCGTATCTCCCAATCGGATTCCGTCCTCCCATGATGAGTGCGCCGCCGTGGATCCAAACAACCACCGATCTTACCTCTTTATCGTCAAGCCGATGCACATCGGCTTTTATCTCCAATCCGCCAGCGCGCTTGTACGTAAACGTGGATACTGACACAGCGGAATCGGCTGTTTCCGCAGTCTTAACCTCGCAGGAAGACGCAAGAACGAGTCCGGCTATGAGGCACCCCGCAGATCGCGTCATAAGCATTCCCGTATCAAGGTCCGCCAAATCAGTTACGTCCCCAGTGCTGGTTGCGATTCTCAGAGATTGCGGGCCAAGGAGTGCCTGGCCTACGCGAAAAGTTTGCCGAGCGCCTGGGCCTTTACCAGTTCTCGCGGTTGATTCAGATGGTTATAGACAATGGTTTCCGGACTGATTCCAAAAGAATGGTAGATCGTCGCGAGCACTTCCATTGGATGAACCGGTTCCTCCAAAGGGCTCGACGCCGTCGTGTCCGATTTTCCGTGCACGTATCCGCGCTTGATTCCAGCGCCACCGATCACTGAGGTATAACAATAGGGCCAATGATCCCGGCCGTCCGCACTATTGCTATTTCCGGATGTGCTCAGCCCCTTTTCCGGAGTGCGCCCGAATTCGCCGATGGCAACCACCAATGTCTCGCTTAAGAGTCCTCGTTGATCCAGATCTTCGAACAACGCGGATAATCCCTGATCCAACATCGGCCCGGATTGATTCTTCATCCGGTCAGTCAGACCCGAATGCACATCCCACGAATGATTGTCCGAGTTGGCGACCTTCGGCCAGACAACTTCAACCACACGCGTTCCCGCCTCCACCAATCGCCGCGCCAAGAGACAGCTCTGGCCGAATGTGTTTCGTCCATAGAGATCGCGAATCGAATCGGGCTCTCGATCGAGTTCAAACGCGTTCCGAGCCCTCCCTGACACGACAAGATTCAGCGCGCGCTGATAATACTCGTCGAGATTATAGTTTTCGACCGATTTTTCGATTTCCGGCATCGCTTCGGTTAGAACGGTCCGCAACCGGGCGCGGCGATTGAGGCGCATCGCAAACACTTCCGCCGGCAATTTGAGATCATCGATCTTGATGTTCTTCATCTTGGACATATCCATGTCGTCGCCCTCCGGATAGAGGTAATAGGGATCAAAGGCCTTCCCCAGGAATCCAGCCGTTCCTCCCTTGCCCACGACATTGCTCTCCTGCAAAGGCCGCGGCAGCATGACAAACGGCAACATCGGTTCCTTGACCGGCTTGAGCCGAATGATATTAGAGCCGAAGTTCGGAAAATCCTTGGGGCTCGGGGGTTCCAACTGACCGGAAGGACTAACCTTGTCAGTTGTGTACCCCGTCATGATCTGATAAATCGCCGCCGTGTGATTAAACAAACCGTTCGGCGTGTAACTCATCGAACGAATCATCGAGAATTTGTCGTTCACTTTGGCGAGTTTCGGCAGGATCTCGGTGAAATGAACACCTGGAATTTTCGTCGGAATCGCGGTGAACGGACTCCGGATCTTGTCCGGCACATTCTCTTTGGGATCCCAAAGGTCCAGGTGGCTGGGGCCTCCCTGGAGGTACACCAGAATTACGCTCTTGGCTTTGCCCCATCCCGGCCCGCCTTTGGTCTCGGCCTCGGCGGCGCGGGCGTTCAGTTGAAACATCGATCCGAGCGACATTCCAAGAATACTGGAACCGCCAATTCTCAGCAGGTCGCGGCGGGTCATTTTCAGGTTGGCGTCACAAAGGTCCGTGCAGAAGTCACCGGGTAAGCGAAACATAAGATTCGAATGAGTTAAGGGTTAAACTGGGTTTCCAATCGTCAATGGTTAAACAAAAATGCCGGCGTATTGATCAGCGCCCAAGCCAGGTCTTGCGCCCCGGTCAACCTGGGATTTTCCATTTGCTTTCGGCTCAGGGCAACATCTTGCCGCAATTGGACCAGGGCCGGGTCCGTTGACACAGGCCTCGACGCGCGCGCCAGTTTTGCTTCGAGTTCGATTCTCTTTGAATCTTCCGAAACCGGTTTGCGGGCCAAAGCCAATGCCTGCTCCCGTTTGCGCAATTCGGAGTCTGTCCCCCGGTAGTACCCAATTAAAAGCTCAACTTGATCAGGTGTTCGAAGCGGCGCCGAAATCTTCAGAGCGCTGACGACATTGGCCGGAAGACCTTCCCTCGTTGGTTCGGCGCTTGTGGTCACCCAAAGCCGGAACCTTCCAATTTCATAAGGCGCCTGGTATCGATGTTGGAGTCGAGCCCTTAACGTCGAACCGGAACTGCCATCGATGGGTTTTTCGAATGCGAAGGCGGCCCAATGGGGACGGCCCACTTCGCTGCCAATTGTCCAGCCCTCCCCGCGGCCTTGCTCGGCGATACCGTCGAAAACGTGTTTCAGGTCATACTTCTCCGCAACAAAGTCCGCCTGCGCTTCTTTGATCTTCGCCTTTTCGAGCTTTGCGCCTTCGGTTTTCTCTCCCGACTCAACGGCAAACTCGCTGAGAAAGAAATTTCCATCCTTGAATCCGGGGCCGAAAGCGGGCAAACGATCGTCGGTCAAAACGTCCAGCTTGATACCCGTGATATTCCTTAACGCCGTCTCAGCCGTTACAATGTAATCGGGAAGTTCCCCCTCTGCTCCAGACGAACGGATGGAGTCGTCTGGAAGTTTTTCCAATTGAACAGAACCGGTTCCGCGAAACTCTTTAATCTGAATTGGATGCCAAACGGTTCCAAAACGCTCGGAACTCAACGCTCTTTCCCAATCGGACAATTTGGCCAGCAAGGTGGGTTCATACTCGTCAACCTGATGCTGCGCTGCCGCGATCACCTCTTGCCGTTTCCGTTCAAGTGCCGCGGTTTCTGGAGCGCGCTCCATCAAGTAAGCGCTTAACTCCCCCTCCGCTTCTGAGATTTCAGCAAGCCGCTCCTCATTCCTCTTCTGAAACGCGACTTTCCAAGCCTCCTCCGCGCGAATCAATTCTTCGGAGAGTTGATCGTGCTCGCCGCGAATCGTGTTCAGAATTGCCAGCGCGGATTCGATTTCATCCGGAGCGGCGGGGCGATTCAAGATTTTCAAGAAAATCTCCCCGATCAATTTCGAATTATCCAGTTCGCTCCGCGCCATTCTTGCGATTTCGTTATTCGGATCATCCACAGCGCCGGACACGGCGGGCCCGCTGAGGAGGGACATGACCGAGCCGAGTTGAATGTCATTGCTGCGTTCACATTCGCACGCGCTTTCTCGCGGCGGCCTCCCCAAGTTTGCCAGAAATCCGCTGGGGACATCGATTGCCGAATCGATTAACTGCGCAGCGCGGATTCCAGGCCTGGCGCCCGGAAAATGCGGACTTGAGCCAGTGACTCGATACACCGCATCCAGCAGGACTTCCGCCGGCAAACGGCGCGCCGTGGCGTGGGAGTAATTGATCTTGTCATCCTCGTTCCACTTGTGGGTGCCCACAGAGAGCTGGTAGGCGCGAGATTGGCAAATCAGCCGGAGGATTCGGCGAGTATTAAAACCGCTGTCCACAAACTCGCCCGTCAAGTAATTCAGCAGCTCCGGATTGCTCGGAGGATTTCCGGCCCGAATATCGTCCAATGGCTCAATGAGCCCGACACCCATGAGGTAACCCCAAAGCCGATTGACATAGCTTAACGCGAAATAGCGGTTGTCCGGTGACGTCATCCATGCCACGAGCCGCTCGCGACGAGTTGCCTCCGAACCTGGCGATTCGTACTTTACAGGGAACGGAAATTCCGGAGGCGCCACCTTGCCGGTTCGCAAATGAGTGACTTCGCCTTTGTCGCCATCCATGACGATTTCGAACATCGGCTTTGCACCCTCGACGGCAGTGCCGCCAATGCGCCGGTCTCCGCTCGCTGGATCTTTCTTAAAGTCCACGCGCGCGAAGAAAGCGGACATGCTGTAGTATTGGTCCTGAGTCCAGCGTTCAAACGGATGGTCGTGGCACTTATTGCAATTGAACCGCGTGCCAAGGAAAAGATGGGTCGTGTTCTCCATGGTCTCTTCCGGTGCTCTTAAAACCTTAAAATACGACGCCGCTGGATGCTCGCGATTGGAACCTGTCGCGGTCAGTATCTCTCTCACAAACTGGTCGTACGGGGTGTTATCGCGAATCTCTTGCCGAATCCAATCCTGAAAAAGTTCTGCTCCCTCGACCCCAAGAAACTTCCGGTTTACCTGAAGGAGATCGGCCCACTTACTCGTCCAATGATCCACGAAATCCGGGCTCGCCATCAGCCGCTCAATCAAGGCGTCGCGCTTGATTTGGCTGCCTCGCGAGTCCTCCATAAACGCTCTGACCTCTTTGGATGACGGAGGAAGCCCGATCAAATCGAGAGTAACCCGCCGGATGAACTCCGCATCCGTGCAAAGGTCGCTCGGCAGAATCCGCATGCGTTTCCATTTCGCAGCCACCCACTCGTCAATTTGGTTGTTCGCCGCTTGCTCCTTCCAGACGAAACCGGTTCGGTCTCCCATGACCGTCACTGTTGTCGCCGTATAGGCGCCCTCATAGCGCGCGAGAATCGGCGCTTCACCGCGGCGCAACGTGGTCACAAGGCCCGATTCGTCGGTGATCGCAACATCCGCATTGCCTGTGCTGACAAAGGCCTCCGACGTAACGTCGCGCTTGTCACCGTCCGCGTAAGTCGCTACCACACGCATTTGTTGAAGTGCTCCGAGAGCTTGAACCACCGGATTCATCGGAAAAATCTCAATCCTAGCCACGCGTGCCGCATCGGCGGCCAGCTTCGCCCCGCCGACAATCCATTGCCGGACGATCGCATAATATTCGGAGTCGCGAGTCATGCGCTGGCCTCCTTCATGCGGCACTTCACCGGTCGCTTTGAGCAGCATTAGACTGTCGTCCGGTGATGCCAGGTTCACACGGCGCGCGGCGTGGTCATCCGCGAACGCTCGCACATCGAATATCGGATCGTATCCGCGCAACGAAAGCTTGAATCCGTTTCTGCCGTCTCGCGCGCCATGACAGGTCCCCGCGTTGCAACCCGCCTTTGAAAGAATGGGGCTTAAATCGCGGACGTAATCCGCGTCAAACACATTTCTTAACTCGGCAACTTCGACCGGAACAGTGAGCGATTTTCCGGAGAACGATATCGCGAGCGAACCTGCGCCTCCATTTTTCGCGGTGAACCGTCCCTGGCGTGAAATCGCCCCGAGATTCTCATCGATCTGATACGACGCGCGGCGCGTCACATCGGCGACGTCTCCGGATTTCAGTTTCGCAAAGACGATCAACTGAACATGATCGTTGCGGCTGGCAATCCGGATCGAGGATGGTTCGACTTCAAGCGAGGCCACCTCCGCGCCGTCCGGTAATGCTTCCACATTCTGATTCGATTCCGGCGCCCCATCTTGCCTTCCTATTCCGTCTGTAGCCGACAAGGTCTGCAAATGCGACCTTTTCCCCGAAGTGCCGTCCGTTATTGCCGCTTCTCCCTCGGAGAGAGGCGCAACCGCGAATTGATGAAGGACACTCCCGGTTTCCGTATCAATCAATCGCACCATTCCGTCGCTGCCACTCGCCGCGACCCGTGTTCCATCCGGGCTGAATCGGACGGCATAGATGGACGCGTCTGGAAACGCCGCCGATGCCACGAGCTTAACATCACCCGTCACATATTTCTCGACGGCGTCTTTCTCCTCGGCAGTCTGTGACGATACGACCTTTTCAAGGATTTGAACCAAATTCGTCGGGATCGTGGAATCAAACGCGGCGCTGTAGATATTCACCGCTCCGTGCGCGTCCAAGCTCGCGCCCGCCGCGATTCGATTGCCGTCCGAACTGTAAGCGACGCTGAAGACGCGCCCCTCCATGGCTGGAAACCGCCGGATCAAATTCGCGTTGTCACCGATCCTTCGGGCTGTTTCCCGGAACATCCGATAGATCTGTGGAACGCCGTCGGCGCCGCCCACGAGGATTTCGTCTCGTGTGGGATGCCGCGCCACACTTTGCAGCCCGCCCCGGAGAGCACCGGGCGTGATCGATGTGATGTTGTCGATAAAGCGCTGGGAGGCCGTTTCGGTCAGTTTCGCGGACATGTCGCGTCCCACGGAGATGACGTGCGAACCGTTCGTTGAAAACACCGTATCCAAGACCCAGTCGCTGTGTGAACCCTGTTGAAGGACTTGTTTCCCAGTCTTCGCATCGATCGCCCGAAGCGTGTTGTCCGGGCACCCGAGTGAAATCATCGTTCCGTCCGGCGACCAGCTCGCGCCATAAACGGTGTCATAGCCGATTGGCACTGACATAAGCAGCTTCAGTTTTTCGACATCCCAAACCTGCACCTCGCCCAAGCGTCCCGGCTGTCCACCGGCAACCGCCAACTGTTTGCCATCGGGCGAAAAACGAACGGATTCGAGCCGTTCGGACAAGCCCACCAAGCGTCCGGCCAAACCGGAACCATCAGCCCGATGCAGGAGCACTTCGTGAAAACCCGCAATCGCTAGAACATTCCCGTCCGGCGAATAATCCAGCGACGTCACCACCGGCAGCCTCGAATAGACCGGTGGGTGCTCCATGTCATAATCCGGGCGCGTTCCGGCCGGTGTGTCGTCCGTGGCGCCCTCGGCAATCCAGCGACAAATCAATTTGATCTCAAAGTCGTGAAGCGGGGATTTGCCTTTCGGCATTTCCGCTTCACCGTTCACGGGCGATATCTGTTTGACAAGAAAGCTGGCCTCGGGTTTCCCAGGCACAATCGGTTGTTCTCCGCCGTCACCAGGACGGAGCAATCTCTCGAAATCGGTAATCACATAGCCACCCTTGGCTTTGGCCGGTTGGTGGCAGCCTTGGCAACTAGCTTGAAGGATTGGGCGGATTTGGCTGTGAAAACTCACCGGTTTCCCGACATCCGAAGAGGACGCTTCAGCCGAAAATCCGGTCGATATGGATACTGCGAATGAAAACCCTGCGAGGTAAAAAGCCGTACGTTGCATTTCTTTTAGAAGATCCTGCATAATTTTTTGGGGTCTCAGTAATCTTCTTCTACCTCATCCAAACCCGTTTGCCAAGAAGAAATGCGGCCCGGACTGGAACCGCTTTTGCGCAGGCAAGGCGGGAAATCGTCCGCACGTCGATTACTTCACAATCGCCTGCGGCGGATGAGCGTAGTCCGTCCAAAGCCTGTCCAATTCCGCCTTGTCAGGTTGGCCATCCAGCACCACAAACCGGTATCTGGAAATATAATTTTCTCCCGGCTTGATCTCCCAGTCGCCCGCCTGAGAAGGCGCGAAATTAAAGAACGGTTCCGTCGGATGAATTCGCATCGGTTGCGGCGCTCGGAAGTTGTCCGGATGGCAAAGAATCGCGATTCCGGTCCGTTCGCCATCCACCTTGCCTCCGATATGGCACCATCGCCCGCGAGTCGCGTGCCCCTTGACACGATCGGTTTCGCCTTCGGACGTGAGGAAGAACGCATTCTCCGCTCCGTTCCAACTCCAATTCCCGCGGAAACCCAAACCGCCGTACCTGTATTCCGGGAGAATGAGCGGACTGGATGTCGCGCAATTCTGGGTGGAAATCATGTCGAACATCCGGTAACGCTTTTGCCCCGTACCGACGTTATAGATCTCGACTCGCCAGGTTTCCTTAAGCGCCACTTTAGGTTGTGGAGCGGACAAATCAATGAACCGATGACGGGACACGAATCCGCCATGCACAGGCCCACTCCAGGTTTTCGAAAGAGATTCGAACTCCACCTTGCCGGTGCCGTCCCCCATATTCCAAAAATCGGGATGGCGTCCTTCGAACTCGGTTTTGGTCCACGGAAACCAGATTCCGTGGTGATGGATGTGATTTCGCGGGTAATCATCCGAGACTAGTTTTCCCGACGGGCTAAGAATCGGGTGAATATATCCGCCGCGTGTGAACAAAGGGTTTATATCCGGGCGCGGCAGTTCGCCGGGTTCCGCTTGGTATCCAATGATAGGATCGTTCCCCTGACTAACGCGCAATTTGTTTCCATCGCGAACAACCTGAATGAATCCGGGCACCGTGGATTCGATACGCGCCTTTCCGAACTGCAAGTCTTGGGTTTGCCCGGATTTTAGATTCTTCAGAACAAAGGTCGCTCGATTCTCTTCGTCGATCTGCAACGGAATCGCGTGGCCATCCGCGTCGATTAAGCGGTCGGTCTTAGCGTGGCCTGGAGGAAATGGAAATGAGACAACCGATTCCAGTCGGTCCCAATCACCCGCTGAAACCTGGATCCCGCGCTCCCCTTCCGCGCCTCGGGACTGGACGGTCATGAATAGTGCCGCGATTAAAACAAAGCCCGGAAATGAGATTTTACGAAAGGCTTGCATACCGGGTGTTGTAAACTCGAACGCTTCCTCGTCAAGCGGTCTTTTCGTTTGACTGAGATCAATCACAGAGCTCCTAGACGAGGTGAAGTGCTGGAGCGCCGAGAACCTTTTGGATTACGTGGTTAACACTAGATTCCTTGAACTTCAAAAGTTGTTGTAAATGAGTCGAGTTTTCATTCGCATGCATAGGACCGCGGTTTGTCTCAAACCGCTGCGCTCCAGATTTGCCAGAGTCTTCGGGTTTTGTTCCACGCCTCTGCTTCGCTCGCGTGCTGCGGCTTGGGACAAGCCGCGCTCCAAGCGCCCGGTCTGAGGCTCCGCCTCGCTAGCACGACAGTCCGGTATTGGCCCGCTGCCTTCCAGGCCGCGTGCCGTAATGAATGTGACAGTGTAGTGTTAAGCCTCTTTTAAGTCTGTGATGAGGCTTAACGCGATTCGCCGGAAATCTCCGGCGCCCATACGTAGCTTCCGGGTTTCATCGTCACGACGGGACGCGAATGTCCATGCGGCAGCAGCGATACGACGCCTTGGGTGAATTCACGCACCATGTCCAAGCGCGTCCATCTCATTCGTTCCATCAACCGCGCGGCGGTCGCTCCACCTTCCACAAACACAGCATGCACCTTCACCCTCTCCAGCACGGCTTCAACGTGGCGGATCAGGTGTTCCAGCAATCTCTCCGCGATGTTTGGCTCCCGATTCAGAGGGCAATCGATCGCGACAATTACACGCGGTTTCACTCGGAAGACGTTCAACGTTTCTTCCAGCCATTGCGTCTTTGCTTCGTCGATCTTCGAACCAGATTCCGCCAGCTTCCTTGGCATTGAAAGAACGGCAACGCCACGGGCTCGCGCGTCTTTGAGAAACCGCTCCGTTGATTCCGAAGCACTCCCGCAAACGAACAGCTCGCGAAAGTCCTCAGTCGATCCGGCAGATCGGAAGCCGCTCTCTTTTCCATCCGGGGATCGGACATCACCCTTTCCCCCGAAGGCAATCGGCTGGAATCCCCGAGTCTCAAGGATTACAGCGAAAAACTCGGCCGCGCCCGCGGGCAAAGTTGTTTCGTCCAGGCGCGCCGCCCATGCATGCAGTTCCTTCCGATTCGAAACCTCGCCTATGATGATTCCTTCGTCGGGGATCGGTTCGTCCACCCGGCAAACCGAAATCGGACACAATCCGGTTGTCCCGAGAATATCGACCACGGACGATGATCGGCACGGATACTCAGGATCGTTCTTGAAACCGGTTTGATGGATTGGAACTTCGTTTATGTAATACTGACCGCCCCGAATAATGCGGTTCAAAGACGGATTGGCGGGAATGAGCAGAGCGCGGCTTTTTCCAATTGCCTTCCTCATTGCATTGATTTCGGCAAGAATCCGCCCACGCAAAGCGGAATCGACCTTCTTATAAACAAAGTCCGGTGCGAGGGTCTGAAAACTCTCGGCAGCAGACGAAACGCGGCGGACCGATTCGCTCTCGGGACAGGATCTGGAAGCAGTGTCCAGCGCGATCAAATCAGCGGACGACTCACGTTCAAAACGCGTGTGAATCTCGGATCGAAGTCCGAACCGGAAACCAACGCCTCCCAACTCAGCGGCGCCCGTAAGATCATCCGCAATAACACCGATCATTACAATTGGGCCTTCCTCACCAAAGTTGTTGATAGTTTTCCCATCATTCCGATTCCGCTCCCATTTACACACCTGTTTCGATAACTCGTCCATCGCGAATCTCGACACGAGCGCATTTTGCGAACGAGGACAGGCACGCCCTCTGCAGATCCGCCGGAGAGGAAGCGCCGACTCTCGACTCTCTCGGTGGGGCGACACTCCGTGAAGCCCTGATTTCTCCTTGTGGGACGGGTGTCCTGCAATTCGGTGCTGTGAAAACACCAAATTGCTTGGATGTCTCAGTGTTTCCATTGTACCTTCTCGTTTGGGTTTTGCGCCTTAAGGTTGATTAGGGCTCCACGGACTGGCTTCCCAAGCCCTGCAAGTTGGGTGCCCACATGAGATGTTCGCTTCGCGAAAAGCAGTGTCGCCCCACCGGACCGAGCTGAAACTCGAATACTACCTATTGCATGGTTCATTGTTGGTGAATTGACCGTGAGACCGGAAACAATCAATGGATTGGCTCGGAATTTCTTCGATGCATTCCACACGAAGAGTTATTCGGCGGACCTCTCGTTTCCGATAACAGGCATATCCCTTGAGGAAGCCTACGCGGTCCAAGAAGCGGTCTCGGAGCTTCGGATTGAAAGCGGTGATGCCGTTGCGGGATACAAGGTCGGCTGCACAAGTCCGGCGATCCGGGCGCAACTCGGACTGAGCGAGCCGATCGTGGGAAGACTTTTCGAACGGCACGTGCATAGCGCTTTGCAGACGAAGGAGGTATTCTACGGCGATTTTGTGAACTGCGCGATTGAACCGGAACTTGTATTAAGAATCCGAAAGGACATTGAGGGAGAGAACCTTTCTGAAAGCGAACTGATCAACTCGATTGAATATGTAAGTGCCGGATTGGAGCTTCATCATTTCCATTTCTGGTTTGGATCACCCTCGTCACAGGAACTCATCTGCTCGAATGGGATCCATGCGGGCCTGATCGTTGGTGAGGAAAGGGTTTCTCCGGCGGCCTTAACGTTCCGAAACGAATCGTTCGAAGTATGGCGGAACGGAAGTCTCGTCACGCGCGCGGTCGCTGCCAAAATCATGAGGGGACCGCTTCATTCATTGCGATGGTTAATTCGCCATCTCACCCAAAAACAACAGCGACTGAAAGCTGGGAGTCTCGTCATTCCTGGATCACCGGGGGAGTTGATTCGCATCAACTCTGACACGGAAGTGGCCGTGATCATCGAAAGAGTCGGACAGCTTACTACTCGGTTCCGCGCGAGGCCGACGGCCTGACCGACAGATTCATGTTTCGGTTTGGCCACCGGCGCCAGCGGCCACTTTTCTACCCATGCCGACTGTTAGGGTGGCGTTGCTGCGCCACCATGTGAAGAAAGGGGTAACCCCGAGAATGGGAGGGTGAGGCTCTGCCGAACCCTGGAATCCACCCAAGAATGGGTTCGACGGGAGTCTCACCCTCCCCCACGAGCCGAAGCCCAGTACGACGCCCGTCAAAAACGAAGGGTTGATTGAACCGGAAAAGGGAAGTTATTCGCTGACGCTGAATCTCCGATCCCACGAACCAGCCTGCTGCTTTGAAAGGAAAAATGCATCGCCTACTTCCAGCGTTCCCAACGGTGGAAGCCAGGCGTTGTCGAGGTCATCAAACGTGCTGGTGCGGTACCGTTGAGTCGCGGTGTCCCATTGAAAAACGGTATCGCCGGCGCTGCCAATCAATCCGAGATCGGCCGCGGTGCCCGCCTGCGGAACCTGAGAACTGAGCATCGACAAACCCTTGGGAAGTGGATTCTTAAGGTCGCCTTGGGGCACGACGCCGACGAACGTGAAGGTGAGTGGGACGCGCGTCGGATTGCGCACAAAGACACCTTCGCCGGGAAGAACTTTCTGGTCGGCGGCTGACTTTGGCAAAAAGGCATTGTCAAGATCATCGAAAGTCGCCGTTATGAATTGAGCTGTTGCGGAGTCAAATTTGAAAACCGCCGTGCCCGACGGGGCTGGACTGAACAACACGCCAATCGAGTTGTCGGCAGCCAAAAGTGGATTCGATATCAGCGCGAAACCATTGGGAGGAACCGTCTTCGTAACGATCCCGACAACATTCTCGGAGAAGACTTGCCCGATGGCGGGAGCAAGGGTGACGGCGGTCATTGCCACGGTGAGGAGCAAGGTTTTTGTTCTCATAAAGTTCGCTTGTTTTGTGCGGCGCGCACTGTTCTGTTGGCTCGAAGAATCCCCCAGCACATCGTCCTTCCGGGGAATGGGGAACCCGTTTCACTATCATGCAAGTCATGACACCTATCGAGAAGAATTTGTTCCGGAATTCAGGAATTCACAACTCCAATTAGTTCTGCCGGGACTCTCTTCACCTAGGGAATTCGGCTTGAATCGGCATCAAACTCCATGTAGCGTCCGGCCCTGCCAGTTCCTATAGCTGTGGAACATTCATAACTTTCAAAACTCATGAAACGCAAAACTTGGAAGATCGCCGGAATAAACTTCGATCATTTTCACATGGGCGACCTACTGAAGATGGCCATCGAGCATCCGCGGGTTGAATTGGCCGGGATCAGCGACGAACAGCCCGAACGCATGAAGGACGCGATGCGAATGCTCGGCATTCCGCGCGAACGGAGTTTTTCCGACTATCGCGAATGCATGGAGAAAACCCGTCCGGACGTGGTGATCCTTTGTCCGGCGGCATCGAAGCATGGCGAGTGGGTCAAGAAGGTGGCGCCGTTTGGCGCGCATCTGATGGTCGAGAAACCGTTTGCGGCGTCATTGAAGGAGGCGGACACGATGGTGAAAGCAATGGCCGCGGGAAAAACGCTCATGATCAATTGGCCCCTTCAATGGGTTGCTTCTCACTGCAAGGCCCACGATTTGGTTGCGTCCGGGCTGATCGGTGAGGTGCTCAACGTCTGGCATTTCGGCGGCAATCGCGGACCGCTCTGGCACGGAGCGGATAAGATCGAGAAGACGCCCGGCCAAGTTGCACGGGAGAAACCGGGTTCGTGGTTTTACAAGAGGGCGCATGGAGGCGGATCTTTGCTGGATTACCTTGGCTACGGAACGACGCTGGGAACCTGGTATCAAGGCGGCCGGCGCCCGCTGGAGGTCACCGCAATCACGGATCAACCCAGCGGGTTGGAGGTGGATGAGCACAGCATTGTGGTGGCCCGTTACGCGCATGGCCTTTCCAAATTTGAAACTCGCTGGGGTACATTCTCCGATCCGTGGACGATCCAACCGCAACCTCGTTGCGGGTTTGTGATTGCCGGAGCGGACGGAACGATTTCAAGCTGGGATTACGATGATTTCGTAACGGTTCAGACACGCCGCAAACCGCGTCCCTATCCGGTTCGCGCTCCCGCGTTAAAGGCGCCATCTCAGAATCCCGTGCAGTACTTGATCGACCGCCTTGATCGAGGCGCCCCGTTGGAGGGTCCCGTTTCGATTCCGATCAGCCGGGTAGGCCAGGAGATTGTGGATGCGGCCGTCCGAAGCGCGCGGCTCAAGCGAACGATCCGGCTGTAAGCGCCGGTGCGGCGGACGTCACGCCGCTGTCAGCGCGGCACGGGCATCCTCGAGGGTGCCGGTCTTCTCCAGGAAATAATCGTAACCACCCGCGTACGGGAAAACCTCGCCGCCACAGACATGCAACACCTTTGTCGCGAGCTGCCGGATGAAATGCACGTCGTGGGAAATGAACAGGAGTGTGCCCTCGTATCGCTCCAGCGCGAGCGTGAGCGACTCGACAGTTTGAATATCCAGGTGAGTCGTCGGTTCGTCCATGAGGAGGAGGTTCGGTGGATCGACGAGGAACTTAATCAGATTCAGCCGGCTCTTCTCGCCGCCGCTGAGTACTACAGTCTTCTTGAAGATGTCGTCTTTTCGGAACATGAAGGAGCCGAGAACGCCGCGCGCCTCGTCTTCGCGCATGAGAGGCGCGCTGGCTAAGACCTCATCGATTACCGTCCGCTCGGGATCGAGCAGATCCGCGCGATGCTGGCTGAAATAGCCAATCTTCGCGTTGTGCCCAAGATCACGCTCACCCTCTTGAAACGGCACGACACCGGCCAGGATTTTGAGCAACGTGGATTTGCCCGCCCCGTTCGGCCCCACCAACACCGTCCGCTCGCCGCGTTCGATGGTGAGATCCAGTCCCGCGTAAACCTGGTTTGCGCCGTAGGACATGTGGATTCCCTCCAGCGAGACGGCCCGCTGTCCACCCCGGGGCGGTTGGGGAATCTGAAACCGAAACGGTTTGCGCGGCGCCGCCGGTTTCTCGATCAATTGCAGCCGCTCAATCTGCTTGAGCTTGCTCATCGCCTGCGACGCTTTGGACTGCACCGCTCGAAACCGGTCTGCGAATTCCTGGAGCGCCGCAATTTCCTTCTGCTGATTTTTATAAGCGGCCAGTTGCCGCTCATACCGCTCCTCCCGTTGCCGGATGTAATCCCCGTAATTGCCTGTGTAACCGATCAATTTCTTTTCCGAGATTTCATGCACCTGGCTCACGACCTCGTCCATAAATTGGCGATCATGCGAAATCAGCAGCAACGCGCCGGAATAGTTCTTCAGATAGTCCTGCAACCAAAGCAGAGAGAGTAGATCGAGATGGTTCGTCGGCTCATCCAAAAGCAGAAGGTCCGGCTCCATCACCAGCAATCGCGCCAGCCGGGCCCGCATGATCCAGCCGCCGCTCATCTCCCGCGCCTTTCGGTTGAAGTCCGAATCGCGATACCCCAGTCCCCTCAACATTTTCTTCGCCTTCGTTTCCACATGCGGATCGTTCAACGCCTCGTGCTTCGCGTGCGTCTCCATGTATTCCGGTGTGGAAACCGCGCCCGCGGCCTCCAACTCATGCAACCGCTTTTCCAATAGCGGCAATTCGTCCACCCGGCCCGTGGCCACATCCAGCACCGTTTCATTTCCGTGCGATTCCCCCTCCTGCGGAAGATAACCGACCATCGTCCATTCATCGCGTTCGATCGCGCCCGCGTCCGGCTCGCGATGTTTGAGGATGAGGGAGAGCAGCGTGGTTTTGCCCGCGCCGTTCGGCCCTACCAGCGCCACGCGGTCGCCGTAATTGACCCCGAAAGAAGCGTTCTCGAAGAGCATTCGCCCGCCCAGGGTCATTTTTAAGTCTCGAATTGTAAGCATGAATTCACAGTGGCCGCCGGCGGATTGCCGTTACGAAACGGAAAGAGGGTTAATTCAACTCCGCCGAAGCCGGAGTTATGGTTTGGTCTGCGGCGACACGAGCCGCAGACAATAGCCTGGAATTGCGCGTCGTCAATGAGCCATTTGGATAAGCCATCGATTCCGCATGATGGGATGGATTTCTGGTTTGAGTGCGGATTTTCATTTTGAACCGGTGCGGGTTACCGCTGAACCTCGGGACCTGTTCTCCTGATTTGGGGTAGCTTCGCCGCCGAACGCGTCAGATGCAGTCCGATGAACGAAGAGCTTGGAAATTGTTTTTGAGGGGGCTGATCCTTCGCCGATCGATGTCACCCGCTATAGAAAGGCTGCACTCCGCCGCATAGAAGCGACCGGTAAAGCCTCTTGCGCAACTCTTGGAAAGTCACTTTGCCAAGGCGAAGAAGTTTGCCATGTAAAATGGCAAAAGCGTGAAAGAGGGTAAAGGCAATGATCTTGATCCAGAGCAAAACCTGGATCGAGACCGGGTGGTGGTGGGCGCAGTGGGTCAATCCCCAGCCTTGAGTGAGCTCGTTGAAAGCGTTGTTTTCTATTTTCCACCGCAAGTGGCCTAAATCCCGGATGACCGAGCCGGCATAACCATTGAGGTCACCGGCCACAACCCAAATCCAGTTTTCTTCTTTTTCCTTGATGACCCATTTGCGCCCGATGCGCTCGCGTTGTTTCCAGCTTTCCCGCACGCGCACCACTCGCACCGGCTCCGTGTAAGTATCCGTAAAGGTCATCTGCCGAAGGTCCCAAATCTCTACTTTGCGGCCATCTCGCTCAACGGTTTGGACGGGCAGATGGCCTTTGGTCAGAGCCAGCGCTTCCCCGTAAATGTCGTAACGCTCCTGCTTGAGAACGGAGACGACCGGCCAACCCATCCCCACTACCGCTTTGAGGAACGGCCCGTTGGTGTACCAGGCGTCCACTGTCACCACGTCGAAAAAGCGGGGACCGTACTTTTCCCGAAGACGTCTGAGCAGGCGCAAGGCGCCAGCGCATTCTTCTTCCCCCTGGCGCATCGGCTCCACGTCCAGAATGACGCTCAATTTGGGGCCGCTCAACTGCGCATAAACCTGTTTGTGGTAATACTGGGTGTGTTTGACGGGATTGCCTTCGGCATCTTTGGTCGTGATCTGGCGCGTTAAACAGTCTTCACAACACCGATGATCGCTGTGAAATTGCTCGTTGGCATCCAGGCTGACGACCAGCATTCCGTTGATTCTATTTTCCTCAAACGCTTTTCCCCGCCTGAGCTTGCGATTGATCCAAATGGCTCCACGCCGCAATTTTTCCGGATCCATCCGCTCGCTCACATAATCCAGGGTGTCGTCACTGATGCGGTGTTTATAGCCCACCCACTGCTGCCACTGTGGCAGTTCGGTTTCGGCCTGAAGCTGAAACAAGCTGGGAATTTGGGTGACCTCGCCCAACAACAGGCTTAGGGAAACGGCGCGCCCGGGAATCTTCGGGCAAGACCGGCAATCGGTGAAGGCGCCCGCAAGCAGATTCAGATGAAACATCTTATCGGCATAGCGCTGGAAGCGGGGCAAGTCCTTGAAATCGACTTTACTCATGGAAGCAGCCTTTCTTGGCGCCGGAGCAGTTCGGCGTTGATTTGCGAGAGCTCCTCCAATTGCTCCTGAAGAGCGCGGAAGTGTTCGGCGCCCTGACGGGCGGCCTGTTGTTGCTCAGCGCCCTTGAGGAGGAACTTGTTCATCTTACCGACCGCCAAGCACTGGGTCAGATAATAGAACGGACCATGCTTAGCCCCACCGTGATGACAATGGCACTGGGATTTGCCACAGGTGGAAAAACGCTCCACAACCGAAGCGCGCAGGAGGTCCTCCGGGATAGTGAGTTGTTGGATAAGAAATCGTTTGCGCTGGCGCAGTGCCAGCGTGGATTTTCGAGCATGACCGAATATCCTTGCCATGTATATGGATAGGATATGAAAATCATCGAAGAAGTCAACGAAAAAGAAAATGCTCCACGAATGCGAAATTGCTCAACCCCTTGAAAACATTACCTACTCAGCCAATTTCTAAGATCGATTGCGGAACCGCTGGTATGAGGTTGCCGTCTCGTTTCAAGGAAAACTCAGGATCAGTCGGAAAGGAAATCTAATATGAAAATGGAAATATTTGTGGCGGGGGTCTCTCGGGACGTTTGGTTTCG
>JAQBVM010000121.1 GCA_027623095.1 Verrucomicrobiota bacterium
GGAAAAGCCGGTCAACGATTTCTTCCGCGTGCGATTCGTCATCATCAAGACGAACGGGTGAAAGTTCCCAAAGGTCGGCGAGCCCTCCACCGTCACGAATAATTGCTGCACGTTGCTCTTGATTTACAGTCGGCCATTTCGACTTTTTGGTAGGAGACGCCGCTCGCCCGGATGGTTGCCATGCGCATGCGAGTGAATTGCGTATCGCGTCCCAAATCTCAGAATCCGAAACGTGACGGCCACGGTTGGCAACCAGGGCTTTCAAAAGGGCGAAGATTTCAACGGCGGGCAAGTGCGCGTGAAGCTGTCGGGCGACTCTGAAAAGCCAGTTGTGGACGCCCTCTCCAGCACGCGGCGGACTAGCGAGCAAGTGGCGAAGAAATGGCGGAAGTTCGCGAGTCACGCCGCCGTCCTTTCCTGAATGGACTTAACGACAGTCCGGCGCAACGCTTCGATCTCAGCGGCATCCTGTTTTTCCTGGTCGGTCTCCGCATTGAACAACTCGACGCTAATCACGCTGTCAATCGCCGCGCGAACCAACGTCTGAAGCGCATCTGGCGATATGGCTTCAAGCTCGAATACGTTCTCGCCATACTCGGCGACGAATCTGGCGCAATTGCTCGAACTTTCCTTCGCCAGCATTTGCGGCGGCAAATTAAACCGCTGAACTTGCTCGAAAGTGAGCGCGATCTTGATTGGATGGATCGAGCTAATCCCGAAATCGTCCCGCATTGAGCGGGCAAAACTGCGGGCGATTTCTTCACCGTCCGGGTCGAAATCGGACGCGATCAAAATGATCAAGTTCTCCCTGCCGGATTCTTCGAACCGCTTCGCCATTGCGTGACGAGGTGGCAGAGAA
The DNA here is from genome assembly GCA_027623095.1 of Verrucomicrobiota bacterium. Classification (GTDB taxonomy): domain Bacteria; phylum Verrucomicrobiota; class Verrucomicrobiia; order Limisphaerales; family SIBE01; genus JAIPJX01. The sequence goes on from JAQBVM010000121.1 coordinate 860, forward strand.
CAGAAGCCGCGCCCTGAAGTCATCGGGATGCAGAATTCCATCGCCACGGCTTTGACGATGTTGGCAACCGTATTTTTCTCGACTAGAATCTCAATATGGTTTGGCTGGGACTGCATCAAGTTCCGCCAGTAGCCCGAGAGCAAATCATCAAGCTCCGTCCGAATGAAACCGCGAACGTCCTGCCAAGTCTTCCACGTCACGACCGGGCGTGTTTCATCCTGGATAGCCGCCATTGGGATCAACCCCACCAATCTCGCGCGGGTGAGCAGGTCCACCAGTGACTTGTAGCTGGTCCCGTCATTGCGATAGGTAGAGTCCGGTTTGCTGGAATGTCGGAGTGGCGGCGCATTTAAGAGCCGGTAATGCACTTGACGATCTGACAACGGCCAGAACTTTCTGTTTTCCTCCAGCACGACAAGCACCGCGTCCAAGAATTCTCTTTTTGCAGCGGAGATTTTAGCGCGATGTTTGACGGTTCCGATTGTAATAGTCTGAACGTCGATGTCCGCCTGCTCTTTTCGTCGTTCAACTAGGTTTTGATAAGCTCGATCTGGATTGATCGTGACGATTTCCTCCCGCATTTTTTCGTCAAAGGACTTTTCCCGCTGGCGGTTATATTCCCGAAGCAGAACAAGGAACTGATCGGGATCGTCAGTGCGGTTGAATTCCTTGACGCGGCACGGGATTGAAGTCAGACACGCCACCTTTGCCGCAACGAAACGGCGGTGGCCGGATAGAATGAACTGGTCCAGTGTGATGACCAGCGGTTCAATTACGCCGTGATTCCTGATACTCTCGGCAAGCTCGACGATCTCCGGGTCCGTTTCGCGAACAGGCTTGTAAAGCTGGTCATTTTCAGGAGAGGGACGGACTTCTAAAATTGAAACATGCCGAATTGGGTCATGTCCCGATTCAGAAAAACTGTCGTTCAACTTTGAATCCTTATTGCTCGAATCAGTCGATTGCGATAGAGTGGCCTTTCTACGGTTGGATTTGCCCCTGCGCTCGCTCAAACGACGCGAGGGCTTCCTCTTTCTTGGCTTCACGGTGTCGCCTCCTTCTGCCGGCGTAAAAGCGCAGCTTCGACCGATGGCCAGTGAAAAATGATCCTCCTCCCGGAAACGCGAACGAAGGGAATTTTCCCGCTTGATCTCCACGCGAATAATGTCCTTCTACTCACTGGCAGTCTTCGCAGCAACTCGCTTTCGTCGATGAAACCACCTTCTGGGGGCGGGGCGGTGCTGGTGGGTTCTCCTGCGGGGGCAGGCTTGCGGTCAATGGCATGTTTTTGCATGGCCTTACCATGCCTCGCCGCCGGTTTCCCGTCTGTGTCCGCTGAACGATTTGCTACAGCGGTTACATTTGGGACATGTATTTATTGGCGCTCTTCACTGCTCTGAGCCAAGACTCACGGCTTGAGTACAGCGGTTTGCCGCTGACAGTTTCCGTGTAAGCTGTGGCCGTCCAAATGGCCTTTTCTTGAGACGGCTCAGTTTGCCTATAATGGCCCAGAAGCCGCAAGGCACCCAGCGCCTTAAGCAGTTCCCGGCAAGTTCTCGATGTTCGGTCTTTGTCGTGGTGCTTGGCCTGCTTGCGTTTCACGCGCCGAACCCACTCCGCGAAGTCTTTGATGATTCGTCCTTCATTCTGATCAAAATCGATTTCACAGAAAACATCATGCATGCCACCGAAGGAGATGTCTTGAAAACCGGGGAACTCCTTGGCGGCTTGTGCTCGCGGAATGATCGCCTGGACCCGCAACACGTATTTGAGCGGGTCCAGCACCTCGAAAGCTTTTCTACTGCTGTGTGTTTCGAAGATCGCGAGAAACTCTTGGCGCCGATTGATTCTCTTAACCCTTTCTGAAGCCAGAATATCCTGCCAAGGCTTGGCCGGGAACTCAGGGCACAAAATGAGAATCCGGAGGCGCTGGCCGAGCAATGCTTGCCGCACAGGAAGCCTACGTTCACCCTCCGTCGCGCTCAACTTCAGTCTGCGGCATTTCCGCCAAGCCTTAACTTCCTCAATAATAGTTGACGATTCGCGGGCGTACTCGTACCAAACGCAGTCCTGCAACTGGTCTGATGGCAGGGCATGAAAATCCCAGTCGTACCGATTCGGTTCCGCGATTTGAGATGGCCTTTTGAATGGTTGCTTTTTCACTTTGTAAGAGAGGCGCGCGAGGTTCTGTGGCGCTTGGCCGTCGGATCGGATTCCACCGGTTGTGTATGGAAGCCGATTTCGCGGCGCGTCTTTTCCGGCGGTGTCATCAACTGCCGGATGGCCACAACGATTTGTTTGATTTGATCCCGGTTCTCATGGGTGGCGCGCTCCAGTTCCTCTACTTTGCGAGAGAGGGCGTCCACGGAAACAACCATGCGTTGGAGGCGCACGAACGTTTGCACGATCAACACACTCATTTGAATGGCACGGCTGCTGCGCAGAACGTTGGCCGCCATCAAAGCGCCGTGCTCGGTGAAGGCGAATGGGAGATACTTCAAATGCTTGCCGCGCCTGGGACTACCCTCAGGCGCGTTTAAGATCACAATTTGTGATCTTAAAGAATTGGCTTCATCTTCGGTGAGCCGGAAAACGAATTCATCGGGGAACCGCTGGCTGTTTCGTTTGATGGCTTGATTCAGAGCGCGAGTCGAGACTCCGTAAAGCTCCGCAAGATCGCGGTCGAGGATAACCTTGTGACCGCGCACGAGATGAATCCGAGCTTCAATCGATGTGATCTTGAAGGCGGGCTTTGGCTTCTGTGGATTCATGGCAATGATTCGGTTGCCGCTGGGGAGAGCGCAATCACGTTGTCGGCTTTCTCTGGTGTTACGTGGAACCACTTTTCCGCCTCGGCTTTCGTTGCGAGCCCTTTGTAATGCCCGTGAATCATCGCGGGGGAATTGCCTGCTTGCGCGGCGGTCAACCCTTCGTTCGAGTGCATCGCAAAATGAAAGCTACAAAAACTGTGGCGAAGTCCGTTGGCTTTGCGTGTGACGCCTGCTTTTGCCCACAGATGCAAAGACTGTTTTTGGAAAGCGTCTTCGGTTGTATCTGAGAGCTTGCCTCTTTCAAGAGATCGGAAGGGTTCGAGCCACGCGGACAAGGCTGGACACATTTCCACAAGTCGGCGCTGTCGTGTCTTGCTTTTGCCAGAACTGATTTCGATATGACCTGGCACATGCCAAACATCCTCCCAGTCCAAACGGAGCAATTCGGCGGTGCGAAGTCCCGCCAGTCCGGCAATTGCGATAACAGCCCGCATTGAACCTTCGGCGGATTCCAGGAGGGCACGCAATTCGTTCGGTGTGTAGAACAGGATTTCGGCGGTGTTCGCGTGTTCAAGGCGCATGGCATCTGCTTCGCCGAGTCGATGTGTCCTTGGCAAATAGTCTTTCCGCACAGTCCATGAAAGGAATTGCTGAATCGTGGCCCGATAGTGGTTCCGAGTCTTTGCTGAGAATTCCCGAAGTGAATGAATGAACGTATCGACGTGTTCTTTCGATAGATCGCAGACAGATGTATTCGGAAACGTCTCAGCGAACCGGCGAAGCCGTATGTCGCGGGTATAGGTGTATTTGTCCGAGATCTGCGCCCGCTGGCCTTCTTTTGCGCGTGTGCGCGGTTCATCGGATTTGACGAATTCCTCGACTGCCTCCGTTACGTCTTTGCGCTTCACGCTCGCAACGGTGGCGAGATACCGCTCGACGGCTTCGCCTAGCGTCTGCCCGTCCAGTTTACGAGCTGCTTCCACGTATTCCGACACAGCCCCGAGAAGGGAAATCCGCTTACCCGACGAGTGCCGGAAGGATTCAAGCCGTTCCAGAGCCGCAAGTGCATCACGGGACTGGCTTGCGCTGAGGGCAGTGGACTGAGATCCGCTGGCGAGTTCTCGGACAATCCGCTCTGCTTCAGTTTTCGCGAGACTGTAGGTGCCAAATGTCTGCATCCGGCGCTTGCCCGCCACTGCGTAGCAGACTCGATAGTATTTGAAGCTTTTCGCGGGAGCGTAAATCTTCGCCTGGCTGGTGCGGTGCCGAATCGTAACTGGGAATTTCACACGCTTGTCAGAAGGTCGGGTCGAAATCTGTGCAAAATCTGTGCAAACTTCCGAAGATTCGTTGTTTTCCTCAGTAAAAATGGTGGAGGCGGCGGGAGTTGAACCCGCGTCCTTGGCAAATCATCCAACCGCGACTACATGCTTAGTCAGAAGAGAGTTGTCTGCTTCGCAATAACGTTCTGACGCGAGTCACGAAACATAGCCCGCATGTAATCATTTCGGCCAACGGCGCGCGGTCTCCGATATTGACCTAACCTGCTGTTGCGTTCATCCACCGTAGCAGGCGTCCAGTGGTGAACGTCGCGGCACATTTAGGCCGCGAGTGCTAGTTCTTGATTAGCAGTTATTTTTGGTCCGATTTTTTACGAGGCCAACGAACCATCCTCGGCATGCCACGTTTGGTGTGCTTCCCAAGTCGAAACCGGTACGCCCCCAAAAGGCGAACGGACTATCCTTCATCTTCACGGGCAGGTCAAGCGCATCCCCAATTCGTCAAAGGAGGCCCGTGAGTCCGCTTGCACAATCGTTTCGTTTGCTTGAGACTGTTTCCTCGAACAACACTGCCTGGGCTTGAGAGAAACCAAGCCCTTGCGGACGAAGCAGACTAATGACAATCCTCAATATGAAAACGACCTCCAATCTCTCCCGCCGCGGTTTTCTGAAACGATCCGTTCTGGCTATGACGACAGTTCCGATGATCGCTCCAAGCAGCATTTTAGGATCGGCGCAAAGAACGTCGCCAAACGAACGGATTTCCGTTGGGTTTATTGGAACGGGGAAGATGGCGCATGATTATCATCTCAGCACCTTGAGCGGATTCGAAGACGTTCAAGCCGTGGCCGTCTGTGACGTGGATACGACACGGCGCGAGCATGCGAAAAAGTTCCTTCTAGATCGTTATGCCGCAGCCGGACGCTCTTCGAAAGAGTGCTCGGTTCACAGCGATTTTCGGCAGGTGCTGGCGCGTGATGACATTGATGCAGTTGTGATCGCGACGCCCGATCACTGGCACGCTGTCCCCATTCTCGAAGCCTGCAAGGCGGGAAAGGATGTCTATTGCGAGAAGCCGCTCACATTGACGATTCGCGAGGCGCAACTATGCATTGAAACCGTTCGGAAAAACGGCCGGATTCTTCAGACGGGAAGTCAGCAAAGATCGAGTGTGTTTGGTCCATTTCGGCTCGCGTGCGAGCTCATTCGGAGCGGGCGCATTGGAGCAGTGCGGACGGTTCATGTGGGTGTGGGTGGACCGAGCACGTGGTGCGATTTGCCCGAGGAACCCCTGGAACCTGGACTCGATTGGAACATGTGGCTTGGCGCTGCTCCCGAGCGCCCGTACAACAGCGTTTTAAGCCCGCGGGGAAAACACAATCATTTTCCCGCCTGGAGATCCTATCGCGAGTATTCGGGCGGTGGAATGACCGATATTGGAGCGCATCATTTCGACATTGCCCAGTGGGCTCTTGGAATGGATGAATCAGGACCGGTCGAGATTATCCCGCCGGCGGCCCCGGAAAAGGGCGTCGGCGTGAAGTTTGTTTACGAGAATGGAGTTGAAATGTTCCACGGAGGACCGAGCGGTTGCACATTTGTGGGGACTGAGGGGGTGCTCTACATTGATCGGGGAAAACTTACGAGCGAACCCCAGCAGATTGCCAAAGATCCGCTCGGTGAAAATGAGGTGCATCTTTACCAATCGCCAGGCCATCACCGCGATTGGCTCAATTGTATCCGGTCACGAAAGCGGCCCGTTGCGGATGTCGAAATCGGAGCTCGAAGCGCGACCGTGTGTCATCTGGGAAACCTTGCTTATTGGAACGGTCGAAAACTGCGATGGGATCCGAAGAACTGGCGATTCCACGACGCGGCAGATAATCAGTTGCTCGACCGTGTTCGACGGGATCCTTGGCAGCTCCCAGTTGGATAAGTTTCGAACTCCACAGAGTGTCGCCCCACCTTTGTTATAGAGAGGGAACACTTCCAAATCGGAGGACGAAGTGCGGTTTGCTTTGTGGCGCAGCTTCGAAAACACATTGATTACCTTGCCTTCGAGCGCATGGCGCGGACGTGTGACGCGAACTTTGTGCAAAGGACGAAGGGTGACCAAACTGGCAAATTTTGAGGCAACCCCGACAAGAACCCACGATTCGGACCCATCCTGGTGATTTGCAGTATAACACCAGAGGCGTCCAGATATCTCATCCGAGTTTCATAGCGATTTGTTTCGGCGCCGCTAATCCTACTTCCGGGGCGCAACACAATAGAGATATCGATCCGAACGGATTAACAACCGATCTCCGTCCACAACGGGGCTCGCGTCAAATCGACTCCGGTCTCTCATGCTATTTTTCGCAGACATCTGAAATTTTGGATCCGCTTTGATGACAAAAACCGAGCCGTCCCGGGTCACGAAGTAGAGATTCTCGCCCGCGAGGATTGGAGACGCATAGATCTGCCCTGCCCGTGGCAACCTTTCCTCAAAAATCGACTCACCCGTCTTCGCGCGAACGCAATTGATAATCCCCAACTGCTCATGCGCCCAATAAAGGTAACCGTCGTGATAAACGGGTGACGACACGTTGGAGCCTTTCTTCATCGTCCATACACGATGCGAAGCAGTTACATTTCCCCGGCGACCCGCTTTCCACGCTGGCATTGATGATCACCAAATTCTTGTAAAGGACAGGCGACGTCGCTGATCCCCAACCGTGAATTCCTGCCCCAACGTCCGCCCGCCACAGCTTCTCGCCCGCGCGAGAGAAGGCGAACACACCCGATTTACCAAAGAAAACAATGACACCATTCGCGTCCGCAACCGGTGTGCTCGAAGCATAACCATGGTCACGGACTTTTTGTTGTTCCGGCAATTCAGCCGCAACATCCCTGCTCCAGATCAATTTTCCGTTCGAGCGATTCAGGCAGAAAAGGTGGCGCTTGAGCTGACTCATGTCACCCGGACCTTCATCCGGAACGGCATAGCCGGTGTAACTTGTCACATAGACTCTTTCTTCCAGGACAATCGGACTGGAACCTCCGGCGCCATCCAACTCGGTTTTCCACGCCAGACTCTCGTCGCCTTCCCATACCACGGGAACGTTGCGACTCTGGCTTACCGCCATTGCTCCGGGACCGCGCCAGCCAGACCAATCGCCAGACTTGGAAGTTATAGGAAGCGCGCCGGAAACAAGGAGAACGGCCACGGCGATGGGTCTAAGAAAAGCGTATAATTTCATACCCGTTAGTTCAGGGAAACCCAGACTAAACAGAACAGGCCATTCATCCAATCCAAAACGAACGTTTCTCCGGTGGCCGAAAAAGGGTCACCCAGTCTTGCAGCACTCTTCCACGTTCCGCGATAACTGTTCGAAATTCTTCCAGCGATTCCGGTTTGAGGAACGTTCCAAGGCCAGAATGCCCGACCGTTCTGCCGCGTTGAAACACGCAACGATACTGTCGCCCCAGTTCTCAAAGATGACCTGCCGGATTTCCGGAGCGACTTCCCGGAGTAAAATTCCCAGCACATCGTAGGCGGAGCAAGCGCGCCGCGACGGGCGAAGCAATTCTTCATGCTCTTCACCGTGTACCTGTCGCAGCTCGCCTTCTTTCAGCGACAGCAGGATCTTTCGATCTTCAGGCAAATTGTCCCTGCGAATGTAGTCGATGATTGGGATCAGGATGGAAATGATGCTGGCGGATTTCACACCGGACAAGTTCGCTTCCAGTTTTGCGATGCGTTGTTCGGCTGTTTCCAGGCGAGCCTCGAGAGACGATTCGTTAGTCGGCTGTGGCATATGTGTTACCCCATAGATAAGCAGTCTTGGGAAGTGGAAGCAAACAGAAGTTCTAAACTGCAGAAAACTTGTTTGCGCAAGGAATTGATGGCAAGCCGTCCAGAACGGATGGAGTGTTCCTCAGTTTATGCTGAGAAATGAGAGCTTTGCGCGCTGTACGGCTCCACTTGGATCCCCTGCCCGGACGACTGGGTCATGAGCCCGCCTGACTCGGCGGGAGGAAAAAGTCTTTGCGATTCCGGCGGGGTTTCCAATTCCTCTTCTCCGGGAAATCCGTTTCTCCGGCGGGATTGTAAAATCCGTCCGCTTCGGGCGGCCTCGAATTGGAGGTGGAGGAACAACCCGCCCCGAGGAGTCCGGCCAGACCGCAAAGCAGCGCCACAAACGCAGCGCTCCGGGCAAACGGGAATCGTGTGTGGAAAACCGATTTTTTCATAGTTGATTGGCTTCGCATTGACGCCGGCAGGCGGTCAACAGAGATCTCCAGTGCTGGCGCAGAAACGCTGGCTGATCCAGCGCCTCACGGGCGTATTTTCGCCCTGACAGTCGTAGATCCAGCGTTGCTTGGACAATTGTTTCGTCCCGATTGTTTGCCAGCGCCAGAACGCTTGAGTCCGGAGCGATGATCTTCGAATCGCCAGCCGACCAGAGCCCCGGACCTTGCGGTCCGACTGAGTTGGCGAATACGTAAAAAACCTGGTTTTCAAACGCTCGAACGGAGATCCCGTCACGTCCACCTCTCTTGGCTCTCGTCACGCTCCATCGATCGAGGCCGGCGTTCGGGTGAAACACGATCTGGGCGCCCATCATGACTGGAATCCGCACCAGTTCCGGATACCGGCGCTCATGGCAAATGATCGCCGTGCAGGGTATGCCGTCCAGATGGAAGTAGGCGAGCGAGTTCCCTGGCGCAAAGAAACGGGTGTCGTGTTCGGTGAGATGGATCTTCGAATAGCAGAATCTTTCTCGCCCGGTTCGATCGAAAACCAATAGAGCATTCAACCATTTCCGTTTCCGAAACACCGGGGATCCGACAAGAACGTTGCAATTGACCCGCCGTCCGGCTTCCGAAATGTTAGCCAGAGCGGCGTCTATATCCCGCGGATCTAATCGGTCAAATTCACAGCGATACCCCGTGACGCTGCATTCCGGAAACAAAACGGCATCAGCCCCGTCGCGAGCCGCCAAACTCAATGAGTCCACGATGAACTCAACATTCTTCCGGATCGAATTCCGGAACTTCATCTGAACCGCGGCAACGCGGAGCCTGGTGCTTTTGGTAGGGGGTTGGTTTCTTGCCACAGGGATTGTTCCGTCCACACTGCATGCGCGGAGGTGGGAGTCGATTCTAAAGTAATTCAGATGACTGCATCGATCGGATTCTCCCCCTTGCGGGATTCGATCGGCAGGGAAGGTTTCGGGGCGGCTGGAACTTCGATTTCCGTAGCTTCCATTTTCACGTAGTTCAACACCACAGGGGCGAGAATCATACCCGGAATGCCCATCAAGCGCTCTCCTAGAATCAGTCCCAGAAGCGTGAGCCAAACCGGGTTCCGGATTCGGTCTCCAATGATCTTGCTGTTCAGGAAATACTCCAGTTTGTGCAGCACAACGAGAAAAATGAGTGCCGCGATCGCAAGTTTGGGCGAAATGGTGAAGGCGATTCCGACGATCACAGCGTTGCTGATGATGTTACCTATGATGGGAAGAAGACCGCACAAAAAGGTGACTCCGATCACCACCGCGGCATAAGGGAGTGAAACGGAGAAAATGAAAACCGCGGTCAGAAACGTGTTGATTGTTGAAATAATGATTTGCGCTCCCATGACAGTTGCGAAACTGCGATAGAACCCGCTGAATCGCGCTGCGATCTCGACGCATACAATCGAATAGAGATTGTTTCGAATCCGATGTCGTTCCCGATCCAGGTCGATCTTTGGGTTAATAAACGTGCTCGCCGCCACGACGAGTCCGATGAGTAGGAAAACAAACTCTTTTGTGGCGATTCGCGCGAAGTTCCCCAAATAACCAAGCTGATTCTTGACCGATTTTAGGGCTTCCGCTTTCAAGCTGGCTGAGTCGTCAAATGGGAGTTTGATGTCCTTCTTATTCGCAAATTCGATGATTGATGGGATGGACTCCGTGACAATCTTTGGCAGGGTCTCAAAAGCCTCTTTCAGGAAGAAAGCGAACACGTAAAAGAATCCGATCACCAGCAACGTAAACAGTCCGGTTGTGAGCCATTTGTTCTTCGTGAAAGTTAGTTTTTCGAGCGCAAAATAAGAGAACAATGTTGTGATGAGCGGTGTGGCCATTCCAAGCGAAGCCACGAGCACGAGCATCAATAGAATAAGGGTGTAGGAGATTTTCGCCGGCTTCGTCATTAATCAGAATCTATTGCACGGAAAGTAATTCGGGAGGACTGATTTGGAAAGGTCAAACCGTCTGCTATAAACTTGACGCCGTTCAACGATCACTAAAGAATTCGGATTAATGAGCCTGTTTACGATCCAAAGCGACTTTCGGTACGAGATTGTAAAGTTGATTTACGAGGGCTCAATGGGAGCTGTGTACGAGGCGGAACAGCATGGAGCTCGGGACTTTGTCAAGAATATCGCAATAAAGATAATTCGCCCGACTTTTGCCGGGCAGTCCCAGTTTATCGATAACTTTATTGCCGAAGCGAAGCTCGTTGCGGATCTGATTCACACGAATATCGTTCAAACCTATCATCTCGGGGAATCTTCCAGGCTCCTCTACGCGCGTTTGGGAAGCAGTGCAACGGTACTCAACAGGTATGTGACGCCGGGACAGCAGGTCTATTTCATGTCGATGGAGTTCATCCGTGGCGTGAATTTGGAACAGTTTTGCAAGATGCTCCTTTTCCGCAAGAAGACGCTTCCGCTGGAGCTGGCGGTTTTCATCGTGAGCCGAGTTGCAAGGGGGCTGGCTTACGCGCACGCAAAACGCTCCAAAGACGGCGAATTACTGGGGCTTGTCCATCGGGATGTGAGTCCCAAGAACGTCATGATCGCTTATGAAGGCGATGTGAAACTCCTCGATTTTGGCATTGCCAAAGCGGCCGGGTTTTTTAACACGGGGGAAGGTGACGTCGTTACCGGAAAACCGGATTACATGAGTCCGGAACAGGCTGATTTCAAGGTCATTGACCGGCGTGCGGATATATTCTCCGCCGGAATCGTGCTTGCGGAACTTCTGTTGGGGCAAAACATTTTCAAGGGAGGCACTTACTCGGCATCGCGCGACAAGATTATGTCGATGGAACTTCCCAATTTCACCGAGCTCAAGCCCGAGATTGACGAATCACTCAACAAGATTTTACACCGAGCGTTGGTGCGGGATCCGGAAAAGCGCTATCCCACGTCCCAGGAGTTTCTTCACGATTTGGAGTATCAGATCTACCACAAGGGCTATGGCCCGACCAATGAGACACTCGGCAAATTCATCCGAGATCTGTTTGGAATCCCGGATCTCACCGAACAGGGATGAATCGCCCTGACTCATAATCCAACAGGCTCTCCCCGTTCAGTGTTCAGCCTGATGCGGCGCCGGTTGGATTATTTCAGGTTCGCAGGATTCAACGCCTTCAGGTCTTTCGGCAGGAATAAGCCGTTCTTGCGGATAAGTTGTCCGTCAAACCAAACTTCGCCGCCACCCCATTCGGGACGCTGGATAAGCACCATATCCCAATGGACCGCGGATCGGTTGCCGTTGTCGCACTCCTCGTAAGCCTGACCTGGAGTTAAATGGAGTGATCCGGCAATCTTTTCATCGAAAAGGATATCGCACATCGGATTCAGGATGTACGGATTGAAACCCAGGGAGAATTCACCGATGTATCGCGCTCCGGGATCGGTGTTAAGGATCTCATTCAGGCGCTTTGTATTGTTTGCTGTCGCCCCGGTGACCTTTCCATTCGAAAACTCAAGGCGGACGTTCTCGAATCGAGTGCCCGAGTAGAGTGTGGGCGTATTAAATTGAATTGCGCCGTTGACCGAGTTTTTAACCGGGCAGGAGAATACCTCTCCATCAGGGACGTTCCTGTCACCTTTGCACATTTTAGCTCCGATTCCCTTGACGCTGAAAGTGAGGTCCGTTCCCGGCCCTTTAATTTGCACTTGATCGGCGGATTGCATCCTCTTCTCCAAAGGCATCATGGCTTTTGCCATCTTTCGATAGTTCATTGTGCAGACGTCGAAGTAGAAATCCTCGAACGCCTCGGTGCTCATATTCGCGGCTTGAGCCATGCTGGGCGTGGGCCATCGAAGCACGCACCACCGAGTCTTGTTGACGCGATAGTTCAGCACCGGACGAAGAATCTTCGAGAAGAGTGCCATGCGATCGCTTGCGACATCGGCGGCCTCGTTGGCGTTGGCGCTTCCGCGAATCGCAATGTAAGCCTGCATTCGCTTCATTCGGAACATTTCAATGTCGCGGATCAATGCGGCATGCGTCTGATTCGTGTCCCGAAGGATTTCCCTTGTGATTCGTGTATGGCGCACTTCAACCAACGGCACGGCGCCCACGGCGCGGACAGCTCGAACGAGCTCCACCGAAAACTCGTCCGGGACGTCAATCATGTCCAGCAACACGCGGTCGCCCTTCTTAAGCGCGGCCGAATATTCCACCAGCATTTTGGCCAGTTTTTTGTAGCGTGGGTCTGTCATATTCGGGAAACAAGCTAAAGGAACGCCGAAGCTGGGTCCACTGAGAAAATTGACAGGGCGCTTGGAAGCGATATGGTTCCACCGGAAATCAACCCTCATGAAAACGAATCGACACACCGCGGTTTTGACAATCACTTCATGCCTTCTGCTTGCCTATTCCTCGCTGGCTGCGGGAGTTGTCGCTCCTGGAGCGACTCTTGAGAAACTCTCGGGCGAATTCAAGTTTACCGAGGGGCCAACTTCCGACGCCGCGGGAAATGTCTATTTCACAGACCAGCCGAACGACCGGATTATGAAATGGGGCGTGGATGGAAAGCTTGCCACGTTTCTGACTCCCGCTGGGAGGTCGAACGGGATGTTCTTTGATTCGAACGGAAACTTGATCGCGTGCGCGGACGAAAAGAACGAATTATGGTCGATCGCTCCAGATGGAAAAAAATCGATCTTATGGAGTGGATACCAGGATAAGCTTCTCAACGGGCCAAATGATGTATGGGTTCGAAAAGATGGCAGTCTCTATTTCACTGATCCTTATTACCAGAGGCCCTGGTGGGCTCACAAACGCATGCCTCAGGACGGTCAGCATGTCTATTTCCTGGCATCGGATCACAAGACGCTGAAGCGCGTTACGACAGATTTGCGGCAGCCGAACGGCATCATTGGAACTCCGGATGGCAAGCGGCTTTTTGTTGCGGACATTGGCGCGGGGAAAACCTACAGCTATGACGTTGAGTCCGACGGTTCTCTAGTGAGCAAGAAGCTCCATTGCGAACTGGGTTCGGACGGGATGACGCTCGATGAGGAAGGAAACCTCTATTTGACCGGACGCGGAGTGACTGTGTTTGACGGCGCCGGGAAGCAGATCGACCATATCGATGTTCCTGAGAGTTGGACGGCCAACGCTTCATTCGGCGGGGCGGATCATAAAACGCTGTTCATCACTGCCAGCAAAGGACTCTACTCGATTCGCCTTCGCACCAAAGGAGCGAATCCTTCGAAGTAGTCTCACGCGCGAAGAGCGGGAGACATCCGCAATTTGATTCCCTCTTGATTTTTTGAGGAGCCTCACGAAGACTGCGGCATGATCTATTCACCTCGCATGAAAACATCGTTTATTCTATTTGTCGCTGTCTCGTCGTTACTGAACACCGCCAGGGCGGCGGATTCGAAAAATGTCGGTTATTCCGATACGCCGATTATCCCCGGTCAAAAGTGGCACGTCCACGATGGCGAACGGCCCGCTCCCCGAGTTGTTCAAACGGGCGAATCGTTCAGTCACATGGCACCTCCGCCTTCGGATGCAATCGTTTTATTCGACGGCAAGGATCTCTCCAAGTGGGTTCGCAGCGGTGGCGGCGCTGCCGCGTGGAAATTGGAGAACGGATACATGCAGGTTGCGGAGAAATCCGGCAGCATTCAGACGAAGGATCGGTTTGGAGATTTTCAGTTGCACTTGGAATTCGCGACACCGGCAAAGGTTGATGGCAATAGCCAGGGACGCGGGAACAGTGGCGTTCTCATGAATGGGACTTATGAAGTGCAAGTTCTCGATTCCTACCAGAATCCGACTTATCCGGATGGTCAATGCGGGGCGATCTACGGCCAATCGCCTCCCTTGGTGAACGCGTCAAAGCCACCCGGCGTCTGGCAATCCTACGATATTATTTGGGAGAATCCGCGCTGGGATGAAAATGGCAAAGTGATCAAAAAAGCGAATGTAACCGTCATTCACAATGGAGTTATCTTGCACCATCGGAAGGAATACCAAGGCAATACACCGCATAAGGAAAACGGGAATTACAACAACCCGCACCCATCCACGGCGTTCATTCAGTTGCAGGACCACAACAATCCGATGCGATTTAGGAACGTCTGGCTTCGCCTGCTGGGTGAATACGACAAACCCTAGTCAACGCGTCCGAGAGCACTCAGACCAAATCCTCCATCAGAACCATCCTTTGGCTTCGGCGATTTGCCGGACTATGGGATTAAGGTAGCTGCAAGTCTGTGATAGAGATGGTGCCGATGGAGGGGGTCGAACCCACACATCCTTACGGATACAAGATTTTGAGTCTAGCGCGTCTGCCAATTCCGCCACATCGGCTCTCGGTCGTTCACGTTCAGTCACAGGCTGGTGATCGAACTTTGAGGATCGTTATTGTTAAGATCCAGTTGCTGTTTGGATTCAATTCCGACCATCTGGCGTGGAGTATATGCAGCTCTCGAAATCGCGCAAGCGACGATTTTATTAAATGTGCGCCGCTGCGTCGGCGAAGGACTGTTGACTTAACAACAGGCATTCCATAAGCCTGTTGCGGATGACGCCACGTCCCGACTGCATAGACGCCCCTAATGCATTTTCGCCGCGGAATGTCATGGGGCTTTACCCGCACGGTGTGCTTGTCGCCATGATCCTTGCGGGTGCGTTCGGGATTGAGTCGAAATCCGGAGACGGTCCAGCAATTGAACCGGCTGCGGGAGCGGACTATTCCATGTTTTCTTTGGCGCAAAGCACCGGCAACAAGGCAGGGTTCGAGCGCGTGACATCTGCAGCCACGGGTGTCGATTTCAAAAACATCCTGGCAGGAGACGCGTTTCTGACGGATGCGGTGGCTCACAACGGGTCCGGAGTGGCACTGGGCGACGTGGACGGGAACGGGTGGGTCGATATTTATTTCTGCGCGCTTCAGGGCGCCAACCGACTTTTTCTCAATCAGGGTGAATGGCGGTTCATCGAAGCACCACAGAGTTCCGCTGCATGCGCCGAGCAACGGTCCACCAGCGCTGTTCTTGCCGATGTGGACGGAGACGCGGACCTTGATCTCCTGGTCAGCGGCATCGCTGCTGGAACCCGTCTTTTCGTGAATGATGGCAACGGTTCGTTTACTGAATTCAAGGAATCTGGACTGTCGAAAAATGCCTCGCCCACTTCGATGGCCCTGGCGGATCTGGATGCGGATGGCGATCTGGATCTCTACTGCGCCCATTACATTGATGTGATGCATATCGCAGATCCCACCACCCATTATGCTCTCGCCCGTCGGAACGGCCAATTTGTCGTCACGCATGTCAACGGAGAGCCTGCCACCAGTCCCAGGCTGAGCAACCGCTTTGTGGTGTCCCCCACGGGTCAACTGCGAGAACTGCCGGAAGCGGACGGTCTGTATCTGAACGAAGGCAAAGGCCGATTCCGCGCGGTCCAGTTCGAACCGGGTACGTTCACGGATGCCAACGGCAGCCCGGTGATGCCCTACAGGGACTGGGGTCTTTCAGTGATGTTTCGCGACCTGAATGGAGATGGATTTCCTGATATTTACGTGTGCAACGACAACGCATCACCTGACCGGGTATGGATCAATTCCGGCAAGGCAACTTTTCGCGAGCTGAACCCATTCAAACTCAGGCATACCAGCCGCTCTTCCATGGGAATCGATTTCGCCGACATCAACCGGGATGGACTGGATGATTTCATCGTGGTCGATATGTTTTCGGCGGATCATGCCCGGAGGATGACTCAACTGGTGAAACAACATTCACCACTAGAAACCGTTCAACAAATCGACGGTCAACCCCGATACAACCGCAACACTCTGTTTCTCGGACGTCGGGATGGTTCCTTTGTTGAAACAGCCCTGATGGCGGGTGTAGCCACCACCGAATGGTCCTGGTGCCCTGTGTTTCTCGACGTCGATCTGGATGGTTTTGAGGATCTCCTGGTGACCAACGGATTCAGTTTCGACGTGATGGACCAGGATAGCCACGACCAGTTGCGCGCGTTGAAGCTCTCGGATTATGATCGAAAACGATCCCGTAAATATCATCCACCGCTTCGGACAGAAAATGTGGCATTCCGCAACAAGGGGGACGGAACATTTGAACCGAGTGGAGCCTCCTGGGGGTTCAATCAACAGGGCGTTTCTTATGGCATGGCTCTGGGAGATTTGGATAATGACGGTGACTTGGACGCCGTGATCAATCAGCTCAATGAGGAGGCCCTCGTGCTGCGCAACACGACAAGCGCCCCGAGGATCAAAGTGGCACTGGAGGGCAGATCGCCAAATACCCGGGGCATCGGGGCGAAAATTCGTCTGGTGACAGGTGATTTCATACAAAGCCAAACCATCATCAATGGCGGACGTTACCTCTCCAGTGACGAAGCTATTCGGGTTTTTCCCTTCAAAGGCGGTGACACGCAATCCTCTCGCCTGGAGATTTCCTGGCCCGGCGGCCAGACAACAATGATCTCTTCCGTTCAACCGAACCACGCGTATGTGATCCGGCAAACAAATTCGAAAGCGGAGGAATCCCAGGAGCCGGAGAAACCCGTCCCGATGTTTTCGGACGCAAGCCACATGTTATCACACAAAAATCACAACTCCTTCGGGCAGACACGTGTCCGCGACGGCACGCTGGATCAGTTGCACGCGACCGGCCCCGGCGCCAGTTGGTTCGACATCAATGGGGACGGATGGGAGGATTTATGGATTTCGACGGAGCTCAGCCAGCATCCCGCTGTTTTCATTAACAAGGAAGGAACGGGTCTTGAGCCTATGTTTTCCATGCCGCCGTCCAGGGATAGCCTTGGGGCCTCCATCGGATGGAACAATGGCCAGGGACAAAGCTTCTGGCTGGCGGCCGCATCGCATCGGGCGTCCCATCCCCGTCAGGAAAGCGCAGTGGTTGTTTATGATGTTCGATCAAGCGAACAACCAAGAATGCTTGAGACAGGTCCGGAGGGAATTGGGGCCTTGTGCTCTGCGGACATCGATGGCGACGGGGATCTGGATCTTTTTATCGGCGGCACTCCAGCTCTTGGCAGATACCCCGAACCTGCCCGCTCTCAAATCTGGATCAATGAGCGAGGCAGCCTGAAATACAGCGCCTCCTGGAGCAGCGCGTTCCAGGAGGTCGGCATTGTCCAGGGAGCGACTTTCTTTGAGCTGGAGACGGATGGTTCACCGGATCTGGCTTTGGCCTTGCAATGGGGTCCGGTCAAAGTTTTTCGAAATGGTGGTGGCGGATTCTTGGACGTTACTCAGGAATTGGGACTGGATGCCGCTCCCGGATGGTGGACAGGCATATCGACCGGTGACTTCGATGCGGATGGAAGGTTGGATCTCGTGGTTGGCAACAGGGGCCTGAACACGGCTCTTGCTATCCATGAAACCAATCTGTTTGGAATGTGGTTTGGGGATCAGGATCAGAATGGCATCTTGGAAACCCTCGAAGCGTGGAAACGGGGAGATCGCTGGATGCCAGTGGCTGACCGAACAACCCTCACAAGCCTGATCCCGGATCTGGCAAAACGCATCCCCACACACCTCCAATTCGGTCGATCCAGCCTGGAGGATATTCTGGCCCGGCATTCCGGCGAATACAGGCAATTAAGAGCGAGTTGCGCCGAATCGAGCATCTTTCTGAATAGAAAGGACGGATTCGTGCGTCTTCCTTTGCCCCAAGAAGCACAATGGTCGCCGATATTCTCGGTTAACGTGGCCGATGCGAACGCCGACGGGAACGAGGATGTTTTTTTGGCTCAGAACGAATTTCCTTCCACCACAAGCATTACCCGAAACGATGATGGACAAGGCTTGTGGCTCCTTGGACGCGGAGATGGAACATTCACTCCCCTAAACAGTTTGGTTTCGGGTGTGGAAGCATTCGGAGAACAAAAGGGCGCATGCCTTTCCGATTTCAACCATGATGGAAGGGTCGATCTGGTGATCGCCCAGAAAGAAGGCCCCACCCGATTTTATCTTAATCAATCCAAACAAAGAGGCTATCGAGTGACTTTGCAAGGAGAGGAAAGTAACCCACAAGCGATAGGATCTCGCCTTCGTATTGTTTACGAAGATGGAAGCATGGGGCCCTGTCGCATGATACAGGCAGGCTCAGGTTTCGGGTCGCAGGACGGGGCGGATCAGGTGTTGGGCTGGAGGTCCCCACCGGAAGCGATTCGTATCCTGTGGCAGACAGGCGAAGTGAAGACAATAACGGTCAAGTCTGGCGGATGGGATCAGAAAATCCGTATGAAGCCGGAAAACTGACATGTTCGCACTCCCGTTCCGAACGCAATCCCAGACGTTCCAAGGAATCCACAAGTTTTGGCCTCCGGAATCGGACCGGTAACTCAGAAACCGGTGAGGGCCGATGGAGCGCCTTCAAAAGACACACGCTCACCATTCTGATCCCAAATCCTCGCCTAAGCGGCGGGGTGAAAAAAATTCCGAAGGAGGGTGCCTGGAGGGGGCATTTA
>JAQBVM010000524.1 GCA_027623095.1 Verrucomicrobiota bacterium
CTGCTCATGGGAATTCCATCCGCAGCTTGCGTGCATTGCCGCGGTCTCTCAACCCTGGAGACGGCCGTCAATTCTTATTTTATCTGTCCGACCCCTTTACGGCAATGGCTCGACCGGCATTTTCCTGGTCCGCTCTGCGAGCCGGACCCTCCTGCGCCTCAGAAACCAATCCTTCGATTGCCTCCTCCCCAACCGCGCCATCTGGAGCGTGTCCGAAATTACCTGATCCTCCAGCGCGGCCTTCCCCCCGAATTGATCCATTCCCTCATCCAATCCGGCAGCCTTTACGCCGATCCACACGCCAACGCCGTCTTCCTGCTCCTTGGAAAGGAAAACAATCCGGTCGGCGCCGAACTGCGCGGCTCCGGGCCGCTCACCTGGCGGGGCATGGCCCCGGGTTCCCAAAAAGACATCGGCTTCTTCGCCGCGCCCGTGCCCGCGCCATCCCTGCCGCCGACTCAACCGCCACCAGCCATCATCCTTTGCGAATCGGCCATCGACGCCCTCAGTTGCTTTGTCCTTCACCCCGGCCACCACTGCATCTCCACCGCCGGCGCTCGCCCCCATCCAGCTTGGTTGCCTGATCTTCTGGCAACCGGCTCAACCCTCTACTGCGGCTTCGATGCCGACCCCACCGGAGATGCCATGGCCCAAGCCATGATGGCCCGTCACCCCGCCGTGCGCCGCCTTCGTCCGCCCCTGCACGATTGGAACGACACCCTTCGCTCGCTGAGCTAATCCTCCCTTCGCTCCGCTACTCGGAATCAGAACTCTCCTCCTTGGAAAAGAAACAAGAAGCTCAACGCCTCACCCGTTCCAAAAGCCAATTTACCTGAACAAATCACGGCCAATTCATCTGAGCGCCGACGCTTCTACAATATTATTATCCAAAAGAGGCGAAGGCAGCGTGAAATGGAGCCGATTTAATTTCCGCACGGTGCGTTCGGGGGCTAATCTTCTCTCTCGAGGTTGCCGAGGCAGACCATTCCTGTTCATCCAGATCGGCAACAAATGTAATATTCTCACGGAACGCCGAGTAAATAGAATCTTGTTGAGATGGACTCTGAGGTTTCATCGAGTATCTCAATCCCTCTATTGTCTAGCGACAATTATTATTCCCACCCCGTTGCCTCACCGAAAAATGTTACCAAACGATTTCGGTATTGCCAAGGCTTTCGGTCTTGGTTCAGGAGTTGGGTTCTTCCCCGGGTGTCTGGAGCTCCAGACTGGGAGCTAAAACGAGCAGCGGGGCGGCTTGCGAGCCTCAAGCTCGCGCCCCGCTGCGGTCGAATGTCCACGACCTGAGAATGGAATATGCTTTTCACTGAGGTGGTATTTGGGAGCCGAAGGCTTCGATATCGTCGTGATCTTCCATTCCGCCAAAAACGAGTTTTCGGGCCATCGTTTGTCGCCACTCTCCAATCCGGCGCTGGAGCGTCCGGAGTTGGTTTTCTGTGAATTGATCCGGGTATTTCCCGTTCAAACGTAGCAACAAGGTTTTTGCCGTGCTGTCAGGGTCGCTCTGCAACCAGATCAAAAGATCTCCCCAGACGTTCTGGAATGGATCCTCGCGGGTTCGCCAGTTGCGAGCTTTGGATTGTTCTTTGCGATGGGTTGGCCGGACCTCACCCATCTGCCATAATTGGGGCAGGCCAGAGAGGAACTGATTGAGGCTCTCCCGGTTGGGACCTGCGCTCGGATCACCGGTGCTCAAAGCGGCCATTGCGGATTGACCTTGGCGAATTCGGTGCAACAACTCCACCGGATCCAATTGCTCGTGCTGTTTTCGCAAGTTTCTCTTCACCTCTTCGCTAACCTGTTCATGGGCCAGCAACCGATCGCAGGGAGTGGCTGGCGGGTGATACAACTTCTTGACTCGCGATCCCTCTCGGACGCGTTCGCGTAGTTTGAATGATGGCTGAAAAAAGTTTACGTACAGCCGCACAACTTGGAGCAATTGCGCCAATGCCTGTCCGGCCACAATCCCAGAGAATCGTTCATGTCCCACCATTTTTCGAATCACTGCTCCATTTTTCTGTTCAATCCATGGTTGATCATTCTTATGGTGAGGGCGAGATCGCGTAAATGTTATCCCCTCGAGTTTGCAGTACGAAGCCAGCGTATCGTTGATGAATGCCCCATCGTTGTCTGAGTCGATTCCGAGAATTGGCACCGGCATCTGCTTGCGAATCCGTTTGAGTCCCTCGATCACCAACTTCTGTTCTCGCACCAGCAACGGCACGGCTTCCACCCATCCGGAGCAAACATCCGTCATCACAAGGCTGTGAAGATACTCCCCTGCCATCGATCCTCCTCCATGCACAACAAAGTCAATCTCCAGATAGCCTGGCGAGGGATCCCTCCAGTCAGAGAATGTCTTGATTGGGATTTCTTTACTGATCTTTTTGACCGATCGCCGCCTTCTTCGGAGACCGGCGCTCTTTCGCTCCAGCGTCAGCATTCGATCAATCGTAGCGGCGCTCACCGCAAACACTTTCTTTCGGACTTCAGCATCCAGTTTCAAGTGTCCGTATTTTTCCATCGCCCCCACCAAATTTGGAATCACAGCCTTCAAGCGTTTGCCGCAGATCCGATCCGCTGTTTCCCAAATGGTGAGCAACACCGTTTTAACGGCCTCGTCGTAGAGGCGCTGACTTTTTTTGACCGGCGGTCGCATTTTGGTTTGTCTTCGTAGGTTCAACAATCGAATGGCATACTTCCGATGGTAACCGGACACTGACGCGAATTCGGTCAGTATCCTCCCTTTCTCCCATTTCGATGCTTGTTCGTAGCGCTGGCGAAGCGCGCCCACGATTTCTTGTTTCGCTTCGGTGCTCACAGTTTCCATTTATTGCATCATTCTGTCGGTAACATTCTGGTGAGGCAACAACCGTGTCTCGGTAACAAAAACCATGAGGCAAGGCGGTGGGAATAATAATTGTCGCTAGACAGATCGGGGCGATCCAGACCTTTGGCGACCTGATCCCATGCCCACCCGCACATTCACGCGCTAGTGACCGAAGGGGTCTTTCTGCCGGACCTGTCTGCGTGCGG
>JAQBVM010000122.1 GCA_027623095.1 Verrucomicrobiota bacterium
CCCCGCCTTGAGCTCTGAAATCAGTTTCAAGCATGTCGTTATCGACAAAAGCCCGCCGGAGAATCCTTGGATCAAAGCCGCAGCCGATCTCGACGGCGACGGAAAGACCGACATCATCATCGGCGGCGCAAAAGGCCCTTTGGTGTGGTATCGAAATCCCGATTGGGCGAAATTTATCGTGGCCGAAAGCGGCTATAATTCAGTAGGCGCCGCAGTGGCGGACATTGACGGCGATCGGGATCTCGACATCGCGCTGGGAGGTGTGGTTTGGTATGAGAATCCGGGCTCGGGGGTCGCGCTTGGCAAAGCGCATTGGAAGCCGCATTTGATCGAGATGCGCCGGGGACACGACATCAAAGCCGGAAATTGGATTCAGCACATTCCAAAGGCCTTCGAATTTCTTCCAGCCCGCGGCGTAGGTGGCGTGGCGTAAACCGGACACAACCGCTTTCTTGTTCGCCGCTCCGCGAAATATCGATCCCCAGCGGTAAAAGTCCCGGTAGGCCCTCCAGTAGCCGGTCTCGAGCTGACGCGGTGTTAGTCGGCGGGGACGAAAGACGTAATCCCGCGTGTCATAGAGACTCCAATCGCTTGAAGCGAGCGGTTTTCCGACCGCATTCGCTCGTAAAGTCCGGTCCCGGGATAAGGCGTCAACACGTGGAACGTCGCGGTTTTAATGCTCTGTTCAATCGCCCAATCGACGGTGCGATCAAAGACGTCCGGATCATCCTCGTCCATTCCGAAAACAAAACTTCCGTTGATCATGACGCCTTGCGTGTGAAGCCGGCGGATGGCTGCCCCATAGTCTCAATTCAGATTCTGATATTTTTCGCCGGATCGAAGATTCTCCTGGCTCAACGTTTCGAATCCGACGAACAGGCTTCGCAGTCCTGCCGCGACCGCCTTCTCCAGCAGCCCGGGCCGCACCACCGAATTCACCGTTCCCGCCGCCTGCCATAAGCGGCCCATTCATTTCATGCCATCGAACAGCATTTCAGCGAACTTGGGATTCCCAAACAAGTGATCATCGAGAAAGTAGAGATGTCGTCCCGGCAAACGAGCGATCTCGGCGAGCGCCTCATCAATCGCTTGAACATAAAATGAATTTCCTCCCGCGAAGAACGCTTCCTTGTAGCAAAAGTCGCGCGTGTGAGGACATCCCCGGGAAACGACTATCGAATTCGGCACCATGTAAAGGTGCCGCTTGATCAAGTCGCGCCGAATGGGCGGGATGCCGGAGATGGATCGACTGGCTGGCGCGACATATCTCTTTCGGGGATGACCTCCGCGGAAGTCTCGCAGGTTCCCGGGCATTTTGCTTGATTCCGATGACGCCGGAACACCAAAGTAGATCCAAACGTGACTAGCCAAATTTCCATCGCCTGCTGGATTCTAGGATGAAGCCCGGGTCACCGCGAACAGGATGGACCCTCTGAACCAGATGCCGATGAGCTGATGAAAGTCCCCTGCCCCCAGTGCGCGAACAGCCTCACCCGCCCCCGGTCCGCGATGGGAACCCGCGTGGTGTGCCCCGAGTGCGGGCATTCGTTCTACTGGACGGATTGCCGGCACGCGGGTGAGACATTCGTGGTTTATGACCTTGAAACGACAGGGCTGAACCCCGAGTTGGAAGAATTCATCCAGATCGCTGCGATCCGGTTTTCGTCCGGTTGCCTCTGCCCTGAGGAAACCTTCACGAGTTTCGCCAAACCGCGGCGTCCAATTTCGTCCTTCATCGAAAGCTATACCGGGGTTGGCAATTGGCATGTGCGGCATGCGAACCGGCCGGAGGAAGTGTTGTGCGAGTTCGCCGTCTGGTCAGGTGATGCCACGCTCATCGCGCACAACGGCCTTCGCTTCGACAGCAAGTTTCTTTCAGCGACCTGCCGTCGCCATGGCCTTCCGACGCGCGAGATCCAGTGCATCGACTCGATCCACATGTCGAAAATGTTGTTCGGCAAGGCTCGGGGAACCGGCCATTCGATGGATCATTTGATGTCCCGTCTGCGGATTGACTCGCAGGGACTCCGCCGCCACGACGCACGCGGTGACGTGGAAATCCTTGGTCGGGCGGTAGCTGGGATGTGGCAGCAACTCGGTCTGGACCGTTCGTTTAACGGCGTGCCGAGGCATCGCGCGTTCCTGCCGTTGGACCGCTGAAGAGGGAGAACAGCTCCAGAGTTTGCGTGGTTTTCGCGCCTGTTGATTCGGTGCTGATTCTTTACACATTGGGTTCGCTCTAAAGCAGGTTGGAATACTGAGCTGCCGAGGCAAATCACCGGGACTTGGCAATTTCACAATGAATATGGAATCTCGAACGTTCAGGCTTAGGAATGTTATGCGCCGTATTCCGCGACCGGCGGAATCCTCGGCGTTTATTCTCGACCGTCCTTTGATACTCGGCACGATTCTCGTGATCGTGTTGATTGGTGGCCCCTTGCTTGCTTGCGGGCCAAACTTCCCGAATATGCTCTTGAACGCTGGCGATCGCGCGCTTCTTGTAGCCCCTGTCGCAAACTTCTCAGCCGAACTTGAACGTATGCGGCTTGCCCGCCCAAGATTTCAGACGCTTCTTCCGACCAATGGTTATCCGGCCCAAACATGGGATGCCGAGCAAACAGACCTGCAAACGGCTTTGGCTCTCAAAGGAATTCCGAAACACTCGCTGGAGAGAATTCTGGAACGGCATGCTCAGGAGCGAAAGAAGTTGCTCGCGCTCACCGAACGAAACGCCGGGCGGGCGCTTCTCAAGGCCGATTCAGCTCCCGCTCCGATTGAAGAACTGCCAGAGGAATTTGCCGACTATTTTCAAGGTTCCATCGCTTGGCACACCGGTGAAATTAAGAATGCGCGGGAGACCTGGGAACGTCTCTTGCAACGGCCTGCGGAAAACCGGCATTTCAAATCGACTTGGGCGGCGTTCATGTTGGGAAAAGCGGAACTGATGGAACCCGCTCCCGATTGGGGAAAAGCAATTCGTTTATTCGAACAGGTTCGCAAGTTCGCCACGGAAGGTTATGCGGACACCCTCGGTTTGGCAGCCTCCAGCATTGGGTGGCAAGCGAAAGCATTTTTCGAATCCGGAAATTACGCTCGGGCAATCGAGTTATATCTCGAACAGGCGGCGGGGAATGATCCGTCTGCGCTCGTCTCATTGCAGTGGGCGGCTGATCGCGTCTTGAACGGCAATCACGATTCGATCCGGGCGGCAGCGGCGAATCCCCAAGTGCGCCTGGTCGTCACGGCGCATATCATTTCCTCCATGTCCCCATACGGATTCGATCCGGAGGACACCCGGTCAGGCCGCGTCGTCCAATGGCTTGAAGCGGTGGAGATGGCAAATGTCCGCGATGTCGAGTCGGCTGAAAAACTCGCCCTGGCCGCTTATCAAGCCGGACGCTTCGAAATCGCGGAACGTTGGGTGAACCGCGCCGATCAAGCCTCGCTGGCCGCACGCTGGTTGCAGGCCAAATTGCGCCTCTTTCATGGTGATGTCGGCGGAGCAGCATTGATCCTGGCGAAACTGACGCGCGATTTTCCGGTTCTAGTCGAGCCGATCCCACCCGCGAAACCTGAATCGTTCGCAGCCGCGCTCCGGATTCGCACGCCCGGCGCGGCCGAAGACAGCATCGCGGCCCCGAATCAGGTATTGGGCGAACTGGCCGTTCTCCATTTGACACGGCGCGAGTACGCCGAGGCGCTCGATGCTTTGCTCCACTCCGGGTTTTGGATCGATGCCGCCTATGTCGCGGAACGAGTGCTGACGATCGATGAATTGCGCAATTACGTGGATCGCAATTGGCCGGATCAAGAACGGGAAGCCAAGGAACCCGAAACCGAACAACGCAGTTGGGCGATCCCCGATTCGCCGTCGCAAACTAGCTCCGATCTCCGGTACTTGCTGGCAAGACGGCTTGTCCGTGCCGGACACGCCCTGGAGGCGGCCGGCTATTTCCCAAATAAATGGCGGAGCTTGTTTGAAGATCTTACTTCGTTTCTGAATTCTGCCGTTGACTCGAACTCTCCGAAACAGGATCGGGCCTCGGCCTGGTTCGAAGCGGCCGAAATCACTCGAAGTTTCGGCCTCGAACTCTATGGCACCGAAACCGAGCCCGACTGGCATGTGTATGCGGGCAACTACAAATACGGGGTGACCGTCGAATCCAGAGCGAACATGGAGAGAGACGCGATTCTCAGGCCGCAGAAGGATGAACTGGAGCGCGCCGCCAGGAATCATCCCGAGCCAGACAAGAGATTTCACTACCGTTACGCAGCCGCTTCTCTTGCGATGAACGCTGCGAATCTTATGCCGGACAACGATGATGAAACGGCGCGCATCCTTTGCACGGCGGGCTCATGGTTGAAAGACCGCGATCCCAAAACGGCCGACGTCTTCTACAAAACGCTCGTGCGGCGATGCCGAAAAACCGCTGTCGGCGCAGAAGCGGACCGGATCCGGTGGTTCCCGAAAATCGACGCGAATGGCAAACTGATCCCGCGTCCGCCGCGGCGCCCACCCCCTCAACCACCGGCAGAACCACCGCTCATCGTCGCTCAATGACACTTGCTCTATCCAGCCTTCGATCAACAAGCGCATCCCGGTTCATTGGCAAATACGGAGGACTATCGAGCGATAGAATCACTCCGGCGAGATCACGCTCAATGAAGGTGAACCCGAGGGCGTGAAAAGCCCGACAGACGTTGGCACGGGCAAGGCGAAGGACGAGAAAGTGCCACTGTCCGAGATCATTAAGGTCCTCAACGAGCGATTCGGGACGAACTTTACGGACGAAGACCGCTTCTTCTTCGAGCAGATTTGGGAGAAGGCCACTGCGTCGTGGTAACACAGGGTGGGGAACTGCCGGAGGTGATCAACCCGTCCGTAACGACGTGACATGAGAAAGATGGCACAAACGGGAGAAGCGACCCGGTTACGGAATAAGCCAAGCCGACAGCCGACGATGGCCCAACCGATGGTTTGCGGCGCAAGGGTTGTTTAGTCTGGAACACGGCTCTTGCACTTATGGTTAGTCTCGCAGAGACCCCACTGTCTGGAAAGCAGGATGCGGGAGATCCGCACGTCCGGTTTTACACACGCCATCTTTTCCCCTATCGATTGCACGATACAACTCCACCAACAACTTGGTGATGCAGCGTAGCGATTCTCAGTTTTGCCGCCATCACTCGGGATTCCTGCTTGATCGCAATCGTGAAACCCTGGAGACTCGTCGGCGTAACCCTTTATGAAGCTGGCTCAAACTCCGCCGTTATGGCATTCTCGTCGGAAGAATTTCATTCAAGGGCATGCGCGCGATCGCGGCGGTTTCACGCTGATCGAACTCTTGGTGGTGATTGCCATCTTGGCGGGCATGCTTCTTCCGGCCTTGAGCAAAGCCAAAGAGCGGGCGCGGCGCATTTCGTGCCTGAACAACCTGCGGCAATGGGGCTTGGCGTTGACGATCTACAGTGATGACAACGACAGCCGGTTCCCGCGTGCCGGGCAGAATCCGCCGTACTGAATCGATCTCGCGTTTCGCAATCTGATGCACACCAACTTCAACATCACCCGCCCGCAATTCTATTGCCCGTCCAATTCCAAATGGAACCGTGATGATTTTTGGAAATGGCCAAGTTCGGACGCGACAGTTATGGCCTACTGCTATTTTGCGGGCGAACCAAACTGCAATAGCGATCCGGTTCTGTTGCGCGCGCAACCGACACAACCCATCTTCGCACAGAAGACAACCGACCTTCCGTTCTATAAAGTCGTCATGACCGATCTGATTCGAAAACTGGACGGAGATTGGCGGCGGCCAGGCGATCCGGACCCACTCGTCCGGGGAGTGAATCATTTCCGCTATCAAGGCGACCAGCCCGAGGGTGCCAATCACGTGCATATGGATGGGCACGTGGAGTGGATCAACGCGGGTCGATTCATCCAATTTCCTAAGATGATTCAAGGTTCGACTCAAATCTTTTTCGACGGAAACCCCTAATAAGTGACTTATGAATAAAAACCCCTTCTTCAAACAAAATTTCGACGCGCGAATGTGGTGGTTCGCCTTACTTCTCGCTCTCGCACCCACAGTATGCGCCCAGAGCACCCTGCTGAATGGCCTTGTCAGCCGATGGGACTTCGAGGAAGGCTCGGGCTCGATCGCGGCGGATACTTCCGGCGTGAATCACAACGATGGAACGTTCGCTAGCGCTTCGGGCGCCAATACGCAATGGGTCCAGGGAAAGTTCGGCGGCGGTTTGGCCTTCACCGGGCAGACGTCGAATCGGCTGATTGTCCCCGACAATCCTTCAATTAGCGCCGACTTGGCGAACGGCTTTTCCGTGTCGGCCTGGTTCAAATCCGGTGTGCCGCTTCCGGCGGGCTCAAGCACCTATTCGGTTCTTGAGAAAGGGAACATGTTCTTTCTGATCCAGGGCGTGGCAACCGGCGGCATGAACTTCCTCTTGAAAAAGAATGCGGGCAACCAAACCGCAGGCAGCGTCGATCCGTTGGAACCGGATGTTTGGTACCACGTGACGGGCGTCTTTGATGGCGCCGAATCGCGCGTTTACATAGACGGCCAATTGAAGGGCAGCCTCGCTGTGAGCGCGCCGGTGGATATCACGACTCTGGATTTGGTGATTGGTGGGGACGACGGCACCCGGACCTTTAACGGCGCAATTGATCAGGTGTTGATCTGGAATCGCCCGCTCAGCGAGGCGGAAGTAGTGGCTGTGGCGGCAGGCAGTGTGCCGATGGCTTCAGGCACTCCAGTCGGAATAGCGATCTCCAGGCAACCGGAATCTGTGACACGCCACGCCGGCGCGACGGCGCGTTTCTCGGTCACCGCCACGGGTGGTTCTGTTCGGTATGTTTGGTACAAAGACGGCGAACCTCTGCGAAGTGAAACGGCATCGACGATGGTGATCGAACACTTGAACGCCTCGGATGCGGGATCGTATCATGTTCGGGTGAGCACCGACAGCGGCGAGGTGGTCAGCGATTCGGTGACTCTGACCGTTCTCCCAGTGGAAAGTCTGAATACGGCTCGCGCGTTGTATTTGCCTTTCGACGAAACCAGTAGCCAAACTGCGTCCGACGCTTCGGGAAGCGGCAATAACGGCGCGTTGATAGGTTTTTCAGGCGGCAGTTCTCAATGGGCTCCCGGCGCGGTGAAAGGCAGCCTTGGTTTCGACGGCGCCTCCTCGGCAGTGTCCGTTGCCCATAGTCCCTCGGTCAGTGATCTCGGGGACGAGGTGAGTTTTGCGTTCTGGATCAATCCGGCTAGTTATGGCGAGAGCGAGAGCGCCGGCAATTACGACCGTGCTTCCAGCTATCCGCTGCGCAAGGGCGATCACTTCGGTATCCGTGTCATCAACGACCCTGGAACAGTGGTCAAGACTTTCACAGTCCGGTCAGCAGCGGGCGCCGACAATGGCGCCGTTGCACGGCAAGGTTGGGAAGTAAATGCGCCTCAGAATTCGCTCGAATTGAATCAATGGCAGCATTTCGCGGTGATTTATCGAAATGGCACAATCACATTCTACAAAAACGGATTTCGAATTGGCGAGCCTGTCGCAGGCAAACTGGGAACTCCGGACGCAGCGCCGCTGACGTTGGGGGATTACGACGCGTTTCTGACGCATCCCCGGTTTCTGAATGGGCGCCTCGACGAAGTCGCCGTTTGGGCTCGACCGATATCGGAATCGGAGATTCTCGAATTGGCCGGCAAAGATGTCGCCGGAAGTCCCGCCATTGTGGCGCAACCGGTGTCGCAAAAGCGATTGGAAGGCACCACGGTTACGTTCGAAGTGTTTGTGACCGGAAAACGCCCTTTGAGCTATCAGTGGTTGCGCAGCGGGACCGAATTGCCGGGAGCAACAACCAGTACACTCACGTTGAGCCGCCTTAAAACGGAGAACGGCGGTGAGTACGCGGTGCGGGTTACAAACGGTGAAGGCAGCACTGTCAGTAATCCCGCCACGCTACGAATTGAGGCACTGGACGCGATAACAAGCGGATTGGTGGCCTACTACAACTTTGACGATTCTGGCGGGAGCACATTAGCCGATTCCACCGACAATCATCTCCACGGGTCCCTGAAAAACATGGACGCGTCTTCACACACTACGGGCCAAATCGGAGGCGCTTTCCAGTTCGACGGCATTGATGATTTCATTGTAGTTCCGCACCACGATCTCTTCAACCTGACCACCGAGGCAACGATTTCCGTCTGGCTCAAGATCGACGGGTTGTCCGAAGGCAACGATTTCGACAGAGTTTTCCGGAAGACGACAACGTTCGATCTTGTATTAATCAATAACGGAGTGGTCCGGTTGCATGGAATCAACAAGGATCCTTACTCAACCCCCACAGACTCTTGGGCGGTGGGTTCATGGACGCAGTACGCGTACGTGGTCAAGAACGGCACAATCCAATGGTATAAGAACGGTGAAGCCTTGGGCGCGCCAATCCGCGGATTCTTGGGCGAGTTGAATACCGACCCGTTGGTGATCGGGAATTTCGGTCCAGACCTCAGTATCTCGCGGCTTTACATGGGGTATCTCGACGACATGGGGATTTGGCAGCGGGCTCTCTCTCCGGCGGATATTTTTGGAATCTATCAAAACGGTCTCAAAGGCGAGCCTCTGAACGTTGAATTCGAACCGCTCAACATCCGTTCGATTGCCAGCACAGGTGGATCGGTTGAAATTCGGTTCTACTCGCCGTTCGAAGACCGGTCGCTCCAGGTCGAAAGCAAAATTGGGCTTGGCGACGCTAACTGGAGAATTGAAGAGCAAGCCAGCATCGTTGATCAGGGAAACGGCATCCACCTCGCGACGCTTGCCCGCGTGGGAGAAGTTGCGTTTTACCGAGTCGCCGCCCCGCCGCCGCCGCCGTTGTTTTTTGATGACTTTGAGCAAGTCGTCCCAGGCTGGACCCATGGCGGGAACGGTGACAACTGGGCGCGCGGCACTCCGACGACCGGACCGGGTTCCGCCCGCAGTGGTTCCAACGTTTATGGCACTGGATTGTCCGCCAACGTCAACGCGTTTTCCGCCGAATGGTTGCGTACTCCTGAAATCGATTTGACAGGCGTAAGTTCGGCGCGGCTCACATTTTCCGAGTGGTTGAACATTGACCCAGAGGTGACCTTCCAGAACGCGGCAGTGAGTGTGTTGGATGCGGCGACGCTGGCGCCCATCCAATCGGATATTTATGTCACGTCCGGAAATTCCGGCGGATGGCAGGACCGGTCCATTCGTTTGGCAGGAGACGCAGGCGGCCGCAAGGTCGTGATCGAGTTCATCCTGTTTACTGATAGTTTCAACCTCCTGGAAGGCTGGTTCATCGACGACGTCCTCGTACGGGCTGAATAAGGAAAAACTTCCGGATAAAAAATCCAGCAACGCTGGAATTCAAATCGGTAACCCAGGCTCTTCAATGTCGAGCATCATTCTTGGGATGTCACGGTATTTTGCCGAACGAAAAGCTGTCCGACGACGAGGAGCCTGTCACGAACCAAGGCAATGGACGAAGGCAGATTGTAGGAATCAAAGTCCGCAGAGTTCCTCGACTGTCACCTCGGTAAGGTCATTAACGAGCAACGTGGGACGGCAACGCTCAAGTTCCCCGCGCGTGGCTCCTCCGGTGCACACGGCGAGACTCTTCGCCCCTATCGCTTCGGCGCAGCGGACATCCATGGGCGTGTCGCCAATGACAAGGACTTCGTCTCCGGGAACTTTACGATCCAGCATCAACCCGGACCGCTCCCGGGCAATATCCGCGAGCCGGTTGCGGTCCTCGTGATCGTCTCCAAACGCGCCCATTTCAAAGATTCCCCATAGGTCGAAGTGACGCAGTTTGATCTCGGCGCCCAGTCGAATATTTCCGGTCAGCAAGCCGATTAGCGGCGGATTGTCAGATTGCCGCAGGTCCCCGAACAGTTCGTGCACTCCGGGACACGCATTGCCCGCAGTCTCCGCCAGCAAGTAGTGCAACCAGAAGACATAGGTGTCAAAAAAACGCTGAAAATTCCGGGCCACGGGTTCTATCCGTCCATTGCAAAAACATTCGCGGACCAACGAAGTATCTGTACGCCCCGCAAACTTTACCTTCCATGTTGCATCGGGCGCATTGAACTCAGTCTCAAATGTTTTTTCAAAAGCTTTCACCCCGGCTCCGCCGGTTCGAATCAATGTGCCGTCGATGTCGAATAGTAGCACCCGTATCACAGCCGTATGCTAGAAACAGCCCGAGCCTGGCGCAACGCAAACCGGTGATCATCATTCACCGTCTTCAGGCAATCGCTGTAGAATCTCGGCGAGCCATTCGTGCTGCGGCGAATAGAGTAGATTCCGATTAATCGAAGCCAGGTGATTTCGAGCTTCTTCATAACGACCAAACTCAAAATCAAGTGCGAGCCAGTTCAAATGATAGACAGCAGACTGGCTTTCGGTCAGGAGATTCAGGTCCACTTCGGAAAGAAGTGATTCCGCCTCTTCAGAGCGGCCGCTCAAGCGCAGGGCGGCAGCGTGATTGAGGGCTGATGCCCGAGAGTTCGGATACCGGTCCTTCAGCAGCCAAGTCAACCGAACGGCCTGATCCGCGCGCTCGCGATTGATCAACAGCGCAGCCGCGTAATTCTGCTGCGCAGCCGGATTGTTCGGGGACAATTTGTGCCACTGCGACGCCGCTTCGAGCATCAGATCTGTGTCTCCCTCACGGCTTGCCGCCTCGAACAAAAGCGCCCAATAATCGGCGTTGCGCGGAGGAGTATTATTCGACGACTGCAAGACTTGAACAGCCAATTCGGGGTGGCCAATCCTGATCAGTTGTTGGCTAATACGCAAAGTGAGATCGGGATCCTCGAACCGCCATTCAAGCATTCGTTGAAAAGCCGCGGAGGCGCTCAACTCACGTTCGAGCGCCAGCTCGGCCCGCCCTTCGAGATAGTGCCCGAGCGCGTGAAACCGATTTCCGTTTAAACTACCGCGCCTCATCTGGAGCGAGATCCTTCTAAGATCCTCCCATCGACTCGCGGCGAATAGCGCATCCGCGTAAAATGTCCAGTACTCTTGTGAAGCTCGCGCGTTCGCAGGCGCGTTCCCTAACACGTCGAAGGACTCGTAAACGAGCCCGAGGTCGCACAAGAGTTTCGACATCGCAACTGTTTCGCCAGCGTTTGAGGGTTGCCTTGACGATTCGCCAATCAGCATCTCCGCCTCGGCTTCACGTCCGGCTTCAAGCAACAGCCGCCAATAGCCGATGTGGTCAGCCAAAGAATCCTCCCCGACAGAGGCGAGTCGCGCCAGCGCATTTGCATACCTTCCACAGTCGAAACGCCGCGCGCTTACGACCAACTGAAGACGATTTGCAGGCAACCAAAGATTCTCAGACGCCGCCGCTCGATCAAGTTTTGCAAGGCTCTCGAGCCTTTGATCAAAATCTCCCCAACCCGCGAGATGCGCCGCGCGGTAGAGCTGGAGCGCACTGTCTTCGGAATGGCGCTTCCACGAACGGGTCCATACCTGTTCAAACTCGACAATTTCCCCGATTTGAAACAGAGACTTCAGGTATCTGGCTTCCAGCTCAACAGACAATGCGTCCTTTAACGGTGCCACCCGTTGCACCAGAAGATCCGGCAACTTGCAGACCTCGAGCACCTCACCCGCGAGATCAAGATCGGAACGATTCGTCGCAGTCAAATTGAGCAGCCAAAAAGAAGATTGGATCGCAGGCTTTGCAAATCTCGATGGCCCTCCCGCGCTGATGAAACTCCGCAGGAATCCTCTGATCGAACTCACATCCCCAAGGTTGTTTGCGCACGCTGTCAGCCAGGCGAAGGATGCTTTCTCGAATTCCCCAACCGCCGCCGCTCGAGCGGCACTTTTTTTGAGAGACCAAGCTTGCGCGAGATCGAGTCCGCTCACCTTGATTTGCGGTTCAAACCCGGACGGTGATGTCACCCAGATTCTCATCACAAACAGCGCGAGGATCAGTGGCAGTGATCCGAATAACGCGAGCGCAACTCCAAAGAGGCGGTCTCCCAGAATCAGCCGGCAAAACGGCAGACGAGCAAGACGACGGAACTTTCGCTTCGCGAAAAAGGCCTCCATGGCGAATTCATCCTACTTGAGTTCTCCCGTCTGACAAGCGGGAATTTAGGGGTGTCACAGGACGCGGCGTATCTCCGGCTTGTTGAAACAATCGTTGGAGCGCGGGCTGTCCCAACCCGCAGCACTCAGAAAATACTCATCGCATTGGAAATAAACGGATACATCAATTTGATCGGGATCGCCGCGGCTTGGGACAAACTGCAGTCTTGCGATTTCACGATGCAACTCGGAGCTGCACGGCACAAGACGGGCTATTGAGAGAGATTTTGGTCATTCATCCGAGAAACCGGAGCTCTACGGAGTGTCAGCACTCCTGGGTTGAAGTTACGCTGAAAATGGCAGGGTGAGGCTTCCGCCGAATCTTGGAATCGATAGAAGAATGGGTTCGACAGGAGTCTCACCCTCCCACAGATTACTACGAAAGAGCCGTGAATCGGCACTTTCGTCCGAATTGGTGTCTGTGAAGGAACACAGATTCAAGAAGAGAGTGTGGACCTGCAAACAATGGACGCGAATTGGGACAATGAACCAATTATTGAAATCATGATTCAACCATTCATAAACACTCGGAACCTTCCGCTCATCGTAACAATCGTATTGGCTGCTCTCGCGTTTCCGTCAGCGCAGTGCGCCGACTCATCCAAGGAAACCGAACTGAGGAAAGCGCTCACTTTTTATGCTTCCTTCGACAAAAGTATTGACGCCGATTTCGCCAAGGGTGATGCGCGTCTCTTTACGGTCGTCGCAACCACTCCAGACAAGAAATCCGAAGCGGGACTTCATACTAGGGAAGCGACTCGTCTGGCGCCCGGACAAGGATTGAAGGGGAACGCGCTTCAGTTCACGTTGCGAGAGGCACCGTGGGTATTCTTCGCGGCCGAAAACAATGTGTCCTATCGAAACAAGGGCTGGAGCGGGACTGTGTCCGTGTGGCTGCGCCTCGACCCTGAGACCGATCTGGATCCCGGGTATTGTGATCCGATCCAACTCACAACCCGCGCGTGGAACGATGCCGCGTTTTTTGTGGACTTCGACAAAGAAGGCGACCCGCGAGATTTCAGATTGGGAGCGTTCGCCGATCTTCAGGTTTGGAATCCCGAAAACAAATCCATTCCCGAGGATCAACGGCCTCTTTTGACGGTGCGCAATCCTCCTTTCGACCGCGATCAATGGACCCACGTGGCATTCACCTGGGATCGGTTCAACACCGGAACCAACGAAGGGATCGCAACGCTTTTCTTGAATGGGGCCAAACAGGGCAGTGTAACCGGCTGGAATCAGGCCTTCACCTGGAAACCCACCGAAGAGAGCCGCCTGTATCTCGGTCTGAACTACATCGGGTTCATGGATGAACTCGCCTGTTTTGACCGGGCTCTCAACGATGCGGAAGTGCGCGAACTGTTCACCTTGAAGCAGCAGATTTTGCCCGACCGTTAGACTCTTTCTCGAACCCCGTTGCCGACTTTGGTTATGATAGCGGCCCGACTGAACCTCATGAAATCCTGTCTCTCCGCCTCAATCTCATTGACGATTCTCTTGAGCGCCTGCACTACAGCGCCTCGGACCGACCCCAAGGCGCAATCAAATATCTTCTCGGAACCTGCGGCATCCATGATTCTCGATCAGCATGCCGGAGAAGGCCCGGCCTGGCATCCGTTTCATGGCCTGTTTTTCAGCGGTGGTGGCGATATCACACGGCTCGACCTAGCCGGCAAGGTCAGTCTTTACCGAAAGGACGCCGGATCAAACGGGCTCTTGTTCGATCACCAAAAGCGACTGCTTGTCTGCGACAATGTGCGCCGCCAGATCACGCGAACCGACTTAGACGGTTCGATTTCCGTCCTGGCCAATCAATACGGTGGAAAGCGATTCAACCAGCCGAACGACATCACAATCGATTCCAAGGGCAGAATCTATTTTTCCGATCCAAAATACGGGAACCGCGAAGGGATGGAGATTCAAGATGCATCCGGAAAGCTGATTGAAGGAGTCTATCGCATCGATCCTAACGAATCGGTCGCTCTCGTGATTGGAAACGAGGTCGACCGACCGAATGGTGTAATGGTTTCGGCGAACGATAAGTATCTGTTTGTCGCGGACAATAACAACAATAGCGTCGGAGGAGCCCGCAAACTTTGGCGGTTCGATCTGATGCCGAGCGGAAGTGTCGATTTCACTTCGCAGAAACTCCTTTTTGATTGGGGAAGATCCCGAGGTCCGGATGGCATGGCTCAGGATCGACTCGGACGGCTCTATGTTGCGGGCGGCCGAAACACTCCCGTTCCGCAATTCGAAACGGCAGAACCGTTCAAAGGCGGAATCTACGTTTTTGAAGCGGACGGCACTCAATTGGATTTCGTTCCGATTCCCCGCGATGAAGTCACGAATTGCTCTTTTGGTGGTCCGGATCTAAGAACGCTCTACATCACGGCGGGTGGCACTCTCTGGAGCATAAGAACGAAAACACCGGGATGGCTACCTTGGCTAGAACGATAAACGCCGAAGACAAGAATACATTCAACGATCAATGTTAATTCGGATTACGTTAACGTTGGCGTTTACTTTTATTTGGCGCTTTGATGAGTGTTTTCGGTATTTTGAGGCTTGAACTGGAATCGCCGCCTACGTATAAGCAAGGAGTCCGATTGAGGCGTAGGCGCTTGTCTCCGAACATATCGAGCCGCCCACCTATAAGTCTAAGAAAACTCTGAATTTGAGGTCGGCATTGTAGTTGCTTCACAACGATTTAAGCGATTCGAATCCTAAAGTCGGGATGAAAATGACACGATCTATAGAAGCAGCGTATCAGCATCTTGGACGGGGTTTATCTGGAAGAATGGGTTGCGTCGGCGACCGCGCCACAAGGTCGCGAATACCTTAAGTTGTTGAAATTGAGATAGTTTAATAAGACCGTGATTAGAGAGATTACATCGATCATAAGCGCGTCTCCGTCACCTTTGGATAGGCTCTCCAAAAGCCGTGACGCGGATAGCTTAGGGCGTTTGTTTTCGGAAATACGGCAGACACGCGTACAACGAGAAAGCAATCGATCCAAGGACATTGCCCTTAAGCCGAATCAAACTACCGATTTGGATGAAGCGCGAAGCGGTCTGCCGGAGCGAAATCAGAAAGTTCAAGGAACGTCGGCCTCAGTTCAGAGTGCTGCAAATCAAACCCTTAGATCAGACACGATTAGTTTCTCCGCGAACGCCCAACAGCTGCTGGATCGCCCTAATTCGGCTGCCGCTACACTTCGAAACGATTTTAAAGGGGCCGGTAATCCGACGAATGACGCTCGAACCTCTGGAGACAACGAGACGGATACGGTTGAGGCAAAAGCTCGTAATCTAATCGCAGGATTGCGAAGCGACTTTGAATCTCCGGTTTCTTCCGGGAATCGGAACAAGGTTTCAAATCGCAACGGTGTTTCGGCGGAAGTCGAAGCGCATGCGGCCTCGATTCGATCTCTTAAGAACGGCGCCGCCAATGGATCGTCGAACTCCGGTTCGACTCGCGCTAGTGAACGGGTTTCAAGTCCCCTCACAACGAAGTTCGGTCCGCTGGCAGGCCTAAGAATCGAGAAGGATGACTCCGGGAATTTCACGATCACCAAATTGCCGAATAGGGTTGAAGTGGGAGGGCGCCGGTTCGACTTATCGGACGGCGCAATCCGTTTGAACCCCGACGGAACTATCGACTCGGCACAAAACAGCACCGACACCGCGCCGTCGAGATCCGACGATTCCGAAGGCGGACTTCTCGGTCTGACTGTGCGTGGAGATTCGAGCGTCAAACTAGCTCCGAAGAATGGAAAAATCAGTGCGACTGCATCGACTGAAGGCGCGATCGAAATTAGCGGGATCAAGGTCCAGCTCGACACAGGCACCAGCATTCTGGTTGGAGCCGCTCCGAGAGGACGAATTGAGATCGACGAATCGGAGATCAAGATTTCGCTCGGCAAGGAAACGTTCAACTTGCGAGGCGGCCAGACGATTCGATTCGGAGGCGCTCAAAAACAATCCGCTTCAGACTCGGAGGCACTTCGCCAGCCCAATGCGGGGGCTGCTCTCGAGACAAAAGGTTTCACACCCTTTTTCAAGGGTATTTCCGCCTAAGTTGGAAGAATCGACAATGTTCAGCTCGCAGATAATCAATCTGCCGAATCCGCTCTTGAAACCCGCCTGGATCGCCTCCAAAATGCGAGAGCATTGAACACGAGCGGAACAGAAAGCGAATTCACCGCGGGAAAACAGTCCATTCTTGCGGTCGGTTCCACCGAACACCAGATCGATTCCCTCAAAGAGCTTCTCGGCCAAGAGTATCGAGTCACGGGAACTTTAAGTTCCGAAGAAGCCGCACGCCAACTGCGGATCGAACCGTTCGCCTTGGTAATCATCGACACGCTATCGTCGGATTTCAACGGATTCAAACTCTGCCTGACGATCAAACAGGATCCGGATCTTTCGTCAATTCCGGTAATCCTCCTCACCTCTCTCGTGGCAGGCGAGGATCTGGCAAGCGGTTTGCGGTGCGGCGCCAATTTTTTTGTGGCGACACCCTACAATCCCGACTATCTGCTTTCCAGGGTTGCGATTCTTCTCAACAACGAGTTTCGCCGGGCTGCAGAAAGTCCGACTGATGACTTGCCGGTCGTTATCGGAGGAAAACAGTTCACGATCTCCGCCACTCGTTATCAGATTCTCAACATGTTGATTTCCACCTACGAAGGCGCCGCCGAACAAAGGCGCGAACTAAACATTGCCCAATTAGAACTTAAGGAACGGAACTTACAGTTGCGCGATCAGACCAAGAAACTCGCCCTCTCCGAACAAAATCTTCGGATGGTTTTGGAGGATAACGCCGATGGAATGGTTGTTCTCGACCTAAAGAATCGTGTCCGTTTCGCGAATTCCGCCGCGAAGGTATTACTGGGACGCGGAGGCGACAATCTGATCGGCTCGCCGTTCGGGTTTTCTGTAACCCCGGGGACAACCGAAGAAGTTGCTGTTTCATATCCGGGCCGTGAGGCGATCATCGTGGAGCTCAAGGTAGCCTACACAATCTGGGAAGGCGAGACCTCTTATCTGGCATCCTTGCACGACATCACGCAGCGCCGGTTGCAGGAGGAGAAGTTTATGGAGCAGCACGCGCAACTGCAGGTTGCCAACGCGCAATTGCAGGTCCTGGCCGCTCTGGACGGATTGACCGGACTTCATAATCGCCGCACATTCATGGAGAACCTTGACGAGGAGTTTCGCGCCGCCAAAGAGACCGGCGCGAATCTTTCCCTATCCCTGTTGGATGTCGATCGCTTCAAATCGTACAACGATACCTATGGGCATGCCGCCGGGGATGATATCCTTATCGCCGTGGCCCGAACGCTGAAAGGAGCGGCGCGAAACAGCGATCTCGTGGCCCGGTATGGAGGAGAAGAATTCGTGGTCCTGCTGCCCGGGTGTGGCCCCTCAAACGCAATTGGGCAGGCCGAAAGAATTCGGAGAATCATCGAAGGCGCCGCTTGGCCCGAACGACCGATCTCCGCGAGTTTCGGTGTTTCTTCCCTGACATCGGCAATCTCCTCTCCCGCAGAACTGATCGCCGCCGCTGATGCCGCGATGTACCATTCGAAACAGCATGGCCGGAATCGCGTGACGCACGCGGACACGCTCCGTTTGGCGAGTCTGAAAGACTGACGATTAACAACAACTTTGGCACGTTATTCCTACTAATGCATAATTGACTTACTATATTACAGTCGTATCCTCTTTGCATGGTAATGGCAACAAAGACAGACACGGTTTACTTCTCAGTCAAAGGCCAGGTCGTCATCCCGCGCTGGCTCCGCAAGGAGTTTGAGATCGAGGAAGGCACCCGCGCCTACGTGCAATCCACCCCACAGGGCATCCTCATCAAGCCCGTCACCCGCACCTACATCAAGAGCCTGCGCGGCTCGCTCAAGGGCAGTGGCGTGATGAAGGCGCTCATGGAAGACCGCAAACGCGAACAGGAGCTGTAAGCGCCTCTCGGTCTCCGATTCGATCGCGCAGAGGTCTGGGGTGCGGTGTCGAAATCTGAATTGAACTGACTATGGCCACCAAAGTTCTGGATGCGTGGGCGCTCATCGCGTTCTTTGAAGACGAACCGGCGGCGGAAGCGGTCGAGAATCTTCTCCAGCAAGCCACCGACGAGAAGCACAAGCTCCTGATGAGCGTGGTGAACTGGGGTGAGGTCTATTACAACACCATGCGCGAAGTATCCCAGGAAGCCGCCGAGCTGAAGGCCCACGAAATCGCCGCGCTTCCCATCGACATCATCGGCGTGAGTGACGATCTGGCGCTAGCCAGACAAGCTGCCATCTTTAAAGCCACGCACAAGATGTCCTACGCCGACTGCTTCGCCGCCGCGCTCGCCAAGAACAAGAACGCCGAACTCATCACCGGCGATCCGGAGTTCAATGCGGTAGAGAAGGAAATCAAGATCGCGTGGCTCAAGTGACGGCTCCCAAACCTATCCCTCTGGCGAATCGCGGTCCAAGACCGGTGATTTTTTTGGCGTCTGGGAACATCGAAGTATCTGAGGCCTGGCCAATGCGCCTGCGCAGTGGAGATGAACGCTAACGAGCGCGCCTCCTTTGGCTAACCATCGCCCAGGCTTGGGATTTAGAATGAACCGGCTGCCACACGCCCGCGCGCCAAGCGGAATTCACCAAAAGGAGACCCCTTCACGAAGCGGAGAAATGGAAGACAAAAAATACTGGCTTGAGGCGGGACGGCTGAGAACTGTCAACGTCCGACACGATAATCTTCCATTCTAACACGAGGTAACAAAGGAAACAGAGCGCGGAACAAGTCGAATCCCTGTTCCCTCCGTTTCCTCCTGTTAGAATCCTTTCTTCTTCGGGCGAACAGTTGACGGTCGGAATCCGCTCATCAACTGTCTCTGCGCGCCGGACGCGATCGAAAGGAACGGTCCATTCAAAGACAGGCATGTCAACAGCAGCGGACCTGGCAATTGTGGACGCGTCCGTTCTTGGTATTGGCGACTTCGCCACTTAACACCTGCCAACTTTGTCGGTGCGGTCCGCAAACTTGTCAAAACCAAGAACTGACCAGCAAATCACTCCCGATGTGAGAATCGACTCGTTCCGACCCCGTTCAGCGTGGTGTGATGGCGCGCTGTACCCGCCGCGCCAAGCGTGCTTCGTTTTTACGGGCAAGTTCATGTTCCCAAACGCGTAGCACACGCCAGCCGCATCTTCGGAGCACCTTTCTAACTTCGCGATCACGCCGCGCGTTACGCGCGAGCTTGGCCATCCAAAAAGCCACACGCGTTTTCGGCATCCGCCCGTGATGCCGACAGCCATGCCAGAAGCAGCCGTCCACAAACACCGCAAGCTTCGCCGCGTGGAAAATGAAATCCGGCTTCCCCGGCAGCGGCGCTCCGCG
>JAQBVM010000525.1 GCA_027623095.1 Verrucomicrobiota bacterium
CGGCGAGTCCGAGGGCTCGGGACGTCCAAACAACTTGGTTCCATGTCAAAAGCGGCAACTGCGCAGGCTTCGTTGCCGCACTCCAAGACCTGGCGGAATATGTGGCGGAACCCTGAGTCTCGTTGCGAATGCAATGAGTTGGAATTCGTGTCTCCTTTTCCTGTTCCGAGCATTCCGTGTTCCCTCAATTCCTCATTCGGTTGCGGTTTCACCGCGCAGGGGAATCCGTGGTCAACCTCCGGCTGCAAATGTGGCTTTGATCCTTAATCCGGAAGTTGGATAGCCGAAAAAATCGAAAAGACTCGAAAAACGAGGAACTTCGGAGTCAAGTGCCATTCACGCGCTGAGTGAGCTCCGAGCTTTTTGCAGAGCCTTCCCTCTTTTCGTCTTCTTTCGTTTCTTTCGGCTGAAATGCAGTTTGAATCTATCGGATCGCATTTCGGATGTTCTCCGAGTAGGGCGCAGTTAAGACGCCGCACTCCGTGATAATGCCCGCGATTAATTCCGGGGGAGTCACGTCGAATGCCGGATTCCAGCAGTCGGCATCCGGAAGAGTGATCAAGGTTTTTGCGAAAACCCTCCGCACCTCGTCGGCTCCGCGTTCTTCGATCGGGATATCGTTTCCGGATGCAATTGACATGTCGAATGTTGAAAGCGGCGCCGCGACATAAAACGGAATCGCGTGATATTTTGCGGCAATCGCCGCG
This sequence comes from Verrucomicrobiota bacterium, assembly GCA_027623095.1. Taxonomy (GTDB): domain Bacteria; phylum Verrucomicrobiota; class Verrucomicrobiia; order Limisphaerales; family SIBE01; genus JAIPJX01. The sequence continues at coordinate 708 of JAQBVM010000525.1, forward strand.
TGGTAGGTGCCGATTTTGTTCGCCGCAGAACCGTCAGCGGCGATCCGATCCGCGCCGACAATCACGAGATCGACTTTCCCTTGGCGCATCAAGGCGGCGGACGCGCCGTCGCAAATAAGTTGGGAGGGGATATTCTCGCTGGCCAGCTCCCACATTGTCAGCCGGGCGCCCTGCAACAGCGGACGGGTTTCGTCGGCATACACATGAACGTTCTTTCCATCCCGGTGCGCCTGAATGATGACGCCAAGAGCCGTTCCCATTCCGCCGGTGGCCAATGCCCCGGTATTACAATGGGTGAGGATGCGCGCGTTTTGAGGAATCAATGGACGTCCGTGTTCGGCAATTCCTATGCAACGTCTCCGGTCGTCCTCGTGCAGTTCCGTCGCCAACACAAGGAGTTGCTTGCTGAGAGCTGCTCCGTCGGTTTCCGGAGAACACATTAACCGCTGTTTCACTTCCTCCATGGCCCAGAAGAGATTCACCGCAGTTGGCCGGGCTGCCGCGAGAAATGCAATCTTCTCGTCCAGAGTGGAAAAAAACTGTTCCCGAGACGCGGTTTGAAGCGAGCGTGTCCCCAAATAAAGTCCGTATGCGGCAGTGATACCGATCGCCGGAGCTCCGCGCACGCGAAGAACCTGAATCGCCTCGAAAACGCTCTCGATCGTTTCGATCTTCAACCGGCACACATTCTCCGGAAGCTGGGTTTGATCCAACAGTTCAAGATAGTCGTTTTTCCAGGTGAAGGCTTCAATCATAGCGCGGGCAGAACTGTATCAGTTGGACTGAGGCGACCGCAATGCGAAGATGGACATGAACGGGACAGCAATTCTTAATTCGACCGCAGGCACTCACTTTGTTCTTTGGGGGAGGGTGAGACTCCCGGTCGAACCCATTCTATCCTATCTGAGTGTCCAGGGTTCGGCAGAGCCTCACCCTCCCATTTTCGAAGCAACTCTATGGAGTTCGGCCTGTAATCGGATTCTGTGTCCCAATCGGGCTGAAGCCGGTACGCTGTGTCCGGCAAATTGATCAATCGCTGGGCGGGGTTCATCGGAGCGGCGAGAGCCCATTATTTTGATCAGGCCGGAGGAATTGAGCTGCTCAGGAATCCATAATACCCTAATGGTAAATATCTTAAGCATTTATTGGAGAATTTTGGCGAACTCGGTTTTCAAAGTGACCAGGGCGTGTGCATTGCTATATTCAGTGTGTGGATCTTCAAGATTGGTCGAATCTCAGCGACGACGAGCTTTTTGAAAGGAATATTTCGCAGCTTAACTTGAAGCTTTATGGAAGCGAACTGGAACCGCTGATCGACGAGCTGTACATCGAGCTTTCACAGAAAGGTCTGACGTTTTTTCCTCCTTGTTTTGTCGGGGACGAGTGGTTTTGTCCCGTTGGCATTCCCGCGATCTTTATTCCGTTTTTCCTAACGCACGACCGGCTGCGGAGACTTGAGAGAAAGATGATCCTGGAAGTTGAAGGGGACACCAAACAGTGGTTTATGCGATTGATGCGCCACGAAGCGGGGCATGCTTACTCATTTGCGTATCGGTTGAATCGAAAGAAGAAATGGCAGCAAAATTTCGGACTCGCTTCCACGAAAGAAACAGATACGTACCGACCCAGGCCTTACAGCCGTTCCTATGTTCTTCATCTGGACGATTGGTATGCGCAGAGTCACCCTGACGAAGACTTTGCGGAGACATTTGCCGTGTGGCTAACTCCGGACTTGGATTGGCGGGAACGTTACCGAGGGTGGAACGCGCTTCGGAAGCTGGAGTATGTGGATGAACTAATGCAGTCCATCGCCGGAAAACAGCCGGTCCATCAGCCAAAGTTTCGAGCGTCGGAATTCAATTTTCTTGATGTGAAGTTAAAGGATTTCTACGCGCAGAAACGCCAGCTCTACGAGGAATCGTATCCCGATTTTTACGACAAAGACCTGCGGAGGATTTTTTCCGGAAGTCCGGGTGAGTCCGGTAACGCGAAAGCTTCGCGTACGTTGAAAAGCCATCGGAGACAAATCTTAAGTTCGGTTTGTCTCTGGACAAATGAAAAGAAATACACGGTCAATCAGTTGCTCGCGAAGCTGATTAAGCGATGCGATGAATTAGAACTGCACGTGAAAAGCGGAGATGTTGCATTTCCTCTCCATGTCACCTCCTATATTACGACGCTCGTGATGAACTACCTTTTCACGGGAAAATTCAAACGATCGAAGTGATCGCACCGTAGATTTTGCTTTGCGCGCGGAAGTCAGCGGGCGCATCTCCGAATGAGGGCAGACCACCCTCCGCACTTCCGCCAAGAAGGACGCCGACGACTCTCG
>JAQBVM010000526.1 GCA_027623095.1 Verrucomicrobiota bacterium
TAAACTAAAACCCGAGAAATCGACGCTTGACGCTTCTCATAGCAGGGCTCCACAGAGTGTCGCCCCACCGGACTGACAAGGGGGAAGGTGGAGAAACTCGAATCTTACGAATTGCACTTTCCTCTCTGTCTCTCTATGATTCCGCTCCTAATCCCGCAAAACAGAAGCGCGCAACATCAAGCCGAAGATTCTATGAAGACAAAAGATTTCAAGAACACCATGCGATGGAGTTTTTCTAATCGCGGTGGATTCACCCTGATCGAGCTGCTCGTCGTCATCGCCATCATTGCGATTCTTGCGGGAATGCTGCTTCCGGCGTTGCAGAAAGCAAAGGCCGCCGGACATCGCGCGGGTTGCTTGAATAACTTGCGCCAGTTCTCAATCGCCAATGTGATTTACGCGACAGATCACGACGATCAGAGCGTTCCTTTGATTGATCTTCGCGCCGGTGGAGGCACGCAAATCTGGATGGCGAATCTACAGTTCCGAGACATCATCGGGTACGCGAATCAGGGAAACTCGATTGTGCAGACACCGACCGATTATCGATGCCCGTCGGACAAGGCGATTTGGAATCCGGCGCTGTATGCTTACGCGAACAATCCCCGAGCCTCGAACGCGGACAACAGAGGCACGCTCACCAGCTACAGTTATAACTTCGAGGATTGGTATCCCTCGGGCGGACGGAGTTGGTCTCTCGCGAGTAGCGATCACGCGGGACATCGTTTGAGCGCGGTGGAACAGCCTTCGCAGAAGATTATTTTTCATGACGGGCACGATTGGTGGTCTAAGTGGCAGGGTGCCGATTACACAAAAGGATGGGATAAGCTGGGTCAAAAAGGGAGTGTCCAGGCCTATAAAGACGCGGGAACAGGGGGGCCGACCCTGTACCGTCATAACGAGGGCGCGAACCTTGCTTTCTATGACGGGCACGCCGAGAGAATGGCGAAGGAAAAAGTCTGGGTCACCGCCGATTTCAACGCCAATCCAAAGCGCCCGGGAATGTGGGTTGGTGTCATGAAGACGTGGCTTTCCTTTCGGTAAGATTTAATCGCGCGGATGATTGAACGAATCAGGGAAATCGCTGTTTCCGCCGGAAACGAGATTCTTAAGCACTACAGTGAGCGGCAGTTAATCGAAACGAAGTCGGATCAATCACCGCTCACGCGCGCCGACATGGCCTCGCATGAATTCATTTGCGAAGAGCTCCACAGATTGAATCAAGAGATCCCGGTTCTCTCCGAGGAATCTTCGAAAGAAGACGTGCTCGATCGTTTGACCTGGAGGCGGCTTTGGCTGGTCGATCCCCTGGACGGAACCAAAGAATTCATCAAACAGTCAGGGCAATTCACGGTGAACATCGCCTTGATAGAGGACGGCGAACCTGTGTTGGGAGTTGTGTATGCGCCCGCAATGAAGCTGATGTATTGGGCGGAGCGGACCGCCGGCGCATTTCGCGTGGACGACGGCGGGGCCTCTGCGCTGATTCGAACGCGCACGGCCGATCGATCGAAGTTGAGTTTTGTGGCAAGTCGCGATCACGCGGGACCGCAAGTCGCGGCGCTTCTGGAGCGGTTTCCGAGGGCTGAAACCCGGAGCATGGGGAGTTCTCTGAAGTTCTGCTTGGTGGCGGAAGGCAAAGCGGATCTTTACTTGCGCGATGTGCCGACGATGGAATGGGACACGGCGGCGGCGCAATGTGTTGTGGAAGCCGCGGGAGGCAGTGTGCAAGATTTGGAAGGCAAGCGGCTTTTGTACAACAAAACGGACCTTAGGAATCCGCTCCTTGCAACACTCGGCGATCGGAATTTTGTTTGGAGTTGATCAATCAAGTGGCGACCCTAACGGGATTCGAACCCGTGCTGCCGCCGTGAAAGGGCGGTGTCCTAGGCCTCTAGACGATAGGGTCGTCGAAAGAAACGTGGAATATACGGGCGCCAAGCTCCTTGTCACGCAAAAAGAGGCGATTCGAGTTTTCCGTTTCCGCTTCCGTTGTCCTCCACGGCCCTGCAACCGACACCGCCGTTGCCTCCACTGTGTCTGAGTTGCAGCGTCCGATACTTGGAGGTGTTCCCTGCTCATGAAACGATTAAAATATTCGTAGCGACACAGCGACACCGAGAAAGGGGTTCAACTTCTGCCTCGCCGAATATGTGCAGCGAGACGCACAGTTCTCAAACCTGCAATATTCTGGCAGCGTTTGGGATAAGCCCTGTGGATCGCCAAAGTATTGAGACTCGGCGGAATTGAAGTTGAAACCGTAGATTGACGTGGCATTGTGAACCGCCTATGATCCGCAAGCTTCACTAACAACCAACAAAAGAGCGACGATACGTTATGAATAGATTCATGATCCGTAAGAATAGGTTTCCCAACAACGCCAGCATTAAGAAATCCGGTTTCACCCTGATCGAACTTCTGGTTGTGATCGCCATTATCGCGATTCTGGCGGGAATGTTGTTACCGGCATTAGGCAAGGCAAAAGAAAAAGCCAAAGGCATTTTATGCATGAACAACACCAAACAGCTCATGCTTGCCACCCATATGTATTTGGGTGACAACGAGGATAGCTTCCCGACTGCCCGTCATGGTTCCGGGGTAGCCAATGGAGCTTGGGTCACGGGCTGGCTCGACTGGGGCACGTCCCCTCATAACACCAACGTCCAGTATCTGCTGGATCCAAGATATTCCAACTTGGCGATCTATTTCTCGAATGCGAAAAACATCTTCAAATGCCCGTCGGACAACAAGGTTAGCCAAGCTCAAAAGTCCAAAGGATGGACCGAGCGCGTTCGCAGTGTCTCCGGCAATATTCGCATCGGCGATGATTCCAATGCCTGGGGATGTCGCGATTTCCCCGATTACACCCGGAAAATGTCCGGACTAACCGACCCAGGTCCTACCGAAACTTGGGTGTATGTGGACGAACAGCCTGACAGCATTAACGATGCGGGGTGTTTTACCACGGAACTGGAGAGAGGCAATCCGTGGATTGATCTTCCCGCGAATTATCACAACAGTGCC